>NZ_JBWKDK010000002.1:0-322595 GCF_056436005.1 Streptomyces sp. NPDC043854
GGAGCGGGGCGCTTGGGGGGGTAGGCGGCGGGGGGGGGGGGGCGGGCGGCCCCCCCCCCCCCCCCCCCACGACCATGAAGTCGATGCCCACCTCGCCCTCCGGGTCGTCGAGGCGGAACCCGCCGGCCTTCACCGGCTCCGGGGCGCCGCCCGTGGCGGTGTACCAGGGCTGGTCGGGGAGCCAGGAGGCGAGGAGCTCCAGCTTGGTGGGGGTCATCGTGGTTTTGTGGATCACTGCCATGCGGCCGAACCTACCTCCCCCGCACCGGAGTTGGGAGATCCGGGCGGGGCGCGGTCAATCGCCCGTGGCGAACTCCGCCTTCAGCTCCTCCTTCAGCGACCGCTGGAACGCGGTCACCAGCGCCTGCACCATCATCGGCTGCATGTGCGCCGACAGCGCCTTCATGGACTCCACCCGCTCCGGGTCGTCCTCGCCCTCGGTGAACGGCCCCCACACCTCGTCGCGGAAGAGGCGGGTCAGCTCCTGCGCCGTCGCCCGGGCGTGCTCCAGCATCACCCGGCGTGCCGCGAGGATCGTCTCGTGGGAGATCGGCACGTCGAGCAGCGCCACCCCGAGCCGCAGCAGCGACAGGTCCACCCGGAACCCCCCGCCGCTGTCCGCGATCACGTCCATCGCGGCGAGGCGGTGCAGGTCCTCCTCCGGCAGCGGCCGCCCGGCCCGCTTCTCCAGCTCCTCCCGGGACACCTCCTCGGCCGAGTCCGGCGCCCAGGTCGCCACCAGGGCCCGGTGGATGGCCAGGTCGTGCGCGCTCAGGTCGTCGGGCAGGGCGTCGAGGTAGCGCTCGATGGCGGACAGGGTCATGCCCTGGTGCTGGAGCTCCTCGATCAGCGCCAGCCGCGACAGGTGTTCGAGCCCGTAGTGCCCCACACGACGGGGTCCGATCACGGGAGGGGGCAAAAGGCCGCGGGTGCTGTAGAACCGTACGGTGCGGACGGTGACCCCCGCCCGGGAGGCGAGCTCGTCGACGGTGAGCACGGGCTCGGGTACCCGGGTGGTCATGGTCGCTCGCCCCGCTCTCTGATCAGCACGTCCCGTTTCAGTACCGCGGTTCAACAGTATTGCTGTCGCACCAACGATGTGAAACGGCCAGGAGCTGCCCATGACCACGAAACTGCGACTGCCCGGACGTCCCGAAGAGCTCACCCTCCCCGCCCTGCTGGCCCGCAACGCCGCCGAGTACGGCGACCTCCCCGCCCTCTCGTGGCGCACCGCCCCCGGCTCCGCCGACTGGACCACCCTCGGCTGGGCCGAGGTCCGGCGCAGGGTCGCCGTCCTCGCCGCCGGGTACGCCGCCCTCGGCGTCGAGCGCGGCGACCACGTCCTGATCATGATGGGGAACCGGCCCGAGCACTGGCTCAGCGACCTCGCCCTCGTCCACCTCGGCGCCGTCCCGGTCACCGTGTACGGGACCTCCGCGCCCGGGCAGATCGCCCACATCGCCCGCCACAGCCGGGCCCGCCTCGCCCTGGTCGAGGGCGCCCGCGAGCTCGCCCGCTGGGAGCCGCTGCTCGCCGACCCCGCCGTCCCCCTGGAGCGGCTGGTCGTGGCCGACGCCGCGGACGCCGCCGGCCACGGCACGTACGGCTCGCTGTACGCGAGCGGGGCCCGGCTGCACCGCGCCGACGCCTTCGAGAAGGCCTGGCAGGAGACCCGGCCCGAGGACCCGCTGACCGTCGTCTACACCTCGGGCACCACCGGGGACCCCAAGGGCGTCCGGCTGACCCACCGCAACATCCTGCTCCAGTCCGTCCGCCTGGACCGGCGCGTCGAACTGCCCGAGCACGCCGAGCACATCTGCTACCTGCCCTTCGCGCACATCGCCGAGCGCATCCTCGGGATCTACCTGCCGCTGCTGCGGGCGGCGCACGTCCGGATGGTCGCCGACCCGGCCGCCGTGGCGCCTGCCGTCCGCGAACTGCACCCGGTGCAGTTCTTCGGGGTGCCCCGGGTGTGGGAGAAGCTCGCCGCGTCCGTGCGGGCGGTGCTCGCGCAGCTGCCCGCCGGGCAGCGGGAGGCCATCGAGGCGGCGGGCGACCTCGCGCGCGCCCGGGCCGGGCACCGCGAGCGCGGCGAGCCGGTCCCGGCCGCGCTCGAAGCCTCGTACGCCCGGGCCAAGGAGCAGGTCCTGGACCCACTGCTGGGGCTGGCCGGGCTGGACCGGCTCGTGTGGACGGCCAGCGCCACCGCGCCGATGCCGATCGACGTGGTCCGCTTCTGGGCGGGCTGGGGGATCACGATCATGGACGCCTGGGGGCTGACCGAGACCTCGGGCGTCTGTACGGTCAACAGCCCCGACGCCTTCCGCCTCGGCTCCGTCGGCCGCCCGATCGACGGGCTGGAGCTGCGGCTGGCCGGGGACGGGGAGATCCTCGCCCGCGGGGAGACCGTCTTCGGCGGCTACCTGCGGCCCGACGGCTCGCTGGAGCCGGCGCACGACGCCGACGGCTGGTTCCCGACCGGGGACGTCGGCCGGCTCGACGAGGACGGGTTCCTGTGGCTGACGGACCGCAAGAAGGAGCTCATCATCACCTCGAACGGCAAGAACGTCTCGCCCGCCCTGGTGGAGAACACCGTCAAGGAACACCCGCTGATCGGCCAGGCCATGGTGCACGGCGACGGCCGCTCCTACCTCGTCGCCCTGCTGGTGCTGGACGCGGAGCTGGCTCCGGCCTGGGCGGCGGCCCGCGGCATCGAAGCCGCCTCCCCCGCTGAACTCGCCTGCCACCCGGAGGTCCGCGAGGAGATCGCCCGCGCGGTCGAGGCGGCCAACGCCCGGCTCAACCGCACCGAGCAGATCAAGCGCTACCGGCTGCTGACCGAGGAATGGGGCCCGGAGTCGGGCGAGCTGACGCCCTCGCTCAAGCTCCGCCGCCGCGTGGTCCGGGACAAGTACGCAGACCTGATCGACGGCCTGTACGCGGACCCGCACGAGGCCCCGTAGCGCGGCATGGCTGTGGCCCCCGGCCCCCGGCCTCCCGGCCGGCCCCACGGCGCGGCCGGCCCCGCCCCCGGCCCCCTGCCTCCGGGCGGTGGGCGGTCGGGGGCCGCGTCGCCGCGGACTGGACCCACCCGTGCAGGGCCGGGGGCTCAGGTGCGTGCGATGCCGTTGACGAGCAGGCCGAGAGCCGCGAGCAGGGCCACGACGTACAGGCCGTCGAGGGCGTGCCGGGTCACGACGCGCTCGCCCCGCGCTCCGCCCCGGCCGCATGCTCCAGTGCGCGCACGAGCTGCCGGATGATCCTGGCCAGGCCCCTCGCATAGTTCCAGTTCGCGTGGGGGCCGGACCCCAGCGGGCCGACGGCCGCGAAGTACTCCCATTCGGCGAGGGCCTCGAACGCCCCGACGGGGCGGTGCTGCGAAGGCATCCTGGAGAGGGCATCGTGCAGCTTCTGCCCGCAGGTGATCAGTTCGTCGGTGAGCGCCGCGACGCCCTCTTGGGCAGGCCGCTCGCCGTACGGGGCGAGCGCCCGGCCGACCAGGGCGGTCGCGACCATGTGATCCTGCGGCATGCTCATGCCGGTGCTCCCTACCGTCGTGAGGAGGTGGAGACACCAGCGTGACGGCCCGGCGAGGGATGAACGCTCACAGAATTGTGAGTGCTACATGCCGACCCAGCGGGCCATCCCCCCGAGGCTGTCCGGGGCTCGCCGCGACATGTGCACCAGTCCGCGGATGGTGCTCCGGGTACCGGGAAGATGCCGTGTCTGTTCCGGCGCCAACTTCCTCGCCTCCGCCAAGTACCGCAGTGACGTCTTGGCGGAGCCGGCCTCCATCTCGACAAGCGCCCGATCCACCAAATAGCGGGCCCGGCGCGACATCAGCATCGACTCCGGCAGCTTCAGCGCGCGGGCCTGACCGAGAGCATCATCGAAGCGGCGCATCGCGATCGATGCGCCAAGCTCGTGCAACTGGACGTTGACCCGCCCGAACGAGAGCCAGTGCACCTCCCTGGCTTCGCCGCCGACGCGGTCCGCCAGGTCACGGGCGGCGGCCAGATGCGTTGCCACAGCGGTGGCGTCCTCGTTCCTCGCGGCGACCGTGGCCGCCCCGAGGTGGAGCTGCCCGGCCACGGCGAGGGCCTCACGGCTCGTCTCCTCGGCCAGCAGGCTGTGCCCCGAAGAGATCAGCGGCAGGCTCGTCGCACAGCGCCAGAGAATCGCCCGCTTGTACCGCTGTACCGCTTCGGTGCACGGGTCCGAGGCCCTCCCCGCGGCCCACCCCATCCGGTCCAGGGCGACGCGGGCGAGGTCAGGGTGGTCAAGCTTGAGCGCCACATCGTGGGCGGTCCGGTACGCCGAGGCGAGGGCCCGCCACAGCGACGTTGACGGGGCGGTCCATACAGTGTGGGTCAGTTCCACGATCAGGCCGGGCAGCGCATCGGCCGCCGCACGCAGGTGCGCGGCACGCACCTGCCGGCACAGCGCGTCCGCCTCGGCGATCAGCTTGGGCGCCGGCCGGACAGCGGTCAGGTCCGGGTTCGGTCCGAGGTCGAACCGGTCGAGCGCCTCCCGGATCGGGACGACGAGGGCGAGCAGCCGCTCGGAGGGCAGTTGTGCCGTGGCTGGCGGTCCTGTCAGCTTGGACGTGTCCACCCCAAGCGCTCGTGCCACTGCCGCCACGAAACCGGGAGTTGCGGAGCGGGCGCCGCACTCGACCTGGTTCAGCAGGCTGAGGCTGTACGGAATGCGGTCGGCCAACTCGCGCTGTGAGAGACGTCGTAAGCGACGCTGCTCCCTGATCCGAGAACCGGTGCGGTCGTCGTCGGGTAGAGGCATATCGGTCTCCGTCCAAGACTCGTCATCAAGGACGGTACCCGTGCCCGCGGCGCCGACCGCGTGGTCGCCCCCGGCTCCTCGGGGGGTGGGGGCGATTGCATAGGCTCGGGAGCCATGACGACGAGGACCGTGTACCTGCTCTGCTCGGCCGCCCCGCCCGTCTTCGAGATCGCCGGGGTGGTGGAAGAGGCGCAGCGTCGCGGCTGGGACGTCTGCCTGGGCCTGACCCCGACGGCCGCGGACTGGCTGGAGGACAGTCTCCCGGGGTTGGCCGCTCTGACCGGGCATGCGGTGCGCACGCGGTACAAGCGGCCCGGAGAGGCGGACGTGTGGCCACCCGCGGACGCCGTGCTGTTCGCCCCGGCGACCATGAACACCGTCAACCGGTGGGCGTTGGGGATCACCGATACGTGGGCCGTCGGGGTCGTGGCGGAGGGCATTGGCAAGGGCATCCCGATGGCCGTCATGCCGTGCGTGAATGCCGCCTATGCGCAGCACCCCCAGTTCCCGCTGTCGCTGGAAACGCTCCGGTCGGCCGGTGTCCGGGTGCTGTATGGCGAGGGCGGGTTCGTGCCGAACCAGCCGGGCGAGAAGAAGCCGTACCCATGGGGGCTGGCCCTGGATGCCCTGGACAGCGTGGTGCCGGTGCACGGGGACTGAACGCACGAAGGCGCCCCCTCCCGCGGCCCGCAGGCCGAAGAGGGGGCGTCGTGTCGTTCAGGAGGTGCAGTACCACCCGCTGGCCCAGCCGGTGTTGGGACGGGCCCGCAGTCGACTGATCCGGATGCGGGGGGCTAGCGGCCGATCACCGGGTAGTGGTCGGAGAGGTTGGTGTACGTGTAGGACGTGCCCCAGCTGGAGACCGTCCAGGGGGCGGATTCCTCCTTGACCACGTTGTTCTCCCAGCCGGCCGGGCGGGCGTTGCCCTTGCGGTACAGGACGTAGTCCAGGTCCTCGCGCGGGTCCGTGGGGTAGCGGTAGTTCGCGATCGAGTTCAGGGCCGTGTCGAAGGAGTACGGGTGCCCCGTGCGCGTGTCGGAGCCCGCCAGGTCGGCGTTGGCGAGCATGGACGCGTACTCGGGGGTGCGCGAGTCGACGTTCATGTCGCCGGCCACGATGACCTGCTCGTTCGCCGGGATGTTCTTGCCGTCCAGGAAGGCGTCGATCGCCTGGAACTGGCGGGCGCGCATCTGCGCCGCCTCGCCCGCGCCGCAGCCCGGGTCGGTGGACTGCGCGTGCGTGCCGACCACGTGCACCTTCGCGCCGTTGACGTCCAGCACGACGTAGGCGAAGCCCTTGTTGGACCACCAGTCGGCGCCGCAGGCGTCCTTGTAGACGAACTGCTCCTTGCGGACGATCGGCCACTTGCTCAGGATCGTGACGCCGCCGTCCTCCGGGGTGGTGGTGGAGTAGGCGCCGCCCGTCGCGTCCCAGCCGGTCTTGCTGCGGCCGACGACCGGGGTCTGGTACGGGTACTGGGCCGCCGAGTTGGCCTTCAGCGCGTCCGAGGAGCTGTTGTCGAAGGCCTCCTGGAGCACGACCACGTCGTGGCCCTGGTAGAAGGAGGTCCGGGGTATCTGCGCGGCCCGGTGGTCCTGGCCCCAGTTGGGGTACAGGTTCTTGCTCATCAGGAACACGTTGTACGTCAGGACGCTGAGCCGGGGGGCCGTGCTGCTCTCCGCCGCGGTGGCGGCGGGAGCCGTGGTGACGGTCAGGGCGCCGGCGGCGACCGCTGCGACCGCCGCCGCGGCGGCGCGGTGACGACGGGTGTGCTCGAGCTGCGGCATGAACTCTCCAGCATGGCTGTGGGGGAGATCGACGCCCGCAATCCAAGCAGCCGCAGTTACCTCTGGGTAACACCCGTGACAACACTTTCTGGCGGTTGTCCTACAGCGCGGGCTCGGACAGCAGTTCCAGCAGCCAACGGGCGCTGTCGGCGTGCCCGTTCGCGCCATTCGGGCCGTTCGCCACGCCTGTGCCGGCTGCTTGGGGGAAGACGCGGCTCCACGACGCGGCGCGGCCGATCGCCCCGAGCCGCCACGCCAGCGACACCGCGCGCCGCAGCCCCCCGGCCGCGGCCCCGCCACCGGTCCACGGCTCCAGGTAGGCGTCCCGCAGCCGGGGCAGCACCTCGGCCCCGTACCGCGCGCGAGCCGCCCGGGCCGGGACCAGCAGGCTGCAGAACGGGTGCGACACGGCGGCGTCGCCCCAGTCGAAGAAGGTGAACCGGCCCGGCTGCGGGACGAAGAGCTGGCCGTCGTGCAGATCGGAGTGGTCGAGCGTGTCGGCGATGCCGAGGCCCGCGAGCTCGGCGCACCAGTCCGCGAGCCGGGGCCGCAGCGCGTGCAGTGCGGCCCGCTGCTCCGGCTCCAGCGCGGTGTTCTCCCCGACGAGCCGGTCGAAGACCTCCGGCAGCGCGGCCGTGCGCGCGGACGGCACGCCCAGGGCCTCGATCTCCGCGGTGTACGGCACCAGGGCCCGCTGGAGGGCGGCGTACCGGCGGAGCGGCTCCTCCCAGGCGCCCGGGCCGGCGGGCCCGCGGTCGAGCAGGTCCCGGAACAGGGTCCCGCCGTCGGGCAGCAGCGCCCAGTCGCGGCCGGCGGCGACCGCGAGCGGCGCGAGCACGTGCTCGGGCACCCAGCGGGCCAGGGCTGCGGTCAGCCCGGCCTCGAACGCGCCGGCCGGCGGGTTGGCCTTGAACCAGACGGGTGCGCCGCGGGATCCGGTGGTGATTTCGCTACCCGGGGCTCCTTCGGCCGCCTCCACGGACAGGCGTACCAGGACCGACCACGGCCGCAGGCGCACCTCGTGCCGGCCCGTCTCGCGCAGCCCGCCGGCGGCGAGCTCCCGCTCCAGCCAGGTGAACACCCCCGCCCGCCACGGCTCTTCGTCCCAGGGCGTCACCGCCTCCGGGAAGCCGCCCCGGTCCACCACCGCCCGCATGTCGTCGCGCATGGGCCCCATCACACCACCGCGTACGGCGCCGCCTCCACCGACTTTGCCCGCCGGGCCGCCGACCTGGGGATACGGCCCCCGCGCGGCCATACTGGAGGTACGGAGCACCGAACCAGGGGGACGCACATGACCACCGCACAGCAGCCGGCCGCACCGAGCCCGCGCCCGGCCGGTACCCGCCGGCCCGACCCGCGGCCGCCGGCTCCCGGCGGGGTGCTGTGGACCATATCGGGGGACATCCGGGCGCTGCTGATGCTGCCCGCCGCCTTCACCATGCAGGTCGCCCACCCCGCCATCGGGGCCGGCGTCGACGAGCACTCGGTCTTCCGCACCGACCCCTGGGGGCGCGGCGAGCGCTCGCTGCGCTCCGTCCAGCTGTGGGTGTACGGCGGGGAGCAGGCCGCCGAGGAGGGCCGCCGGGTGCGCCGCCTGCACAAGGAGATCCAGGGCATCGACACCCGGGGCCGGCGCTACCACTCCCTCGACCCCGCCTGCTACGCGTGGGTGCACGCCACCGGGTTCCCGATCTACCTGTACGCCGGGCGCTACCTCCTGCGCCGCTTCACCCCGGCGCAGGAGCGGCAGCTGTACCGGGAGTGGCTCCAGGTGGGGCGGATCCTCGGCCTGCACGACCGGGACATGCCGCAGACCGTGGAGGAGTACTGGCCCTACTACCGCCGGATGCTGGCCGAGGAGATCGAGCCGACCAAGGTCGCCCGGGAACTCGTCGCCACCGACGTGCCCCTGCCGCGGCCCACGGGCGGCCCGCTGCCCGTGCGGCTGCTGCTGCGGGTCTTCTGGCCGGTGCTGCGGGCGGTGTTCCTGCGCTTCAGGGCCTTCGTCACCGTCGGGTACATGCCGCCCGAGGCCCGCGCCGCCATCGGGCTGGAGTGGTCCGCGGCCCAGGAGCGCAGGCTCCGGCGGTTCAGCACGGCCGTACGGCTGCTGGTGCCGCTGCTGCCGGAGCGGCTGCGGTACCTGCCCATCGCCTACCGGGCGCGGGCGCAGTGGCGCGCCGGCGCCCGCTGAGGGACGCCGGCGCGCGGGAGCCCGTACGGACCCGGGGCGGGTGCGGCAGCAGGCTCAGTGGCCGTGGCCGTGGCCGTGGCCGTGACCGCGCCCGCTGCCGCTGCCGCTGCCGTGCTCGCGGTCGTGGACCGAGTCCGTCGCGGCGATCTTCTTCCAGGACTTCGGCTCCACCGGCTTCGCGGCCGGGGCCCGCAGCGGGCGGGCGTCCTTCGACGCGGCGGCCGGCGGGGCGAACTCCGGCTTGCCCGGGGTGTACAGCCAGGTCTCGAACAGCTGGGCGAGCTGCTTGCCCGACACCTTCTCCGCGTACTGGACGAAGTCACCGACGGTGGCGTTGCCGTGGGCCCGCTCCGTCGGCCACCCCTTGAGGATCCGGAAGAACTTCTCGTCGCCGATCTCGTTGCGCAGCGCCTGGAGGGTGATGGCGCCGCGGTCGTACACGGCGAGGTGGAACAGGTTGTCCGGGCCCGGGTCGCCCGGCTTGACCTGCCAGAACGGGTCGTCCGCGGCGCGCAGCCCGTACGCCCACTCGGCCAGCTCCTGCGCGGTGCCCTCGCCCTCCTTCTCCGACCACAGCCACTGGCTGTAGCGGGCGAAGCCCTCGTTGATCCAGATGTCCTTCCAGCCGTCGACGGACACGCTGTCGCCGTACCACTGGTGGGCCAGCTCGTGCACGACCACGGAGGTGTTGGCGCCGCCCGCGAACTGGCGCGGGCTGTAGAACGGGCGGGTCTGGGTCTCCAGCGCGAAACCGCTCGGCACGTTGGGCACGTAGCCGCCCAGCGCGTTGAAGGGGTACGGGCCGAAGACCCCCTCCAGCCACTCGGCCACCTCCGCGGTCCGCTCCACGCTGGCGCGCGCTGCGCCCGCGTTGTCGCCGAGGTCCTTGCTGTAGGCGTTGAGGACGGGCAGGCCGCCGGCCGTCTTGTCGGTGGTGATGTCGAACTTGCCGACGGCGAGGGTGGCCAGGTACGTGGCCTGCGGCTTGTTCGAGCGCCAGTTGTAGCGGGTCCAGCCGAGCCGCGAACTCTGCGACAGCAGGACGCCGTTGCTGATCGCCTGCGTGCCGTCGGGGACGCTCACGGAGATGTCGAAGGTGGCCTTGTCGAGCGGGTGGTCGTTGCTCGGGAACCACCAGGCGGCCGCGTCCGGCTCCTGCGCCGCGACGCCGCCGTCCGGGGTGCGCTGCCAGGCCGACCAGCCGTCGACCTTGAACTCCGAGGGCTTGCCGGCGTACTTGACGACGACGGTGGCCTGGCGGCCCTTCGGCAGTGCCTGGGCGGGGGTGACCTCGAGCTCGTGCGCGCCGGAGGCGGCGAATCCGGCCTTGACGCCGTTGACGCGGACCTCGCTGACCTTCAGGCCGAAGTCGAGGTTGAAACGGGACAGGTCCTGGGTGGCGGTGGCCAGCAGGGTGGCCGTGCCCTCCAGGAGGTCCGTCTGCGGCTGGTACTTCAGGCGCAGGTCGTAGTGGGACACGTCGTATCCGCCGTTGCCGCTGGCCGGGTAGTAGGGGTCGCCGATACCCGGCGCGCCCGCGGCGGAACCCGCGGCCGATGCCGGGATCACCAGCAGCAGGGAGGCGGCGAGCACGCTCGGGGCGATGACTTTGCGGTGCACGGGGGCTCCAAGTGGTGAGGGGGGTGGCTTCGTTCGACCGTATTCACCCCCGCCCGCCACGTCATGTCCATGGCCCCTGATGTCACACGATCGCCATCCGGTCGCAAGGGAACCGCCCCTTGGACGGCGTACCGCCGCACCCGGTCCCGTCCTGTGCATCCCCCGTGTCCCGGGCTGCGCGGGGCCGTGGCGCCGTCGGCCGGAGCGCCGGGTACGCCGTACGGGGAGGGCGGGTTGTCCGGATTCCTCCCCGGTGTGTCTCCGGGCGGCTTTGGCGGAAACCTTGCGGTTCCTGTCCGGCCATCAGGCGGTGCACTCCCGCTTCCGGGTGACGCACGGGAAGAGCGGCGGACCGCACCGTGCCCGCCGCCCCCGCCCGGCACGCTGCGCCGCAGCAGTCCGGCTTCGGCCGGTTCGGCGTCGTAGCGAGGCGGAATCGGTTCTGCCGGGGCCCCGCCGGAGCGGCATACCGAGCAGTCGGTAACCTGCTCCCATGACGCTTCCCGAGCACGCCGCACGCCGCGCCTGGCACGGTGCGATCAACCCGCTCCACGCGACCATCTACTTCTCGCCCGACCTGACCGCGGAGTTCGCCGCCCTCGGTGTCGACGACCACTCCCGGGCGGCCCTGTCCTCCCGCGCCGCCGCCATGGGAGCCGTCGGCACCGGCACCGTCGCCGCCACCTTCTACAACTACCGGTACGAATTCCTCGCCCGGCACCTGCCGGCCGTCTGGGACACCATCACCCCCGAACAGGCCCTCGCGGCCCGCCTGCGCGCCGCCGACCGCACCCTGCGCCGCCTCCTCGGGGACGACACCGTCGCCTCCCCGGAGCTGGCGGAGGCCGCGGACCTGGCCATGCGCGCCACCGAGGCCTGCACCCGGCACGCCCGCACCCTCTACGCGGCCCACGCGGACCTCCCCGTCCCCGCGGAGCCGCACCTGCGCCTGTGGCACGCCGCCACCCTGCTGCGCGAGCACCGCGGCGACGGCCACGTCGCCGCGCTGCTCCTCGCCGGCCTGGACCCGCTGGAGGCCCTCGTCACCCACAGCGCGACCGGTCGCGGCATGAACGCCAAGTGGATCAAGGCGGTCCGCGGCTGGGAGCAGGAGGACATCGACGCCGCCGCAGCCCGGCTGCGCGCCCGCGGGCTCCTCGACGACGAGGGCGACCTCACCGTCGAGGGCAAGGCCGTCCGCGAGCACCTGGAGGACGAGACCGACCGCCTCGACGCGGCCCCGTACGAGCACCTGGGCGCCGACGGCCTGGCCCGGCTCGCCGAACTCGGCGGCGGCTTCGCCGCGAAGGCCGTCAGCGCGGGGGCCTTCCCCTCCAACGCCTTCGGCAAGGCGGCCTGACCGGGGGCGCCTGACCGGGGGCGCCTGACCGGGGGCGCCTGACTGGGGCGACCCGACGTGCGCCGGACGGTCCGGCCGCCGCGCCGGGCCGCCGCCGGTCCCGCCGGTCCGCGGGTACGCCCCGGTTCGCCGCCGGGGCGCGGGGCTCCCGGCCGCCGTCACCGCCACCTGCCACAATGGGGAGCCGTCCAACGCACAACGAAGGCAGGCGGGACCCGATCGTGACGACGTCCATCGAAGGCAGGATCGCCGAGGAGCTCGGCGTACGGGAACGGCAGGTCAAGGCTGCCGTCGAGCTGCTCGACGGCGGCTCCACCGTGCCGTTCATCGCGCGCTACCGCAAGGAAGCGACCGAGATGCTCGACGACGCCCAGCTGCGCACCGTCGAGGAGCGGCTGCGCTATCTGCGGGAGCTGGAGGACCGGCGCGCGGCGATCCTGGACTCCGTACGGGAGCAGGGCAAGCTCGACGCCGATCTGGAGGCCCGGATCAACGCGGCCGACACCAAGGCCCGGCTGGAGGACATCTACCTGCCGTTCAAGCCGAAGCGGCGGACGAAGGCCCAGATCGCGCGCGAGGCCGGCCTGGAGCCGCTCGCCGACGGCCTGCTCGCCGACCCGTCGGTGGAACCGGCCGCCGCCGCGGCCGCGTTCGTCGACACGGACAAGGGCGTCGCCGACCCCGCGGCGGCCCTGGAGGGCGCCCGCGCCATCCTCACCGAGCGGTTCGCCGAGGACGCCGACCTCATCGGCGAGCTGCGCGAGCGCATGTGGGGCCGCGGCCGGCTCGCCGCGAAGGTCCGCGAGGGCAAGGAGGAGGCGGGCGCGAAGTTCGCCGACTACTTCGACTTCGCCGAGCCGTTCACGGCGCTGCCCTCGCACCGCGTCCTCGCCATGCTGCGCGGCGAGAAGGAGGACGTCCTCGACCTCACCCTGGAGCCGGAGGACCCCGAGACCGCGGTCGTCCCCGGACCGTCCTCGTACGAGGGCACGATCGCCCGCCGCTTCGGCGTGGCCGACCGGGCCCGCCCCGGCGACAAGTGGCTCGCCGACACGGTCCGCTGGGCCTGGCGTACGAAGATCCAGGTGCACCTCGGCATCGACCTGCGGATGCGGCTGCGCTCCGCCGCAGAGGACGAGGCCGTCCGGGTCTTCGCCGCCAACCTGCGCGACCTCCTCCTCGCGGCCCCCGCCGGCACGCGGGCCACGCTCGGCCTCGACCCGGGCTTCCGCACCGGTGTGAAGGTCGCCGTCGTGGACGCCACCGGCAAGGTCGTGGCCACCGACGTGATCCACCCGCACGTGCCCGCGAACCGCTGGGACGAAGCCCTGGCCAAGCTCGCCCGCCTCGCGGAGCAGCACGAGGTCGAGCTGATCGCCGTCGGCAACGGCACCGCCTCCCGCGAGACGGACCGCCTCGCCGGCGAGCTGATCTCCCGCCACCCCGAGCTGAAGCTGACCAAGGTCATGGTCTCCGAGGCGGGTGCCTCCGTGTACTCGGCCTCCGCCTTCGCCTCGCAGGAGCTCCCGGACATGGACGTGTCGCTGCGCGGGGCGGTGTCCATCGCCCGCCGCCTCCAGGACCCGCTCGCCGAGCTCGTCAAGATCGACCCCAAGTCCATCGGCGTCGGCCAGTACCAGCACGACCTGTCCGAGGTGAAGCTGTCCCGCTCCCTCGACGCGGTCGTCGAAGACTGCGTGAACGGCGTCGGCGTGGACGTCAACACCGCCTCCGCGCCGCTGCTCGCCCGTGTGTCGGGCATCAGCGGCGGACTCGCCGAGAACATCGTGGCCCACCGCGACGCCAACGGCCCCTTCCGCAGCCGCAAGGCCCTCAAGGACGTGCCCCGGCTCGGCCCCAAGGCGTACGAGCAGTGCGCGGGCTTCCTCCGGATCCGCGGCGGCGACGACCCGCTGGACTCCTCCAGCGTGCACCCCGAGGCGTACCCGGTCGTCCGGTCCATGGCGAAGACCGCCGGCAGCGAGGTGGCCGCCCTGATCGGCAACACGTCGGTGCTGCGCTCGCTGAAGCCCGAGCAGTTCGTCACCGAGGCCTTCGGCCTGCCCACCGTCACCGACATCCTCGGCGAGCTGGAGAAGCCGGGCCGCGACCCGCGCCCGGCGTTCCGGACGGCCGCGTTCAAGGAGGGCGTCGAGAAGATCGGCGACCTGGCCCCCGGCATGGTCCTGGAGGGCGTCGTCACCAACGTGGCCGCCTTCGGCGCCTTCATCGACATCGGCGTCCACCAGGACGGGCTGGCCCATGTCTCGGCCCTGTCGAAGAACTTCGTCAAGGACCCGCGCGACGTGGTCAAGCCGGGCGACATCGTCCGCGTGAAGGTCCTGGACGTGGACATCCCGCGCAAGCGGATCTCGCTGACCCTCCGGCTGGACGACGAGGCCGGCTCCGCGCCGGGCACGCCCCGCCAGCGCGAGGACCGCCAGGACCGGCGCGGCGGCGGCCGTCCCCCGCAGCAGCGCGGCGGCCAGGACGGCCGGCGCGGCGGCCGGGGCGGCGGCGAGGGCCGGCGACAGGGCGGCCAGGGCGGCCAGGGCGGCGGCGCCCCGGCCCCCGCGAACAGCGCCATGGCCGACGCGCTGCGCCGGGCCGGGCTCGCGGGCCCGGGCTCCGAGGACCGCCGCAGGCGGTAGCGCCCGCACGCGTCGCCGGAGGGTACGGGGCCCGGCGCGGAGGTGGCCGAAAGCGAACCTCCCGCAGGGACGCGCCTTGCGAACTCCCGTACCCGATCTGTAGGCATGGTGGAACGCCCGTTCGTCATCAGGCGGACGGGCGTTCCGTTTCCCTCAGGACCGCACTCTCCCCGAGGCCCCTTGACGGCAGAGGACGCCACACCCATGCCTGCCCATGCCTACCGACGCTGCCCGCGAAAGGGTCCGAAGAGGGATCACATGCACCACTCTCAACTCGGCCTCCGCAAACGGTGTGAGAAGATTCTCGGCCATCTGGATCTGCCGCACCCGTTCTCCCTCGAGGAGCTGTGCGGGCGCATAGCCGAGCAGCGGGGCCGCCCCATCCGCCTCCACCCGCTCCCCAAGGAGGCGGCGGAGACCGGCGTCTGCGGCCTGTGGGTGGGCACCGCCCGGGTCGACTACGTCTTCTACGAGGAGAACACCACCCCGCTGCACCGCGAGCACATCGTCCTCCACGAGCTCGGCCACATCCTCTTCGGCCACCACTTCCTGGAGGGCGAGGAGCTCGACGGCCGGGCCCCCGTCGTCCTCGGCCGCTCCGACTACACCACCCGCCAGGAGCAGGAGGCGGAGATGCTCGCCAGCATGATCCGCATCCGCACCGCCACCCCCTGCCCGCAGCCGGCCGCCGAACTCCGCGGCACCCTCGCCCGGCTGGAGTCCGCCATGGGATACGAGCGGCGCCGCCGTGGCCACTGAGCTCAGCGCGATCGGCGACTGGCTCGCCGTCCCCAGCGTGGCCTGCCTCTGGGCCGCCGTCCTGCTGCGGGCCCCCGCCGCCCTGCGCTCCCCGCAGCAGCGCGGACTGTGGCTGGCCGTCGCCACGGCCGCCGCCGCAATGACCCTGAACCTCCCCGACGTCGTCGCGTACGCGATGCGCGACCCCGGCTACGCCCACACCGTCGGGCTCGTCCGCAACCTCACCGGCGTGCTGTCCGCCGGCGCCGTCCTCTACTTCGTGGCGTCCGCCACCCGCGGCCGCACCCTGCAACGCGCCGCCTGGGCGGGCACGGCGGCCTGGCTGGCCCTCCTCCTCGTCCTCGACCTGACCGCGCCCGCGCACGGCGCGCACACCCTCCCCCCGCGGGGCGGTCCCGTGCCCTCCCTCGCGTACTGGCTGATCCTCATCTGCGCACACCTGCTCGCCAACACCACCTGTGTCGCCCTGTGCTGGCGCTACAGCCGCCGCACCGAGAGCAGGGGACTGGCGCTCGGGCTGCGGCTGTTCGGCCTGGGCACCGCCCTCGCCGGCGTGTTCTGGTTCTGCTACCTCCTCAAGGCCCTGTTCGGCAGCTCCTGGGCCATGCCCGCCCTGCCGCTGATGATGAACCTGCACGGACTGCTGCGCGCCGCCGCCATCCTCGTCCCGACCGCCTTCACGCTGCGCCGCACCGCCGCCGACAGCGCCACCGCCTGGCGGCTGTGGCCGCTGTGGCACGACCTGGTGCAGGCCGTTCCGCACGTCGTGCTCACCAAGCCGAGGGCGGGCCGGCTCCTGGAACTGCTGTGGCCGCCCGTCCCGCGCAACATGCTCGTGTACCGCAAGGTCATCGAGACCCGCGACGCGATCCTCATCCTCGGCGAGTACGTCGCCCCCGGCATACCCGAGCTCGCCCGCAGCCACGTCACCCTCCGCGGCGTCCCCGAGCCGCGGCGCACGGCGGCCGCGCTGGCCTGCGTCCTGAAGGAGGCACGCGCGGCATTGCTCGCCGGACAGCCCGGCAAGCCCTGGCAGGCCGCGTACTGGGTGCTCCCGGCCGTCATGCAGCACTCCGCCGGGAGCGAGGCCGGCCTGGAGGACGAGGCGCGCTTCCTCGTCGACGTGGCCCAGGCCTACGGCTCGACCGCCACCGCCGACTTCGCGCCCTGAACCACCCGTACCACCGCAGGAAGTGACGCCGCCTTGACCACCGCAATGATCACCGGGGCCAGTGCCGGGCTCGGTGCCGCCTTCGCCCGCGGCTTCGCCGCCAAGGGCTGCGACCTCGTCCTCGTCGCCCGCGACGAGGACCGCCTGCACGCCGTCGCCCGCGAACTCGGCCGCGAGTTCGGCACGCAGTGCGAGGTGCTGCGCGCCGACCTGCTGGACGCCGCCGGCTGCGCGGCCGTCGCCGAGCGGCTCGCCGACCCCGCCCGGCCGGTCGACATCCTGGTCAACAACGCCGGGTTCGGGCTGGCCGACCCCTTCCCGTACAGCCCTGTCGCGGACGAGGAGCGGATGCTCGACCTGCTCGTGAAGGTCCCGCTGCGGCTCACCCACGCGGTGCTGCCCGGGCTGCGCGAGCGCCGCCGCGGCGCCGTGCTGAACGTGTCCTCGGTGGCCGGACTGCTGCCGACCGGCACGTACGGGGCTGCCAAGGCCTGGGTGACCGCGTTCAGCGAGTCCCTGCGGGTCGACATGGAGCCGTACGGGGTCCGGGTGCTGGCCGTGGTCCCCGGCTTCACCCGCACCGAGTTCCAGGCGCGCGCCGGCATGGACGTGAGCTCCCTGCGCGAGGCGGTCTGGCTGGAGCCGGAGGCCGTGGTGGCCAAGGCCCTGCGGGACCTCGCGCTGCGCCGGCCGGTCAGCATCACCGGCCGCCGCTACCGGGCGTACGCGCTGGCCGCCCGGCACCTCCCGCGCGGCTTCGTGGCGCGGAAGATGGCCCGCACCCGCCGCCCGCCTGCCGGCCGGTAGCCGACGGCGGACCCGGGGCGCCGGCCCGGCGTCCCGAGGGCAGCCCCGCTACAGCTCGACCACCTTGCCGTCGGCGACCTGCAGGCGCCGGGTCACGTGCACCGCGTCCAGCATCCGCCGGTCGTGCGTGACGAGCAGCAGCGTGCCCTCGTACGCCTCCAGGGCCGACTCCAGCTGCTCGATCGCCGGCAGGTCCAGGTGGTTCGTCGGCTCGTCCAGCACCAGCAGGTTCACCCCGCGCCCCTGGAGCAGCGCCAGGGCCGCCCGGGTCCGCTCGCCGGGGGACAGCGTCGCCGCCGGGCGCAGGACGTGCGCCGCCTTCAGGCCGAACTTCGCCAGCAGGGTCCGCACGTCGGCCGGCTCGGTGTCCGGGACCGCCGCGCAGAAGGCCTCCAGCAGCGACTCCTCGCCGAGGAACAGGCCGCGCGCCTGGTCCACCTCGCCGATCCGCACGCCCGAGCCGAGCGAGGCCGCACCGGAGTCCGGGGCCAGCCGGCCCAGCAGCACCGCCAGCAGCGTCGACTTGCCCGCGCCGTTCGCGCCGGTGATCGCCACCCGGTCCGCCCAGTCGAGTTGGAGGCTGGCCGGGCCGAAGGAGAAGTCCCCGCGCTGCACGGCCGCCTCGCGCAGGGTCGCGACCACCGAACCGGAGCGGGGGGCCGCCGCGATCTCCATGCGCAGCTCCCACTCCTTGCGCGGCTCCTCCACCACCTCCAGCCGCTCGATGGCACGCTGCGTCTGCCGGGCCTTGGCGGCCTGCTTCTCGCTCGCCTCGCCGCGCAGCTTCCGGCCGATCTTGTCGTTGTCCGAGGACTTGCGGCGGGCGTTGCGGACGCCCTTGTCCATCCAGTTGCGCTGCATCAGGGCCCGGCCCTCCAGCGCGGCGCGCTTGTCGGCGTACTCCTCGTACTCCTCGCGGGCGTGCGCGCGGTCCCTGGCCCGCTCCTCCAGGTAGGCGTCGTAGCCGCCGCCGTAGAGGTTGATCTGCTGCTGGGCCAGGTCGAGTTCGAGGACCTTGGTGACGGTCCGGGCGAGGAACTCGCGGTCGTGGCTGATGACGACCGTGCCTGCGCGCAGACCCGTGACGAACCGCTCCAGCCGCTCCAGGCCCTCCAGGTCCAGGTCGTTGGTCGGCTCGTCGAGCAGGAACACGTCGTAGCGGGACAGCAGCAGCGAGGCCAGGCCCGCCCGGGCCGCCTGCCCGCCGGACAGGGCGGTCATCGGCAGGTCCAGGCCCACCGCGAGGCCGAGCTCGTCGGCGGTCTCCCGGGCCCGCTCGTCGAGGTCCGCGCCGCCGAGGTTCAGCCACCGGTCCAGCGCCGTCGCGTACGCGTCGTCCGCGCCGGGCGTCCCGTCCACCAGGCCCTGCGTCGCCGCATCCAGCTCCGCCTGGGCGGCGGCGACACCGGTGCGCCGGGTCAGGAACTCGCGTACGGACTCCCCGGCGCGGCGCTCGGGCTCCTGCGGCAGGTGGCCCACGGCGGCGGTGGGCGGGGACAGCCTCAGCTCGCCGGACTCGGGGGTGTCCAGGCCGGCGAGCAGCCGCAACAGGGTCGACTTCCCGGCGCCGTTGACACCGACGAGGCCGATGACGTCGCCGGGCGCGACGACGAGGTCGAGCCCGGCGAAGAGCGTGCGCTCGCCGTGTGCGGCGCTGAGGTTCTTGGCGACGAGGGTTGCAGTCATGGTCCACCGATCCTATCCGCGCCCCGCGGACGGGCCGGCCCGGTCCTCGTGGCGGGATAGGTGGGATGCCCGTCATTGCCGCCATGCCCGCCGGTCTCACACCATGGGGTCATGTCGTCGCACAACGTGCTCGTCGTTCTGTACGACGGGCTGCAGAGCCTGGACGTGAGCGGTCCTGTGGAGGTCTTCGCCGGAGTGGCCTACTTCCCCGGGCAGGCCGGCTATACGATCCGGACCGCCTCCGCGGGCGGAGTCCCGGTGCGCACCAGCAGCGGGCTCACCCTGGTGCCGGACGGGGACCTGGAGCGCGAGCGGCCGGGCCCCGGCACCACGCTGCTGGTGCCCGGCGGCCGGTACTCGGGCGACTTCGACGCACGGCTCACCGACTGGCTGCGCGCCCACGGGGGTGGAGCGCAGCGGCTGGTGTCCGTGTGCACGGGCGGGCTGCTGCTCGCGGAGGCCGGGCTGCTGGACGGTCGGCGGGCCACCACGCACTGGTCCGTGTGCGAGCAGATGGCCCGCGACTACCCGCGGGTTGCGGTCGAGCCGGACCCGATCTACGTCCGGGACGGGCGGGTCGCCACCTCGGCCGGCGTCACGGCCGGGATCGACCTGGCCCTGGCCCTGGTGGAGGAGGACCACGGGCGGGACATCGCGTTGCAGATCGCCCGGCAGCTGGTGGTCTTCCTGCGCCGGCCGGGCAACCAGGCACAGTTCAGTGCCCAGCTGGCGGCCCAGACGGCCCACCGGGAGCCGCTGCGCGAGGTCCAGCACTGGATCACCGAGCACCCGGCCGCGGACCTGAGCGTGCCCGCGCTGGCCGAGCGGGCCCGGCTCTCGCCCCGGCACTTCGCCCGGGCCTTCCAGGCGGAGACCGGGGTGACGCCGGGGCGGTACGTGGAGCGGGTCCGCGTGGAGCACGCCCGCCGGATGCTGGAGGACAGCGGCGAGGGCGTCGCCCAGATCGCCCGGGCCTGCGGCTACGGCACCCCGGAGGCCCTCCGCCGCGCCTTCGTCAAAACCCTCGGCCAGCCCCCCGCCGAATACCGCCGCCGCTTCGGCCACCCCTGACCGCCCCGTCAGGGGCGCGGGGAACGGCGCGCTCAACCACGGACCCCCCGCACCCTGCGGCACACCCACAGCACCCACACCCCCCGACGTCCGAAGGAGAAGACATGCAAATCGCCGTCCTGCTCTACAACGGATTCACCGCCCTCGACGCCATCGGCCCCTACGAAACCCTCGTCCACCTCCCCGACTCCGAGACCGTGTTCGTCGCGGAGCGCCCCGGCCCCGTCCGCTGCGACAGCGGCCGCCTCTCCCTCGTCGCCGCCAAGGGCCTCGACGAGGTGACCCGCCCGGACATCGTCGTCGTACCCGGCGGCCCCCACCCGGAGACGGAGACCGGCAACCCCGTGGTCCTCGACTGGCTGCGCGCGGTCGACGCCACGACCACCTGGACCACGTCCGTCTGCACCGGCTCGCTCCTCCTGGCGGCCGCCGGCCTGCTCGACGGCCGCCGCGCCGCAGGCCACTGGCTGTTCCTGGACCAGCTGCCCGCCTTCGGCGCACGGCCCACCGGCGAGCGCGTGGTCTTCGACGGCAAGTACGTGACCGCCGCCGGGGTGTCCTCCGGCATCGACATGGGGCTGGCCCTGCTCGGCCGCACGGCCGGCGACGAGTTCGCCCAGACCGTCCAGCTGCTGATCGAGTACGACCCCCAGCCGCCCTACGACGCCGGCTCTCCGGCCAAGGCGCCCGCCGAGCTGGTCGCGCGGCTGCGCGCGCTCAGCCCGCTGAAGCAGCCCAGCTGAACTTCGGCGTACGGCGCTCCAGGAACGCGGCGACACCCTCGGCGGGGTCGCCGCTGCCCGCCTGCTGCCGGGCCCAGTGCTCGTCCCGGTCCGTCCGGCCGTCTGCGAACTCCTTCGCCGCGGCCTGCGTCAGCGCAGACCGGGCCGTCAGGACGCGGGCGAACTCCGCGACCCGCTCCTCCAGCCGGCCGGCGGGCAGCAGCTCGTTGAGGAAGCCCGCGCGCAGGGCGTGCTCCGCGTCGATCAACTCGGCGGAGAAGAGCAGGTACTTGGCGGTGGACGGTCCGACCAGGCCGGCCAGTCGGCGGGTGGACGAGGCCGGGTAGACGAGGCCCAGCCGCGCCGGGGTCACCCCGAACGAGGATCCCTCCTCGGCGAAGCGCAGGTCGCAGGCGCCGGCCAGCTGGCTGCCCCCGCCGACGCAGAATCCGCGGATCGCGGCGATCGTGGGCTTGGGGAAGGCGGCCAGCGCCTCCTCGGCGACGACGGACAGCGCCTGCGTGTCGCCGTCCCCGGCGAGGTTGGAGATGTCGGCGCCGGCGCAGAAGGTCGGACCGGCCCCGGTCAGGACGAGCACCCGCACGTCCGGGTCGGCGGCGAGGCCCGCCAGCAGTCCGGGCAGCGCGCGCCACATCGCGGCGCTCATGGCGTTGCGCTTGGCGGGGTGTGAGATGACGACCGTGGCGATCCCGTCGGCGACGGTGTGCCGGAGGGCTGCTTCCTCGGCTGCTTCCTGGGCTGCGTCCATGCGCCGGATGCTATCCCGGGCGGCCGATCCTATGATCAAGGGAGTCCGTTACGGGGGGCTGCGGAAAGGTGCCACACCCATGGGCGCAGACCGGGCAGACCGGGCAGGCCGGGCCGACCACTCGGACCGATCAGACCGTGCCGACCGCTCGGAAGGCGCGGATCGCTCGGACCGGGTGGACTGCGCCGGGGCCGAGGACGCCGGGCGGCTGCGCCGCCGCCTCGGCCGGCTGGCCGTGCTCGGCGCGGTCCTGGTGCTGGCCGGCCTGCTGGGCCTCGTGTACGTCAACGTCGCCGCCCTCACCTCGATGCTCCTGTTCGGCTGGCTGCTGCTGATCGGCGGGGCCGTGGGGCTGCTCCATGCCGTCGAGTCCCGCAAGAGCAACTACTTCTGGCTCGCGGTCATCGTGGCGGCGATCAACATCGCCGCCGGTTTCGTGATCCTGCGCCGACCCGAGGCGAGCGCCGAGGCGCTGACCATGTTCGCCGCGCTGCTGTTCCTCACCGCCGGAGTGTTCCGGCTGGTCGGGGCGCTGGTCGTGCGGGGTACGCAGTTCGGGCTGATGCTCGTGCAGGGCGCCTTCGGCATCCTGCTGGGCCTGCTGGTCCTGGCCGATTGGCCCGGCAACAGCCTGTACGTGATCGGAACCTTCTTTTCCGTCGCCCTGTTGTTCGACGGGCTGAGCCTGCTGGCCCTGGGCCTGGGCGGCCGCCGCATCCTGGGTGTGGTCAGGGAAGACGGGGAGTCCGGGCCGGGGGGCGCCGCGGGCGGGACGCGCGGTGCGGCCGGAAAACATCCCACGGAAGATCAGGAACAGTCGAACGGCTGACGCAGACATACGTCCGCGGTCAAAAAGTGTCCGATAAGCGCTGACTTGTTGTCAGCGGTCCGGTCCGGACCAGCCGGGTCCCCACCCTGGACGCGTGGAGACGATCGGGTGTGAAGGACGGGGCCGGAAGATGGATCTCAGTGGGCGTGTCCCGCCGGCCGAGGTGGGTGAGCCGGAGCCCCCGGCCGGCCCACTCGCGTACGAAGGCGTGTGGCGGTTCACCGTACCCGCTGTTGAAGAATCCGTTCCGCGGGCCCGCTGGGCCGTCCGCGACCTGCTGGGCCGCCAGGGCGTTCCCGCCGACCGGGAACTGGTGTACTCCCTGCTGCTGATCGTCTCCGAGCTGGTGACGAACTCGGTCCGGCACGCGGCCCTGCTCTCGCCGGAGGTCGCGGTCGAGGTCGCGATCGGCCGGGCCTGGGTACGGGTGGCCGTCGAGGACAACCACCCGTACCGGCCCAAGGCGCTGGAGGCGGATTTCGGCCAGACCGGCGGCCGGGGCCTGCTCCTGGTGCGCGAGACCACCCGGGAGGCCGGCGGGATCTGCGACGTCGAGCACACCTCGACCGGCGGCAAGGTCATCTGGGCGGCCCTGCCGATCACCGCCCCGGCCGCCGGCCCCGGCCGGGCCTTCCCGCACCCGGCGCGCTGACCTGCGGACCGGCTCGGCGGCGTACGGCGCACGGCGTACCGGAGACCGGGAGAACCGGAGGACCGGCCTCCCGGAAGAATCCGGCGCACCGGAAGAAATCGGCGTATCGGCGTACCGGCTAACCGCGGGCGTGCGGCCTACCAGCCCGCCGCGTCGCCCGTCAGCTCGCGGATCGCGGGCCGGGCCGCGTCCAGCACGGTCATGAACCAGGCCGAGAACGGCGCTTCCGCATGCCGCTTGGCCAGTTCCTCGGGCGTGACGAAGGCGGTGCCGGCCACCTCGTGCGGATCCGGCCGCACCGCGGCCTGCGCGAGTCCCACGAACAGGTGGTTGTACTCCTGCTCCACCAGGCCCGACGCGGGATCCGGGTGGTTGTACCGCACCGTCCCCGCCTCCGCGAGCAGCGAGGGCGACAGGCCCAGCTCCTCGTGGGTCCGCCGGGCCGCCGCCGCGAACGGCGACTCCCCGGGGTACGGGTGGCCGCAGCACGTGTTGGACCAGACGCCGGGGGAGTGGTACTTCCCGAGGGCCCGCTGCTGGAGCAGCAGGCGGCCCTGCTCGTCGAAGAGGAACACGGAGAAGGCCCGGTGCAGCAGACCGGGCGCCTGGTGGGCGGAGAGCTTCTCCGCCGTACCGATGGTGTTGCCGGACTCGTCGACCAGTTCGAGCATGATCGGTTCTTGAGTGCCGGTGCCGTGGGGTGCGCTGTTCGCGGCGGTGGCTGGTGTGGTCGGCATACCCATCCTTCGCTTCGGACTCTGGCCCTCAGTCTGCCGTACAAGGGAGTCTTGTCCCCACTTCGGCGATCCGCGCATGTCTGCCCCCGGACGCGTGATAAGCGCCGGAGGGGGTGGCCCGTGTGCGGCTCACACGCGGACCCCCTGCGGGATCAGACCCCGAAGGGGGCCGGATACGTGATCGTTCCCCGCGGGGCGGGTACGGAATCGTCGAGCACCAGTGCCACCAGTGCCTCGTCCGGGACCTCGAAGGGCGCCCGGATCCCGAACCGGGAGGCCGGCACGAAGCCGAACCGCGGACAGCGGGCCGGGTGCCCGAGAACGAGGACCAGCGCCGCTCCCTGCTCCTTCGCGGCCGCCGGCCGCGCCCGTACGACGGAGCTGCCCGCGCCCGAGCGCCGGACCGCCGGACCGCCGGATCGGCGGATCGGCGGATCGCCGGCCACCGGGGCGAGCAGCAGGGCACTGCGGCCGGGGCCGCAGCCGAGGCCGAGGACACGCGGCCCGTCGGGCAGCGGGCCGCACCGGGAGAGCAGGTGCCGGGTGGTCGCGTCGGAGCCGGGAGCCTGCCGGGGCAGGCCGCGGTGGAGCGCATCGTGCGTGAGTCTCCCCACGTTGACAGCCGGGTGGTTTGTGGGACCTCGGCGCGATCACCGATGATGATCCCACCGGGCCCCGAGGCCCGGAAATATTCGGCTTATCCGGGAGCAAACGGGTGGTGAACCCCGGCTTCCATTCATCCGATAGCCTCTGCCGACGTGCCGCCGCCCCCGTGCGGCGCCCGCCGCCGTGTTCGCTGCAAGGAGTGAGTTCGTCTGTCGACCGTCATCCTCACCGGCCTGCCGGTCCCCGGATCACCGCTCACGGACGATCTGCGCTCCCTCGGCTTCGACGTCCGCCCCGCCGCCGCGCCCGAGGACGCCGCCGCGGTGCTGGCCGGCGTACCCGCGGGGCAGCGGGTGGCCGTGGTGGACAGCGCCTTCGTCGGGCACGTCCACGCGCTGCGGCTCGCGCTGACCGACCCCCGCTTCGACGCCTGTGCCGTGACCGGCGCCTTCACCGTCCAGCCCGCCGCCCGCGCGGCCCTGGACGAGGCCGTCGCGCTCCCGGTGGACGGCAGCGGCCCGTACGCGGACCGGCTCGCCGACGCCGTCGAGGCCGGCGGGACCGCCGTCCAGCGGCCCGAGCTCGGCAGCCTGGTCGCCGCCGTCCCGGCCGACGTGGCCGAGCGCGAGGCGGCGGCCGCCGCGGTCGCCGCCGTGGACGAGGAGGCCGTGCGGCTGCGCTCCGCCGTGAAGTCCCGCGACGGGTTCTTCACCACCTTCTTCATCAGCCCGTACTCGCGCTACATCGCCCGCTGGTGCGCGCGCCGCGGCCTGACCCCGAACCAGGTCACCACCGCCTCGCTGGTCACCGCGCTGATAGCCGCCGGCTGCGCCGCCACCGGCGAGCGCTGGGGCTACGTCACCGCGGGCGTGCTGCTGCTGGTCTCCTTCGTGCTGGACTGCACCGACGGGCAGCTCGCCCGCTACTCCCTCCAGTACTCGACGATGGGCGCCTGGCTCGACGCGACCTTCGACCGGGCGAAGGAGTACTCCTTCTATGCGGGCCTCGCGCTCGGCGCCGCCCGGACCGGGGACGACGTCTGGGCCCTCGCGCTCGGCGCCATGATCCTGATGACCTGCCGGCACGTCGTGGACTTCTCCTTCAATGAGGCCAACCACGACGCCACGGCCAACACGAGCCCCACCGCCGCCCTGTCCGACCGGCTCGACAGCGTCGGCTGGACGGTCTGGGTCCGGCGCATGATCATCCTCCCGATCGGCGAGCGCTGGGCGATGATCGCGGTGCTGACCGCGTTCACCACCCCGCGGATCGTGTTCTACGCCCTGCTCGTCGGCTGTGCCTTCGGCGCGCTCTACACCACCGCCGGCCGCGTCCTGCGCTCCGTGACCCGCAAGGCCGTGCGCACCGACCGGGCCGCCGGAGCGCTCGCCGACCTCGCCGACTCGGGCCCGCTGGCCGAGCTCGTCGCCCGGCCCGCGGTCCGCCAGCCGCTCCGCCTGTTCTTCGCCGCGCTCGGCGCCGTACTGGTGGTCGGGGCCGCGTGGAGCATGCCCTACGGCAACTGGACGGTGATCCTCTGCGCGTGGCTGTACGTCGTGATCAGCGGCAGCGCCGTCGCCACCCCGCTCAAGGGAGCCCTGGACTGGCTCCTTCCGCCGCTGTTCCGGGCGGCCGAGTACCTCACCGTGCTCGTGCTCGCCCTCAAGGCGGACGTCCCCGGGGCCCTTCCGGCCGCATTCGGACTGGTCGCGGCGGTCGCCTACCATCACTACGACACGGTCTACCGCATCCGCGGAGGCTCCGGCGCGCCCCCGCGGTGGCTGGTGTGGACCATCGGCGGCCATGACGGCCGGGTCCTGCTGACCGTGGTCCTGGCCGCGGTCCTCGCCCGGGACGCGTTCCCCGTCGCGCTCACGGTCCTCGCCGTGTTCGTGGCACTCGTGGTGCTCGTGGAGAGCATCCGCTTCTGGGTCTCCTCCGGGGCACCCGCCGTACATGACGAAGGAGAACCAGCATGATCGGCCTTGTCCTCGCTGCCGGTGCCGGACGCCGCCTGCGTCCCTACACCGACACCCTGCCCAAGGCCCTCGTGCCCGTCGGCCCCGAAGGCGACGAGGAGAGCCTGACGGTCCTCGACCTGACCCTCGGGAACTTCGCCGCGGTCGGCCTCACCGAGGTCGCCATCGTCGTCGGCTACCGCAAGGAGGCCGTCTACGCGCGCCAGGCCGCGCTGGAGGCCAAGTACGGGCTGAAGATCACGCTGATCGACAACGACAAGGCCGAGGAGTGGAACAACGCCTACTCCCTGTGGTGCGCCCGTGAGGTCCTGAAGCGGGGCGTGATCCTCGCCAACGGCGACACCGTCCACCCGGTCTCCGTCGAGCAGACCCTGCTCGCCGCCCGCGGCAACGGCCAGAAGATCATCCTGGCCCTCGACACGGTCAAGAGCCTGGCCGACGAGGAGATGAAGGTCGTCACCGCCGACGGCCAGGGCGTCCGGAAGATCACCAAGCTGATGGACCCGTCGGACGCCACCGGCGAGTACATCGGCGTCACCCTGATCGAGCCCGAGGCGGCCGAGGCCCTGGCCGAGGCCCTGAAGACCACCTTCGAGCGGGACCCCGACCTCTACTACGAGGACGGCTACCAGCAGCTCGTCAACGACGGTTTCGTGGTCGACGTGGCCCCCATCGGCGACGTCAGGTGGGTCGAGATCGACAACCACGATGACCTCGCCAAGGGCCGGACGATCGCATGCCAGTACTGACGAGGCTCATCCCCTCACCCGTTGTCGTCGACATCAGCTGCGGGGCGATGGACAAGCTGGACGGCATCCTCGCCGACCAGCGGATCTCCGCCGCCGGAAAGCTGGCGATCGCGATCAGCGGCGGCTCCGGCCAGGTGCTGCGCGCCAAGCTGGAGCCCGCCCTGCCGCACGCCGACTGGTACCCGGTCGTCGACGGCACCATCGACTCCGCGGTCAAGCTCGCCGACGACATAAAGGGCCGCCGCTACGACGCCGTCGTGGGCCTGGGCGGCGGCAAGATCATCGACGTGGCGAAGTACGCCGCGGCGCGGGTCGGGCTGCCCATGGTGGCCGTCGCCACCAACCTCTCCCACGACGGCATCTGCTCGCCCGTCGCGACCCTCGACAACGACAACGGCCGCGGCTCCTACGGAGTGCCCACGCCGATCGCGATGGTCATCGACCTCGACGTGATCCGGGACGCCCCGGCGCGGTTCGTCCGTGCGGGCATCGGCGACGCCCTGTCCAACATCTCCTCGATCGCCGACTGGGAGCTGTCGCACCGGATCAACGGCGAGCACGTCGACGGCCTGGCCGCCGCCATGGCCCGGACCGCCGGGGAGTCGGTCCTGCGCCACCCCGGCGGCTGCGGGGACGACGAGTTCCTCACGGTGCTCGCCGAGGCCCTCGTCCTCACCGGCATCGCCATGTCGATCAGCGGGGACACCCGGCCCGCCTCCGGCGCCTGCCACGAGATCAGCCACGCCTTCGACCTGCTCTACCCCGGGCGCTCGGCGCTCCACGGCGAGCAGGTCGGCCTCGGCGCCGCCTTCGCGATGCACCTGCGGGGGGCGGCCGAGCAGTCCGGGCTGTTCGCCGAGGTGCTGCGCCGCCACGGGATGCCCGTGCTGCCCGCCGAGATCGGGTTCAGCGTGGACGAGTTCGTCGCCGCCGTGGAATACGCCCCCCAGACCCGCCCGGGACGCTTCACGATCCTGGAGCACCTCAACCTGTCCGCCGCCGATATCAGGGACGCGTACGCCGACTATGCCAAGACCATCCGTAGCTGAACTCCGGCCCGTCGTGCACCCGGCGGGCGTCAAGGACCGGCGCAGCGGCGAGCACTGGGGCGGCCGCCTCTACATGCGCGAGGTCTCCCTGCGTATCACCCGCGTCCTGGTGGGCACCAAGGTCACGCCCAACCAGCTGACCTACCTGATGACCCTGGCCGGTGTCCTGGCCGCCCCGGCCCTGCTGGTGCCGGGCATCTGGGGCGCCGTCCTCGGCGTGGTCATGGTCCAGCTGTACCTGCTGCTGGACTGCGTGGACGGCGAGGTCGCCCGCTGGAAGAAGCAGTACTCGCTCTCCGGCGTGTACCTGGACCGCGTCGGCGCCTACCTGTGCGACGCGGCCGTGCTCGTCGGCCTCGGCCTGCGCGCCGCGGACCTGTGGGGCGGCGGCCGGATCGACTGGCTGTGGGCCTTCCTGGGCACCCTCGCGGCGCTCGGCGCGATCCTGATCAAGGCCGAGACCGACCTGGTCGGCGTCGCCCGGCACCAGGCCGGCATGGCCCCGGTCAAGGAGGCCGCGGCCGAGCCGCGCTCGTCCGGCATGGCGCTCGCCCGCCGCGCGGCGTCCGCGCTGAAGTTCCACCGGCTGATCCTCGGCATCGAGGCCTCCCTGCTCGTGCTGGTGCTGGCCGTCGTGGACCAGATGCGGGGCGACCTGTTCTTCACCCGGCTCGGTGTCGCCGTCCTGGCCGGCATCGCGCTGCTCCAGACGGTGCTGCACCTGGTGTCCGTCCTCGTCTCCAGCAGGCTGCGGTGAACGCCCCGCTGCGCGTCGGCGCGGTGATCATCACCATGGGCAACCGCCCCGACGAGCTGAAGGCGCTGATCGACTCCGTGGCCCGCCAGCAGGGCGACCCCGTCGAGGTCGTCGTCGTGGGCCAGGGCGTCGAGGTCACCGGGCTCGCGGATCTGCCGGCGGATGTGCGCACCGTCACCCTGCCCGAGAACCTGGGCATCCCCGGCGGCCGCAACGTCGGCATCGAGGCCTTCGGCCCCGGCGGCAGCGACGTCGACATACTGCTCTTCCTCGACGACGACGGGCTGCTGGAGCGCACCGACACCGCCGAGCTGTGCCGGCAGGCCTTCACCGAGGACCCCCGGCTCGGGATCATCAGCTTCCGCATCGCCGACCCGGAGTCCGGTCAGACCCAGCGCCGGCACGTGCCCCGGCTGCGCGCCTCGGACCCGATGCGCTCCTCCCGCGTGACGACCTTCCTCGGCGGCGCTAACGCCGTGCGCACCTCGGTGCTCGCGCAGGTCGGCGGCCTGCCCGCGGAGTTCTTCTACGCGCACGAGGAGACCGACCTGGCCTGGCGGGCCCTCGACGCGGGGTGGTCGATCGACTACCGGGCGGACATGGTGCTGCTGCACCCGAAAACCGCCCCCTCCCGGCACGCGGTCTACCACCGTATGGTGGCCCGTAACCGGGTGTGGCTCGCCCGCCGCAACCTGCCCGCCCCGCTGGTGCCGGTCTACGTGGGCGTCTGGCTGCTGCTGACGCTCCTGCGCAGGCCCTCGGTCCCGGCGCTCAAGGCCTGGTTCGGCGGTTTCAAGGAGGGATGGACCACCCCCTGCGGTCCCCGGCGCCCCATGAGGTGGCGCACGGTCTGGCGGCTGACCCGGCTGGGGCGACCGCCTGTCATCTGACGCTCCGGCGTCTGAGAACATGGCGCGGTCACGGTCCGTGCGTCCCACGCCCGATGCCACCTACTGCCGCATCTTGAAGACGGAAAGTTTCAACTTGTGAGTGACACAACCCAGGATGGCGCCCTCGCCACGAGCAAGCCGCCGTCCGAAGACGCGGGGCTGAGCCCCGCCGAGCTCGCCAGGAAGTACGGCCTGTCCGTCAGCGGCGCCCGGCCCAGCCTCGCCGGATACGTGCGGCAGCTGTGGGACCGGCGCCACTTCATCCTGGCGTTCTCCCGGGCCAAGCTGGTCGCTCAGTACAGCCAGGCCAAGCTCGGGCAGCTCTGGCAGGTGGCGACCCCGCTGCTGAACGCGCTGGTCTACTACCTGATCTTCGGCCTGATCCTGAACGCGGGCCGCGGGATGGGGACGGACGTCTACATCCCCTTCCTGGTGATCGGCATCTTCGTCTTCACCTTCACCCAGAGCTCGCTGATGGCCGGCGTGCGCGCCATCCCGTCCAACCTCGGACTGGTCCGCGCCCTGCACTTCCCCCGCGCCTCCCTGCCGATCTCCTTCTCGATGCAGCAGCTCCAGCAGCTGCTGTACTCGATGATCGTGGTGCTCGTCACCACGGTGGCGTTCGGCAACTACCCGCGGCTGTCCTGGCTGCTGGTCCTGCCGGTGCTGGCACTGCAGTTCGTCTTCAACACCGGTCTCGCGCTGGTCTTCGCGCGCATGGGGGCCAAGACCCCGGACCTCGCACAGCTGATGCCGTTCCTGACGCGCACCTGGATGTACGCCTCCGGCGTCATGTTCTCGATCAACGTGGTGCTGAAGGACAGGCCCGCGTGGATCGCGGACGTGCTCATGTGGAACCCGGCCGCGATCTACATGGACCTGGTCCGCTTCGCCCTGATCGACGACTACGGCCGCGAGAACCTGCCGCCGCACGTCTGGGCCTTCGCCGTCGGCTGGGCCCTCCTGGTCGGTATCGGCGGATTCGTGTACTTCTGGAAGGCTGAGGAGCGTTACGGCCGTGGCTGAGAACAACCGGGGCCGCGTCCCCACCGTCATCGCCGACGACGTCCACATCGTCTACCGCGTCAACACCGGCAGCTCCGGCAAGGGCAGCGCGACGGCGGCGCTCAGCAAGATACTCCGCAGGGGCAAGGGCGACGCGCCGGGCGTCCGCCGGGTCCACGCCGTGCGCGGCGTCTCCTTCACCGCGTACCGCGGCGAGGCCATCGGCCTCATCGGCTCCAACGGCTCCGGCAAGTCGACCCTGCTGCGCGCCATCGCCGGCCTGCTGCCCTGCGAGGAGGGCCGGGTCTACACCGACGGACAGCCCTCGCTGCTGGGTGTCAACGCCGCGCTGATGAACGACCTCACCGGCGAGCGCAACGTGGTACTCGGCGGTCTGGCGATGGGCATGAGCCGCGAGCAGATCCGCGAGCGCTACCAGGACATCGTCGACTTCTCGGGCATCAACGACAAGGGCGACTTCATCTCCCTGCCGATGCGCACGTACTCTTCCGGCATGGCCGCGCGCCTGCGCTTCTCCATCGCGGCCGCGAAGGACCACGACGTCCTGATGATCGACGAGGCCCTCGCCACCGGTGACCGCAAGTTCCAGATGCGTTCCGAGGACCGCATCCGCGAGTTGCGCCAGCAGGCCGGCACCGTCTTCCTGGTGAGCCACAACAACAAGTCCATCCGCGACACCTGCAGCCGCGTCCTGTGGCTGGAGAAGGGCGAGCTGCTGATGGACGGGCCCACCGAAGAGGTCGTCTCGGCCTACGAGAAGGCAACCGGTCACTGACCGCCGGCACCGCAGGCCCCCGTCGCCCCGTGCGGCGGGGGCCTCGGCGTGTCCCCCCGTGAGTCCCGGGTGTGTGTCCCCGGCGTGTCTCCCGGGGAGCGTCCGGGGCAATTCGGGCCGACATTCGGTAGCGGTGCGAATACCCCGGAAGGTTCCGCGGCGTTGTACAGCGTAAGCTGGAGCGGTCCTGAACCGCGGCAAGAGGGGACGATTCCCCGCAGGTGAACGGCCTGGGACGGTCCGGGGAAAGTCCGGCGGCGTGTCCGAAATAGGATGTATTGCGTCGGCAGTGTAGAACGGGAGATGTGACGGCAATGGCTACGGGAATTCTCCGGCCCCCAGGCATCACGGCCGTCCGCGCCGCGGGCGGCGGGCGGTGACCCCGGCGCACGGCATCCGTCCCCGGCAGACCCCGGCCCCCGACGCCCACGCGCGCGCCACCCTCGGCAAGGCCCGGACGGAGAACTTCCCCGTCGCCCCCGCCTTCCTGCCCCGCGCCTGGCGCGACGGGCTGATGGCCGTGTACGGCTACGCCCGCCTCGTCGACGACATCGGCGACGGCGACCTCGCCCCCGGCGGCCGCGACGCCGTCCTCCTCGGCCTCGACCCCGCAGCCGCCGACGACCGGCTCGCCATGCTCGACGCCTTCGAGGCGGACCTGGGGCGCGTCTTCGGCTCCGCCGGCGGCGGCCCCCGCCATCCCCTCCTCCAGGCCCTCCGGCCGGTGGTCCGCGCCCACGGCCTCACCCCCGAGCCGTTCCTCGGCCTCATCGCCGCCAACCGCCAGGACCAGCACGTCAGCCGCTACGAGACCCACGCCGACCTGCTCGCCTACTGCGAGCTGTCCGCGAACCCCGTCGGCCGCCTCGTCCTCGCCCTCACCGGCACCGCCACGCCCGAGCGGATCCGCCGCTCCGACGCGATCTGCACCGCCCTGCAGATCGTCGAACACCTCCAGGACGTCGCCGAGGACCTCGGCCGGAACCGGATCTACCTCCCCGCCGAGGACCTGCGCCGCTTCCACGTGGCCGAAGCCGACCTCAAGGCCCCCACCGCCGGCGCCTCCGTGCGCTCCCTCATCGCCTACGAGGCCGCCCGCGCCCGGGACCTCCTGGACGAGGGCACCCCCCTCGTGGGCAGCGTCCACGGCCGGCTCCGGCTGCTGCTCGCCGGCTTCGTCGGCGGCGGCCGCGCCGCCCTGCGCGCCGTCGCCGTCGCCGGCTTCGACGTACTCCCCGGCCCGCCGCGGCCCACCCGGAGCGGACTGCTCCGCGAGGTGGCCGCCGTCCTGCGCACCGCGCCGAGAAAGGGGTGAGCCCGACCGTGGAGGGTTCCGCACACACGACCGCGCCGTCCGCGCCGGTCCTGGCGGCCTACAGCTACTGCGAGGCCGTCACCGGGGCGCAGGCCCGCAACTTCGCGTACGGCATCCGGCTGCTGCCCACCGACAAGCGCCAGGCCATGTCCGCCCTGTACGCCTTCTCCCGGCGCGTCGACGACATCGGCGACGGCACGCTCCCGGCCGACGCCAAGCTCGCCCGCCTGGAGGAGACCCGGGCCCTGCTCGGCCGGATCCGCGACGGCGCGGTCGACGAGGACGACACCGACCCCGTCGCCGTCGCCCTGACCCACGCCGCGCGCCGCTTCCCCATCCCCCTCGGCGGCCTCGACGAGCTCATCGACGGCGTGCTGATGGACGTCCGCGGCGAGACCTACGAGGCCTGGGAGGACCTCGAGGTCTACTGCCGCTGCGTCGCCGGGGCCATCGGACGGCTCTCCCTCGGCGTGTTCGGCACGGCGGCCGGCGCGGCCGGCGCCGAGCGCGCGAGCGGGTACGCCGACACCCTCGGCCTCGCCCTCCAGCTCACCAACATCCTGCGCGACGTCCGCGAGGACGCCGGCAACGGGCGCACCTACCTGCCCGCCGAGGACCTCGCCAAGTTCGGCTGCGCCGAAGGCTTCGCCGACGGCCGGCTCCCCGCCGGAGCCGACTTCGCCGGCCTCGTCCACCACGAAGTCCGGCGCGCCCGGGCCCTGTTCGCCGAGGGCTACCGGCTGCTGCCGATGCTCGACCGGCGCAGCGGCGCCTGCGTCGCGGCCATGGCCGGCATCTACCGCCGCCTCCTCGACCGCATCGAACGCGAACCCGAGGCGGTGCTCCGCGGCCGGGTCTCCCTGCCCCCGCACGAGAAGGCGTACGTCGCCGTGCGCGGCCTGTCCGGCCTCGACGCGCGGACCGTCTCGCGCCAGCGCACCAGGAGGCCCCTGTGACCGCCACCGCGCACCACGCCGTGGTCGTCGGCGGCGGCCTCGCCGGCGTCACCACCGCCCTGGAACTCGCCGACGCAGGTGTGCGCGTCACCCTCCTGGAGGGCCGCCCCCGACTCGGCGGGCTCGCCTTCTCCTTCAAGCGCGGCGACCTCACCGTCGACAACGGCCAGCACGTCTACCTGCGCTGCTGCACCGCCTACCGGTGGTTCCTGGACCGCGTCGACGGCGCCGCCCTCGCGCCGCTCCAGGACCGGCTCGACGTCCCCGTACTCGACGTCGGCCACCCCCGCGGGCCGCGCCTGGGCCGACTGCGCCGCAGCGCCCTGCCCGTCCCCCTGCACCTGGCCGGATCGCTGGCCCGCTACCCGCACCTCTCGCTCGCCGAGCGGGCGGCCGTCGGGCGCGCCGCCCTCGCCCTGCGCGGCCTGGACCCCGCCGACCCGGCCCTCGACGGGCTGGACTTCGCGACCTGGCTCGGCCGCCACGGCCAGAGCCCGCGCACCGTCGAGGCCCTGTGGAACCTCATCGGCATCGCCACGCTCAACGCCACGGCCGAGCAGTCCTCGCTCGGACTGGCCGCCATGGTATTCAAGACCGGCCTGCTCTCCGAGAACGGCGCCGCCGACATCGGCTGGGCCCGGGTCCCCCTCGGCGACCTGCACGACACCCTCGCCCGCAAGGCGCTCGACGCCGCCGGCGTACGGACCGAACTGCGCACCCGGGTCACCTCCGTCTCCCGCACCCGGGACGGGAACTGGCAGGTCGCCACCGAGGCCGAGACCCTCGACGCCGACACCGTCGTGCTCGCCGTCCCGCAGCGCGATGCCCACGGGCTGCTCCCGGCCGGCGCCCTCGCCGACCCCGACAAGCTGCTGGACATCGGCACCGCGCCCATCCTCAACGTCCACGTCGTCTACGACCGCAAGGTCCTGCGCCGGCCCTTCTTCGCCGCGCTCGGCACCCCCGTCCAATGGGTCTTCGACCGCACGGAGTCCTCCGGGCTGCCCGACGGCGGCCAGTACCTGGCCCTGTCCCAGTCGGTCGCGCAGAGCGACATCGACGAGCCCGTGACCGTCCTGCGCCGCAAGTACCTGCCCGAGCTGGAGCGGCTGCTGCCCGCCGCGCGCGGCGCCAAGGTACGCGACTTCTTCGTCACCCGGGAGCGCACCGCCACGTTCGCCCCCGCCCCCGGCGTCGGCAGGCTGCGCCCCGGCGCGGGCACCGACACGCCGGGTCTCTATCTCGCCGGTGCGTGGACCGCCACCGGCTGGCCCGCGACCATGGAAAGTGCCGTCCGGAGCGGCATGAGCGCAGCACACGCCGCGCTCGCCGCGCTCGGCCGCCACCGGGCCCACCCCTTGCAGGAGGCGGCATGACGATCACCAGCACCACCGGCACAGCACGCACGGAGAACAGAGGAGAGCCAGTGAACCCGGGGAATCCGGCCGTCGAGAACACCGAAGCCGGTAACAGAGCGGCGGAAGCGGCGCAGACGGAGGTCGCGGACACCCTCGCCCTCCTCGAGCGCGGCCGCACCCTGTCCACCCCTGCACTGCGTGCCGCGGTGGAGCGGCTCGCGGCGCCCATGGACACCGTCGCCGCCTACCACTTCGGCTGGATCGACGCCCAGGGCAACCCCGCGGACGGCGACGGCGGCAAGGCCGTCCGCCCCGCCCTCGCACTGCTGTCCGCCGAGGCCGCCGGAGCCCCCGCCGAGGTGGGCATCCCCGGTGCGGTCGCCGTCGAGCTCGTCCACAACTTCTCGCTGCTGCACGACGACCTGATGGACGGCGACGAGCAGCGCCGCCACCGCGACACGGTCTGGAAGGTCCACGGCCCGGCCCAGGCCATCCTCGTCGGCGACGCGCTGTTCGCCCTCGCCAACGAGGTGCTCCTCGAGCTCGGCACCGTCGAGGCCGCCCGCGCCACCCACCGGCTGACCATCGCCAGCCGCAAGCTCATCGACGGCCAGGCCCAGGACATCTCCTACGAGCACCGCGAGCGCGTCAGCGTCGAGGAGTGCCTGGAGATGGAGGGCAACAAGACCGGCGCACTGCTCGCCTGTGCGATCTCCATCGGCGCCGTCCTCGGCGGCGCGGACGACCGCACGGCCGACAAGCTCGAGGAGTACGGCTACCACCTCGGCCTCGCCTTCCAGGCCGTCGACGACCTCCTCGGCATCTGGGGCGACCCGGAGTCCACCGGCAAGCAGACCTGGAGCGACCTGCGCCAGCGCAAGAAGTCCCTGCCCGTCGTCGCCGCCCTCGCGGCGGGCGGCCCCGCCGCCGAGAAGCTCGGCACGCTGCTCGCCGCCGACGCCAAGAGCAACGACTTCGAGAACTTCTCGGAGGAGGAGTTCGCGGCCCGCGCCGCCCTCATCGAGGAGGCGGGCGGCCGGGAGTGGACGGCAGAGGAGGCGCGCCGCCAGCATGCCATCGCCGTCCGCGCCCTCGACGACATCGACATGCCCCAGCGGGTGCGCGAGCAGCTCGTCGCCCTCGCCGACTTCGTCGTCGTACGCAAGAGGTGATCGCCACTCTCGTCACCCGGGTACGGATATGACGCGCGAGTCGCCGGCCGGCGCCACCAGCCCGTAGCGCCGGCCGACGGCAGACCCCAGCACAGCAGAAGCACAGGCCACTGCACGTTAAGGGGAAGCCATGACAGCGACGACCGACGGCGCCGGTCCCCGCGGCGCCGATCCGGATGACACCGCCGCGACCGCCACCGCCACCACCGCCGCGGACGGTGCCGTGACCGGGGGTGTCACCGCGGGCGCGGGCGCCGGCGCGGCGTGGCCCGGAGTCCGCGAGGCCGTCGAGCGCGCCACGCGGCACCTGCTCCGGCGGCAGGACCCGGCCGGCTGGTGGAAGGGCGACCTGGAGACCAACGTCACCATGGACGCCGAGGACCTGCTGCTGCGCCAGTTCCTCGGCATCCGGGACGAGGCCACCACCCGGGCCGCCGCCCGGCACATCCGGGGCGAGCAGCGCGCCGACGGCACCTGGGCCACCTTCCACGGCGGACCGCCCGAACTCTCCGCCACCATCGAGGCGTACGTCGCCCTGCGCCTGGCCGGCGACGAGCCCGACGCCCCGCACATGGCCCGTGCCTCGGCCTGGATCCGCGCCCACGGCGGGATCGCCGCCGCCCGCGTCTTCACCCGGATCTGGCTCGCGCTCTTCGGCTGGTGGAGCTGGGACCACCTCCCCGAAGTCCCGCCCGAGCTGGTCTTCCTGCCGCCCTGGGCACCGCTGAACATCTACGACTTCGGCTGCTGGGCCCGCCAGACCATCGTCCCGCTGACCGTGGTCTGCGCGCACCGCCCCGTCCGCCCCGCCCCCTTCGCCCTGGACGAGCTGCACACCGACGCCCGCCGGCCCGTCCCCGCAGGGCGGCTCGCCCCGCTCCGCACCTGGGACGGGCTGTTCCAGCGGATGGACAGGGTCCTGCACGTCTACCGCAGGTTCGCCCCCCGCCCGCTGCGCCGGGCGGCCATGGCCACCGCCGCCCGCTGGATCATCGAGCGGCAGGAGAACGACGGCTGCTGGGGCGGGATCCAGCCGCCCGCCGTGTACTCCCTCATCGCCCTGCACCTGCTCGGCTACGACCTCGGGCACCCCGTGATGCGGGCCGGCCTGGAATCCCTGGACCGCTTCGCCGTCTGGCGCGAGGACACCGCCCCCGGCCCCGACGGCCGGCCGGGCGACGCCGGGCCCGTCCGGATGGTCGAGGCCTGCCAGTCCCCGGTCTGGGACACCTGCCTCGCCGCCATCGCCCTGGCCGACGCGGGGCTGCCGCCCGACCACCCGGCCCTGGTGAAGGCGGCCGACTGGATGCTGGGCGAGGAGATCACCCGGACCGGCGACTGGGCGGTGCGCCGGCCCGGACTCGCCCCCGGCGGCTGGGCGTTCGAGTTCCACAACGACACCTACCCCGACATCGACGACACCGCCGAGGTCGTCCTCGCACTGCGCCGGATCAGGCACCCCGACCCGGCCCGGGCCGACGCCGCCGTCGCCCGGGCCGTCTCCTGGACCCTCGGCATGCAGTCGGGGAACGGCGCCTGGGCCGCCTTCGACGCCGACAACACCAGCACCCTGCCCAACCGGCTGCCGTTCTGCGACTTCGGCGAGGTCGTCGACCCGCCCTCCGCCGACGTCACCGCCCACGTGGTGGAGATGCTCGCCGTCGAGGGCCGGACCGCCGACCCGCGGACCCGGCGCGGCATCGCCTGGCTCCTCGCCGAACAGGAGCCGAACGGAAGCTGGTTCGGCCGCTGGGGCACCAACTACGTGTACGGGACCGGGTCGGTGGTGCCGGCCCTGGTCGCGGCGGGCGTCGCCCCCGCCCACCCGGCGGTCCGGCGGGCGGTGGCCTGGCTGGAGTCCGTACAGAACGACGACGGCGGCTGGGGCGAGGACCAGCGCTCCTACCGGGATCCGGCGGCCTGGGCAGGACGCGGCGACTCCACCGCCTCGCAGACCGCATGGGCGCTGATGGCCCTCCTCGCGGCGGGGGAGCGCGAGGGCAAGGCCGTCGAACGGGGCATCTCCTACCTGACCGGGACCCAGCTGGCGGACGGCTCCTGGGACGAGCCGCACTTCACCGGCACCGGCTTCCCCTGGGACTTCTCCATCAACTACCACCTCTACCGCCAGGTGTTCCCGCTCACCGCGCTCGGCCGCTACCTGTACGGGGAACCCTTCGCGCCCGGAAGGCCCTGATGGCCGCCGCCCGGCCCGGCGGCCCCGCGCCCCGGCCGCTGCTGATCGCCTGCGCCCTGCGCATCGAGCGGGCGGCCCTGCGCAGCGGCGGCGACCGCGGCGCCCCCCGTGGGTACACGGTCCTGCGCACCGGTATGGGGCCGCGCGCCGCCGAGCGGGCCGTCGGCCGCGCCCTCGCCGCACCGGAGCTGGCGCGGGCCGCCGTCCTGGCCACCGGGTTCTGCGCCGGGCTGGTCCCGGGCATGCACCCCGGCGACCTGGTCCTCGCCGAGGAGACCCGCGACCCGCGCGGCACCGTCGCCTCTGAGGGAACGTCCCTGCTCGCCGAGGCACTGGCCCGGGCCGCACCCGGCCGGACCGTGCACACCGGCGCGCTGACCGGATCCGACCGGGTCGTACGGGGCCAGGAGCGCGCCCGGCTGCGTGCCACCGGCGCCATCGGGGCCGACATGGAGTCGGCGGCCACCCTGTGGGCCGCCGCGCGGGCGACCCCGCCCGGTGCGCACCGCCCGGTTGCCGCCGTCCGGGTGGTCGTGGACGCCCCGGAGCACGAGCTCGTCCGTATCGGCACGCTCCGCGGTGGAATATCGGCCTTCCGCGTACTGCGTGCCGTACTGCCCGCGTTCTATGACTGGCACCGTTCTTTGCCGCTTTCCGGGAGGTGAGCCAGATGGCCATGCCGCTGCGACAGTCCATCAGGGTCGGGACCTATCTGCTCGAACAGAAGCTCCGCAAGCGCGAGAAGTTCCCCCTGATCGTCGAGCTGGAGCCGCTCTACGCCTGCAACCTGGCCTGCGAGGGCTGCGGGAAGATCCAGCACCCCGCCGGGGTGCTCAAGCAGCGCATGCCGGTGGCCCAGGCGGTCGGAGCCGTCCTGGAGTCCGGCGCCCCCATGGTGTCCATCGCGGGCGGGGAGCCCCTGATGCACCCGCAGATCGACGAGATCGTGCGCCAGCTGGTGGCCAGGCGGAAGTACGTCTTCCTGTGCACCAACGCCCTGCTGCTGCGCAAGAAGATCGGGAATTTCACCCCCTCGCCCTATTTCGCCTTTGCCGTGCACATCGACGGACTGCGCCAACGACACGACGAGTCGGTGGCCAAGGAGGGCGTGTTCGACGAGGCGGTCGCGGCCATCGGGGAGGCGAAACAGCGCGGATTCCGGGTCACCACGAACTCCACCTTCTTCAACACCGACACCCCGCAGACCGTCATCGAGGTGCTCAACTACCTCAATGACGACCTGAAGGTCGACGAAATGATGATCTCGCCCGCCTATGCCTACGAAAAGGCGCCCGACCAGGAGCACTTCCTGGGTGTCGAGCAGACCAGGGAACTCTTCAGAAAGGCCTTCGCGGGCGGCAACCGGCGCCGCTGGCGGCTCAACCATTCCCCGCTCTTCCTGGACTTCCTGGAGGGCAAGGCCGATTTCCCCTGCACCGCCTGGGCCATTCCGAATTACTCCCTCTTCGGCTGGCAGCGCCCCTGCTACCTGATGAGCGACGGGTACGTGACGACGTACCGCGAGCTCATCGAGGAGACCGACTGGAACAGGTACGGCCGCGGCAAGGACCCGCGCTGCGCGAACTGCATGGCGCACTGCGGCTACGAGCCCACCGCCGTCCTCGCCACCATGGGCTCCCTCAAGGAGTCCCTGCGCGCGGCCCGGGACACGGTCAGCGGCAACCGGGGCAACCGCGGCAACCGGGGCGACCGGGACGGATCGGCATGACTGCCGGGTCCGGGGGCTTCGACCTGAAGGCCCTGCTGGCCGAGCGCGGTGCGGAGCGGTACGCGCTCCACGCCCGGTACCTGAACCCGCAACTGCCCCGCATGCTCCACACCATCGGCTTCGACAAGGTCTACGAGCGGGCCGAGGGCGCCCACTTCTGGGACGCCGAGGGCAACGACTACCTGGACATGCTGTCCGGGTTCGGGGTGATGGGCCTGGGCCGGCACCACCCGGTCGTCCGCCGGGCCCTGCACGACGTGCTCGACGCCCGGCTCGCCGACCTGACCCGCTTCGACTGCCAGCCGCTGCCCGGGCTGCTGGCCGAGAAGCTGCTGTCGTACAGCCCGCACCTGGACCGGGTCTTCTTCGGCAACAGCGGCACCGAGGCCGTGGAGACCGCTCTGAAGTTCGCCCGGTACGCCACCGGGCGGCCCAGGGTCCTCTACTGCGACCACGCCTTCCACGGGCTGACCGCCGGCTCGCTCTCGGTCAACGGGGAGGCCGGCTTCCGGGACGGCTTCGCGCCGCTGCTGCCCGACACCCGGATCGGGCTCGGCGACCTGGCCGCCCTGGAGCGGGAGCTGAAGCGCGGCGACGTCGCCGGATTCGTCGTCGAGCCGATCCAGGGCAAGGGCGTGCACGCGGCGCCGCCCGGCTTCCTGCCCGCCGCGCAGGAGCTGCTGCGCCGGCACAAGGCGCTGCTGATCGCCGACGAGGTGCAGACCGGCCTCGGACGGACCGGCGATTTCTACGCCTACCAGCACGAGCCGGGCGTGGAGCCGGACCTGGTGTGCGTGGCCAAGGCGCTGTCGGGCGGCTACGTCCCGGTCGGCGCCACCCTGGGCCGCGACTGGATCTTCAAGAAGGTCTACTCGTCCATGGACCGGGTCCTGGTGCACTCCGCCAGCTTCGGTTCCAACGCCCAGGCGATGGCGGCCGGGCTGGCGGTGCTCTCCGTCATGGAGGACGAGTCGCTCGTCGCGAACGCCCGCGCGACGGGCGACCTGCTGCGCGGGCGCCTCGCGGCGCTCGTGGACGAGTACGAGCTGCTGTACGAGGTCCGGGGCCGGGGCCTGATGATCGGCATCGAGTTCGGACGGCCTTCCTCGCTGCGGCTGCGCAGCCGGTGGACCATGCTCCAGGCGGCCCGCAAGGGGCTGTTCGCGCAGATGGTGGTGGTGCCGCTGCTCCAGCGGCACCGGATCCTGACGCAGGTGTCCGGGGACCACCTGGAGGTGATCAAGCTGATCCCGCCGCTGATCGTGGACGAGGTGGACGTCGACCGGTTCGTCGGCGCCTTCCGTGCGGTCATGGACGAGGCGCACGCCGGCGGCGGGCTCCTGTGGGACTTCGGCCGGACCCTGGTCAAGCAGGCCGTAGCGGGAGGCTGACGGCCCGCCCCGCCGGCAGCCGACCGTCCGCCGCGGCTCAGTCGAGCAGCCGCTCGCGCAGCCGGCCGAGGGTCCCGGCCGCGAGGCCGAGGCCCTCGGCGAGGTAGCGGTCGACGCCGCCCCAGTGCTCGTCGATGGTGTCGAAGGCCGCGGCCAGGTACGCGGCGCGGGCGTCGAAGAGCGGGGCGAGCAGCTCCGTCACCTCGGGGGAGCGGGCCTCGGGCGCGTCGCTGCCGCGGCGGACCCGGTAGCGGCGGTGCGGGGCGTTGGACTCCAGGTAGTCCGCGACGATGGCCTCGCGCTCCACGCCCAGCGCGAGCAGGGTGACGGCGATCGACAGGCCGGCCCGGTCCTTGCCGGCGGCGCAGTGCATGAGCGCGGGGAGGCTGTCCTCGGCGAGGGCGTGCAGGACCCGGCCGTGCTCGGCGGTGCGGTGCACGACCATCGAGCGGTACGAGCCCACCATCCGGGCGGCGGCCTTGCCGTCGCCGAGGATGCCGCGGAGCTGCTCCACGTCCCCGTCGCGGACCATGGTCCAGAATTCCTTGCCGTCGGCCGGGTCGGACAGCGGGATGTTGACGTTGCGCACCCCGGGCAGCTCGATGTCGGGACCCTCCAGGGCTTGGTCGGCCGCGTTGCGGAAGTCGAAGACGGTGTGCAGTCCGAGCGATGCGAGGAATTCTGCATCGGTTTCGGTGGCATGTGCCAGATGTCCGCTTCGGAAGAGTCGTCCCGCCTTGACCTGCCGCCCGTCCGTGGTCGGCAGGCCGCCCACGTCCCGGAAGTTGCGCACACCGGACAGTTCGGGCTCGGGGGGCGGGGTGCCCGGCGGGGTGGTGGGTATCTGCTGGGTCAAGGGGAAATCCTCTGCATCGTCATCGAGTGTCCGAATTGCGCTGCTTGGGACCAACTTGCCGGTGCCGGAGGCGAGATCGGGCACGGCCCCGTGAGCCAGATCATACGGTGACCGTGAGTGCCTGATCGTCGAAGTCGAATGGCCCGGCCGGGACGGTTGTTGGCGGCGGAGAATGGACGCAGGGTGACCGGAATTCCGCTGGACTCCCCTTCCTGTGAATCCGTCAGGAAATTCACGGCTTGTTCCGTACCGGCCCGCTCGATTACCTTCGCGACCAATCCGGATGGACCGCCTAATCCTGCCGCCGTCCGGAAAGCACACTCGACCGAACTCGCGCGGCAGGAGCGGGGGAACCAGGTAGGCCGCTGCGCCGGAGTTCCGCTCCGGAGCAGCCAGGGGTGAAGCCGTACGTGTTCCGTTCACGTCGCGTGCACGTCACATGCGTGTCCGCGTTGTTGTACGTCCACGGACGGCCGGACATCTCCAATCCGAACCCGACAGCTCACCTCGCAGGCGCCGGAGAGGAATTCGCCATGCCGGCAAAGGGTAAGCACCGCCGTCCGAAGTCCCGTTCCCTGGCCCGTGGTTTTGTCGCCACCGTCGCCGGCACCGGCGGAGCGGCCCTGGCCCTGCCGCTGATCGGCGCCGCCGGCGCCCACGCGGCCGCCGCCCCGGCCGCCGCCACTGCGGTCCCGGCCGCGGCCCTGCAGGTTCCGGCGGCCGCACCCGCAGCCGCCGCCTCCGCTGCTCCGGCCGTCTACACGGTCCGGACGGGCGACTGCCTCTCCGTCATCGCGGCCGACCACGACCTCCCGGGCGGCTGGCAGCGGCTCTACGCCGACAACCGCGAGGCCGTCGGCGACAACCCCTCCCTGATCCACCCCGGCCTGAGGCTGTCCCTCGGAGCCCCGGGTGCGTCGGCGGCTCCCGAGCGGGCCCCGGTCGAGCAGCCCGCCCCCGCGCCGAAGCCGAAGAAGAAGGCCCCGGCCGCCGGTTCCCCGCTCGCCGCGGCCCCCGCGCCTGCGCCCGCGCCCGCCAAGAAGAGCGCGGCCGCCGACACGGCCTCCGCCGACACCGCCGCAGCCGGCGCGGTCGCCGCGGCCGGCTTCACCGCCCCCGTCTCCGGCGGCGTCTCCACCGCGTACAAGACCGCCGGCGCCATGTGGTCCAGCGGCTACCACACCGGCGTCGACTTCATCGCGAGCTCCGGCACCACCGTCAAGGCGGTCGGCGCCGGCACCGTCGTCTCCGCCGGCTGGGGCGGCTCGTACGGCAACGAGGTCGTCATCCGGCACGAGGACGGCAAGTACTCCCAGTACGCCCACCTCTCCCAGCTCTCCGTCTCGGTCGGCCAGAGCGTGAGCGCCGGCCAGGCCATCGGCCTCTCCGGCTCCACCGGCAACTCCACCGGCCCGCACCTGCACTTCGAGATCCGCACCGGTCCCTCGTACGGCTCGGACATCGACCCGATCGCCTACCTGCGCTCCAAGGGCGTGACCATCTGACGGCTCGCTCAGCCGCCGGAGGCGACAGATCCGCGTGAGGCCGGACCCGAGGGGGGTCCGGCCTCACGCGCTGCCATTCCGTACCGACCAGGTGGTATAGATCACGGTCCGTCAACCCCTTCCTACGGTGGCGTAGGTCACGTCCCGCGGTGAAGGATATGGTCCCGTGGCAGCGACGACGACGACAGAGACGACAGAACAGAAAATCCGGACCATCGGCTCGTACACGGCACTCGGGGACAGCTTCACCGAGGGGGTGGGGGACCCGGGGCCCGACGGGCTCTTTCTCGGATGGGCGGACCGGCTGGCCGTGCTCCTGGCCGACCAGCGCCCGGAGGGCGACTTCCGGTACGCGAACCTCGCGGTGCGCGGACGGCTGCTCGACCAGATCGTGGCCGAACAGGTCCCGCGCGCCAAGGAGCTCGCCCCCGACCTGGTGAGCTTCTGCGCCGGCGGCAACGACATCATCCGGCCCGGCAGCGACCCGGACGCCGTCGCCGAGCGGTTCGAGGCCGCCGTCGCCGACCTCACCGCCTCCGTCGGCCAGGTCATGATCACCACCGGCTTCGACACCCGCGGCGTGCCCGTCCTCAAGCACCTGCGCGGCAAGGTCGCCACGTACAGCGCGCACGTGCGCGCCATCGCCGACCGGTACGGCTGCCCCGTCCTCGACCTCTGGTCGCTGAAGTCCGTACAGGACCGCCGGGCTTGGGACGGCGACCGGCTGCACCTCTCGCCCGAGGGGCACACCCGGGTCGCGCTGCGCGCCGCCCAGGTGCTGGGGCTCGAGGTGCCGACCGACCCCGACCAGCCGTGGCCGCCGCAACAGCCCCGCGGCTCGGTGGACGTGACCCGCGACAACATCCAGTGGGCCCGGGAGCACCTGGTGCCGTGGATCGGCAGGCGGCTGCGCGGGGAATCCTCCGGGGACCACGTGGAGGCGAAGCGGCCCGACCTGCTGCCGCTGTAGGGCCGGCGGGAGGGCCGCCTGCCGGGGCGGCGGCGGGATGGCCGCAGGGGGCTGCGGCGGGGCTGCCGCAGGGGGCTGCCGCAGGGGCGGTGCGGGCACGCCTGACGGAATCCTCCGGGGCCGCCCTGCGTTGGTGGTGGTAGACCAGTGAGGAAGCAGACCGCCGGCCACGGCCTGCGACCGCCCGCCCCACCCCTCCCAGGAGGCGTTTTGACCGGCTCCCAACCCCTGCGTCCGCTGCTGCGCGCCCTGCGCCCCGAAGCCTTCGGCGCGGATCCGTCCGGCGCACGGCTGGAGCGGATCCGGCGCTCGCCGAACTTCGCGGACGGCTCCTTCCGGAACCCGGTCGGTGCCCGGACCAGACCCTCCGGCTCCATGCTGGAATTCGCCAAGGTCTACTTCCACAAGGAGCAGCGGATCCGGCGCAGCCCCGCCGCGTCCGTACCCGTCCACCCGACGACCCTCGCCGACCTGGCGAAGCCGCCGGTCAGCGGGCTGCGCCTGACCTGGATGGGCCATTCGAGCGTCCTCGCCGAGATCGACGGGCGCCGGATCCTCTTCGACCCGGTGTGGGGTGAGCGCTGCTCCCCCTTCCCCTTCGCCGGGCCCAAGCGGCTCCACCCCGTGCCGGTGCCGCTGGCCGCCCTGGGACCGGTCGACGCCATCGTGATCTCCCACGACCACTACGACCACCTCGACCTGCCGACCGTCAAGCAGCTGGCCGGCACCGACACGGTCTTCGCCGTCCCGCTCGGTGTCGGCGCGCACCTGGAGCACTGGGGCGTCTCCGCGGACCGGCTGCGCGAGCTCGACTGGAACGAGTCCACCGAGATCGCCGGACTCTCGCTGACCGCCACCCCGGCCCGGCACTTCTGCGGGCGCGGGCTGCGCAACGCGCAGCACACCCTGTGGGCCTCCTGGGCCGTCGCCGGTGACGAGCACCGGATCTTCCACAGCGGCGACACGGGCTACTTCCCCGGGTTCAAGGACATCGGCGCCGAGCACGGCCCCTTCGACGCCACGATGATCCAGATCGGCGCCTACTCCGAGTACTGGCCGGACATCCACATGACCCCGCAGGAGGGCGTGCGCGCCCACCTCGACCTCCAGGGAGCCGCGCCGCACGGGGTGCTGCTGCCGATCCACTGGGGGACCTTCAACCTCGCGCTCCACCCGTGGGCGGAGCCGGGCGAGTGGACCCTCGACGCCGGGGCGGAAGCGGAGCAGCCCGTGGCCGTCCCCCGGCCGGGCGAGCCGTTCGAGCCGGGCGGCGTCCTCCCCACCGACCGCTGGTGGCGCCCGGTGGCCCGGCCCATCGACCACCCGTGGCGGCCTGCGACGGCGACCGCCCAAGCGGCTGCCGATGCCGTCCCTCCGGCCGACCGCGACCTGGACCTCGCCGGCGAGCGGTGACGACGCGCCGCGCGGGCGGCCCCGCACCGGCTGCCCGCCAGAACCACCCAGACGGCGCCCGCGAGGCCGGAAGCACCGGGCCCGACCCGCGGGCGCCGGGGGCGGACCGCCGGGCCCGAACACGCGCTCCCGGCGGATTCGGGCTGCCGTACGAGCGCCCCCTCGGGAGCGGGAAGCACCCCGGTGAAGTTCCCCGACTGGCCGTCAGCGGCGGGATTATCCGGTCTAGCGTGGGTATCCGGTGATCAACACCGGGTCCCGTCACCCCTGGGGCCCGGGCCCACGTATGAGGACGCCTGAGGACCCCGATGTCCGGACTCCGCGCCGCCCGCCACGCCCCGTCGAGACACGCCGCCCCCGGTCCCGAGCGGCAGATACGGCCCCAGCTGGTGCGCGCCGCCGTGCTGCCCACCCTCGCCGCCGGGCTCAGCGGAACCGCCGGGGTGATCTTCACCCTTCAGCTCGGCGGCGGCGACGGCCACCGGGACGCCCGGCTGTGGCCCGTCCTCTTCGGCTGCGCCCTGCTCGTCGTCGGCGCGCTCGCCGCCGCCCTGCTCGGCGCCCAGCGCGGAGCCAAGGCGGTCCGGGACCGCTGCGAGGCCCTGCGCCGCTCCAGCGTGCGCGGCCGCCAGGAGCTGCGCACCGCCGCGGAACGGCTGGAACGCGGCGAACAGCCGGCCCGGCCGGTCCGCGGCGGCCCGACCGCGCCGCCGCCCGGCACCGACCCCGAGCGGGTCGACGAGTTCTGGCTGCTCTCCCAGGAGCTGCGCGGCGCCCGCGAGCAGGCGCACGCCGCCCTCGTACGGCTGGCCGGCCCCGCCGCCCCCTCCGACAGCGACCGCAAGGTCGAGGTCTTCGTCAACCTCGCCCGCCGCCTCCAGTCCCTCGTGCACCGCGAAATCTCGCTGCTCGACGGGCTGGAGGACACCGTCGAGGACCCCGACCTGCTGAAGGAGCTCTTCCACGTCGACCACCTGGCCACCCGGATCCGCCGGCACGCCGAGAACCTCGCCGTGCTCGGCGGCGCCGGCTCCCGCCGCCAGTGGACCCGCCCCATCGACCTGAGCGAGATGCTGCGCTCGTCCGTCGCGGAGGTCGAGCAGTACACGCGGGTCAAGGTGGTGCCGCCGGCCGGGGGCACCGTCCGCGGCCACGCCGTCGCCGACGTGGTGCACCTGCTCGCCGAACTGATCGAGAACGCCACGGTGTTCTCCGCCCCGGACACCGACGTGGTCGTACGCGCGGAGCGGGTCACCGCGGGCATCGCGGTGGAGGTCGAGGACCGCGGGCTGGGCATGCCGGCCGCGGAGCAGCACCGGATGAACGCCCTCCTCGTCGATCCCGACCAGGTCAGCGTGCGGCACCTGCTGGCGGACGGGCGGATCGGCCTGTACGTGGTCTCCGCGCTGGCCCGGCGGCACGGGATCGCCGTCGAGCTCAAGTCCAACATCTACGGCGGCGTGCTCGCCGTGCTCGTCCTGCCCCAGGACCTGCTCGGTGCGGAGGCGCCCGGCGCCGCCGACGCGCTCGGCGGCTCCCGGGCCACCTCGTGGGGGACCGGCCAGGGATCCGGATCGGGGCCAGGGGACGGGTCCGGTGCCGGGGCGGGGACCGCGGCCGGGGGCGGCTACGGGCCCGCGGCGGGGGCCGGGCCCGGGGCCGGCACCGGGTTTGGGTCCGGTGTCGGCCCCGGGTTCGGGTCCGGTGTCAGCCACGGGTCCGGGATGCCGCCGCTGGAGCCCGTCCGGGTGTCCGTGCCCCGGCCGGAGCCCGCGGACCCGCGGCCCACGGCACCGGCCTGGGCGGCGGCCGCCCCGGGCCCGCGGGCCAGGCATACGGGGCCCACGGGACCGGTGGCCTCCCCGCCGGCTCCTCCTCCGGCGCCGGCTCCTGCCCCCACCCGGGCCGCTGCGCCGGCACAGCCGCCGCAGCCGCAGGCTCCGTACCCGGCCGGGTCCCGGGCAGCGGCAGGGGCACCGCCGGTGCCGGTGCCGGTGCCGGTACCGAGGCCGGTGCCGAGGCCGTCGGCCGCGTCCGTGCCGGCCGCCCGGACCGACCCGGACCGACCGCCCCTGCCCCGCCGGCGGGCCCAGGCACACCTGGCCCCCGGGCTGCGGGACGCCCCCGCCCCGCGGCGGGCCCGCACCCCCGACCAGCCCGTGCACGACCCGGATCTGATGGCCGCATTCCGGCGCGGCTTCGGCCTCGCCCAGTCGGAGAACGACGCATGACCCCGAATCCCCATCCCGGCAAGGAGCGCACCACCATGGGCGGCGAACCGGCCACCACGACGGCCCCCGCAGCGGCACCGGCACCGGCACCGGCCACCAAGGCCAAGGCCACGGCCACGGACACGATCACGGCCACGACGGGAGGCCGGCTGTCCGATCTCGACTGGCTGCTCAGTGGCCTCGTCCAGCGGGTCCCGTACACCCGCAGCGCGGTGCTGCTGACCGCCGACGGCCTCGTCACCTGCCTCCACGGCCTCGACGCCGACAGCGCCGACCACCTGGCGGCGCTCGCCTCCGGCCTGTACTCCCTCGGCCGCAGCGCCGGATCCCGCTTCAGCGACGGCGCGGAGGTCCGGCAGGTGGTCGTCGAGCTCGACACCGCCCTCGTCTTCGTCTCGGCCGCCGGATCCGGGACCTGCCTGGCCGTCCTCGCCGACCGGGAGGCCGACGCGGGCGTCCTCGGCTACGAGATGGCGATGCTGGTCAAGAGCGTCCGCCCGTACCTGGCGGCCCCGCCGCGGCGGCCGGCCGCCGGCCGTGAGTGATGCGGGCCGCCCGGGCCGCGTACGGCAGGGGAGCCCCGCGCGAGACGACGCCCTGGCTCGACGACTCGGCCGGCCGGGTGATGCGCCCGTACACGGCCAGCGGCGGGCGCACCCGGCCGACCGTCGCCCTCGACCTGCTGTCGCTGGTCACCGCGACCGGGGTGCGGCCGCGCGCCGCCCTCGGCGCCGAGCACACCCTGGCCCTGCGCCTGTGCGCGGGCGCCACGGCCGTCACCGTCGCCGAGGTGGCCGGGCAGCTGCGGCTCCCGGCGGCGGTGGTGAAGGTGCTGCTGTCCGACCTGATGGAATCCGGGGCCGTCACGGCGCAGGCGCCGCGGTTCCCGGGCGGCGGGACCTGCGCCGCAGCCGATGACCAGACCCTGCTCCGGGCGGTGCTCGATGGCCTACGCCGACGACTGTGACACCCGTACCGACCCCCGCGCGGCCGCCGCCGCCCTGCCCGCGACGCTGAAGGTCATCGTCGCGGGCGGGTTCGGGGCGGGCAAGACGACCTTCGTCGGGGCGGTCAGCGAGATCGAGCCGCTGTGCACGGAGGAGTTGCTCAGCGGCATCGGCGAGGCCGCCGACCCGCTGGACGGCGTCGAGACGAAGACGGCCACGACCGTCGCGCTCGACTTCGGCCGGATCACCCTGGACGAGCGCCACGTCCTCTACCTGTTCGGCACACCCGGCCAGCAGCGCTTCCGCTTCCTGTGGGAGGAGTTGTGCGTCGGGGCGCTCGGCGCGGTCGTGCTCGCCGACACGCGCCGCCTCGCCGACTGCTTCCCGGCCGTGGCCTTCTTCGAGCGGAGCGGCATCGGATTCGTCGTCGCCGTCAACGAGTTCGACGGTGGCCACCGCTACACGGCGGCGGAGGTCCGCGAGGCGGTGGGCCTCGCGCCCGGCGTGCCCGTCGTACGGTGCGACGCGCGGCTGCCGAGATCCGGGACGGGGGTGCTGGCCGCCCTCGTCCACCACCTGCTGTTACGGGCCGCACCGCAGCGGCCGGACCGGAATTCGAAATGGTCGGAATGGGGGGACCCGTTATGACGTACTACGAATCGACAGGACACCTGCTGCTCACGCCGGTGGACCGGGAGGCACCCGCGCGCGCGGTCCGGCTGCGCGAACTGGGCCTGGGGCAGCGGGCGGACACCGAGCTGGACGCCTTCGCCCGGCGGATCGCAGAGGTGCTCGCGGCGCCGTACGCGGGGGTCAACTTCGTCGGCGAGGAGCGGCAGTTCTTCGCCGGCCTGTACCACGCGCCGGACGCGCCGCCCAGCGGCTACCCGGCGCGGGTGCTGCCGCGGGATCACGGGTACTGCCCGCACGTGGTCGTGCGCCGGCGGGCGCTCGTGCTGGAGGACGTACGGGACTTCGCGCGGTTCGCCGGGAACGCCGTGGTCGACGAGAGCGGGGTGCGGTCCTACGCGGGCGCGCCGCTGACGGACCGGCAGGGGATGGTCCTGGGCACGGTGTGCGCGGTGGACGTGGGGCCCCGCCGGTGGGGGACGGGGGGCCTGGCCACCGTGAAATCCCTGGCGGCGGAGCTCGCGGACCTCGTACGGGCGCGCGAGGAGGACGCCGCGCGGGCCGGCTGAGCGGCCTTCGCCGGGGCGGTTGTCAGTGCCGGGCGCTACGGTCGCTGACGTGGACCCGTGCACGCGTGGACCCCTGGATCCGTGGATCCGGGGACTCGACCGGAGAGGAGCCCCGGCATGGCCGTGACCGCCGAGGACGTCCGTACGACCGCGCTGTCGCTCCCCGACAGCAGCGAGAAGCTCTCCTGGGGCATGCCCACGTTCCGGGTGGGCGGCCGGATATTCGCGGCCCTGGGCGACGACGACACCACGATGGGCGTCAAGTGCCCCAGGGAGGACCGGGCGGAGCTGATCGCCGCCGAGCCGGAGAAGTTCTTCGTCCGGGCCGGCCACGACGACAACTACGCCTGGCTCCGGGTCCGCTTGGGGGCGCTGGAGGACGCGGCCGAGCTGCGGGCGATCCTGGTCGACTCCTGGCGGCAGGCGGCCCCCAAGCGCCTGGCCGAGGCCCATCCGGAGCTGGCGGGGGAGTGACCGGCGGCCGGGCCGCCGGCGGGGCCATGGCCGGGGGCGGGGGGGGGGGGGGGGGGGGAAACCCCCCCCACCCCCCCCCCCCCCCCCCCCCCCCCCCCCCCCCCCCCCCCCCCTCCCTCCCCCCCCCCCCCCCCCCCCCCGCCTCCCCCCCCCACCCCCCCCCCCCCCCCCCACCCCCCCCCCCCCCCCCCCCCCCCCCCCCCCCCCCCCCCCCCCCCCCCCCCCGACCCCCCCCCCCCCCCCCCCCCCCCCCCCCCCCCCCCCCCCCCCCACGGGGCGTCCTACTGGTCCTGCGGGTGGTGGGCCGGGATCGGGGGCAGCTCGCCGGTCTGCTCGTACGCGGAGAGCATGTCGATGCGGCGGGTGTGGCGCTCCTCGCCGGAGTACGGGGTCGCCAGGAAGGCCTCGATGAAGGAGGTGGCCTCGTCCTGGGTGTGCATCCGGCCGCCGACGGAGATCACGTTGGCGTTGTTGTGCTCGCGGCCGAGCTTCGCGGTCTCGACGCTCCAGGCCAGGATGGCGCGGACGCCCTTGACCTTGTTGGCGGCGATCTGCTCGCCGTTGCCGGAGCCGCCGATGACGATGCCCAGGCTGCCCTCGTCGGCGGCGGTCTTCTCCGCGGCGCGCAGGCAGAACGGCGGGTAGTCGTCGACGGCGTCGTAGATGTGGGGCCCGCAGTCGACGGGCTCGTGGCCGTTGTTCTTGAGCCAGTCCACGAGGTGGTTCTTCAGCTCAAAGCCAGCGTGGTCGGATCCGAGGTAGACGCGCATGGGACGAGTGTGTCACGGGTGGCCCCGACAACCTGCCCCGGGGTGTCGCGTAAGTCACGTCTAAAGCTCAAGTAAACCCAAAGAACGCAGATGAGACACGGTGGGACCAAGGTCCCGGACCTTCGTCCCAGGCAACGATCCGGATGCAGGCCTTCCGCCCGCGTTCATCTCGGGTTTGAATGCCGGGACTCGCAACCCGGGAACCTAAGGATTCGTCCATGAGCACCACGACGACCCTTCAGAAGGCAGGCGACCCCACCGGTAACCCCGGCGGCGCCACGCCCAACGACGGTCTCAAGGCCGGTCTCAAGAACCGCCACCTGTCCATGATCGCCATCGGCGGCGTCATCGGCGCCGGACTCTTCGTCGGCTCCGGCGGCGGTATCGCCAAGGCCGGCCCCGCCATCCTGCTCTCCTACATGCTCGTCGGCGCCATGGTCGTCTTCGTCATGCGGATGCTCGGTGAGATGGCCGCCGCCAGCCCGAACTCGGGCTCCTTCTCCGCCTACGCCGACCGCGCGCTGGGCCGCTGGGCCGGCTTCTCCATCGGCTGGCTCTACTGGTTCTTCTGGGTCGTCGTCCTGGCCGTGGAGGCCACCGCCGGCGCCGTGATCCTGGAGGGCTGGGTCCCGGCCGTCCCGCAGTGGGCCTGGGCCCTGATCGTGATGGCCGTCCTGACCGTCACCAACCTCGGCTCGGTCGCCTCCTACGGCGAGTTCGAGTTCTGGTTCGCCGGCATCAAGGTCGTCGCCATCGCCGCCTTCGTCGGCATCGGCGTGCTCGCCGTGTTCGGCGTCCTGCCGGGCTCGGACAACCCGGGTGCGGGCTTCGCGCACCTCACCGACACCGGCGGCTTCATGCCGAACGGCTGGGGCTCCGTCCTCACCGGTGTGCTGATGGTCGTCTTCTCCTTCATGGGCAGCGAGATCGTCACCCTGGCCGCCGGCGAGTCCGAGGACCCGCGCCGCGCCGTCACCAAGGCCACCAACTCGGTCATCTGGCGCATCGCCGTCTTCTACCTGGGCTCGATCTTCGTCGTCCTGACCCTGCTGCCGTGGAACGACAAGTCGATCGTGGAGAAGGGCTCGTACGTCGCCGCCCTCGACTCCATCGGCATCCCGGCCGCCGGCCAGATCATGAACGTGATCGTCCTGACCGCCGTGCTCTCCTGCCTGAACTCGGGCCTGTACACCGCCTCCCGCATGGCGTTCTCGCTGGGCGAGCGCGGTGACGCCCCCAAGGCCTTCGCCAAGGTCAACAAGCGGGGCGTGCCGATGGCGGCCATCCTGGGCTCCACGGTCTTCGGCTTCGTCGCCGTCATCTTCAACTACACCAACCCGGAGACCGTCTTCAGCTTCCTGCTGAACTCCTCCGGCGCGATCGCGCTCTTCGTCTGGCTGGTCATCTGCCTGACCCAGCTGCGCATGCGCAAGATCCTGGTCGCCGAGGCCCCGGAGAAGCTGACGGTGAAGATGTGGCTCTTCCCGTATCTGACCTGGGCCACCGCCGCGATGATCGTCTTCGTCCTGGGCTACATGCTCTATGACGAGGGCAACCGCGAGACCGTGGTGCTGTCCGTGCTGGTCGCCGCGATCGTGATCGCGGTCGGCGTGGTGCGCGACGTCCGCCGCCGCAAGGCCGCCGTTCAGGCCTGACCCGCAAGGGCCCCAGACGGCAGCAGCCCCGGACCGCGCACCGCGGTCCGGGGCTGCTCGCTTCGGAGCCGTTCACCGCTACGAGCGGCCGGCCAGCTTCCAGGCGGTCGGCAGCAGGCCCATGGCCAGCGCCGCCTTGAGCGCGTCGCCGATCAGGAACGGGGTCAGCCCCGCCGCGACGGCCGCGCCGAAGGACATCCCGGTGGACAGCGCCAGGTACGGCACGCCCACCGCGTAGATCACGGCGGAGCCGAGCGCCATCGCACCGGCCGTGCGCAGCACCGACCGGTCGGCGCCGCGGCGGGCCAGGACGCCCACGACGGTGGCGGCGAGCAGCATGCCGATGACGTAGCCGAAGGAGGCGCCGCCCGCGCCGGAGGTGCCGTTCGCGAACCACGGCAGGCCGGCCGCGCCGAGGAGCGCGTACAGGCCGAGCGAGAGGAAGCCGCGGCGGGCGCCGAGGGCGGTGCCGGCGAGGAGCGCTGCGAAGGTCTGGCCGGTGACCGGGACCGGGGAGCCGGGGACGGGCACGGCTATCTGCGCGGCCAGGCCGGTCAGGGCGGCTCCGCCGACGACGAGCGCGATGTCGCGGGCACGGCTCGCGGGCAGCAGGTCGGCCAGGACGGCGCCGGGGCGGATGGAGACGGAAGCAGAAGCGGTGCTCATCGGGACTCCGCGGGATGAGGGGTGACGGGACGATCACTGACGCTAGTGCGCGGGCCCGTACCGCCCCACCGCCGCCTGGGACAAAGCACCGCTCCCCCCTTTGGTCGGAAGTGAACAAAGTCCTCGGTTCACACCTGAGGCGCCGTGATGCTCATCACGAGTCAGATCAGTCAACACATCCTTTTTGCGCGGAAGGGCACCCTCCGGTGAGACTGTAGGGTCCCGCCAACTACTGCGGAGCCCACCGCCGCTGCCGAGCACGAGAGTACGAGCCTCCACTCATGCGCGACCCCCTCACCGACACTCCTCCGCGCAGCCCCGAGCTGCCCGCGGAGCCCCTGAGCCACAGCCTCAAGCAGCGCCACCTGACCATGCTCGGCCTCGGCGGCGTGATCGGCGCCGGGCTGTTCATCGGCTCCGGCGCGGGCATCGGCATCGCCGGCCCCGCGATCATCTGCTCCTACCTGCTGGCCGGCGCCCTGGCCATGCTGGTGATGCGGGCACTGGGCGAGATGTCCGCCGCCCTGCCCGCCTCCGGTTCGTTCTCCGTGTACGCGGAGCGGGCGCTGGGCCGCTGGGCGGGCTTCTCGGCGGGCTGGCTGTACTGGTTCCTGCTGGTCGTGGTGCTGGCCGTGGAGGCCACCGGCGCGGCGAAGATCGCGCACGGCTGGGTGCCGGCCGTCGACCAGTGGCTCTGGGTGCTGCTCTTCATGGTGGTGTTCACCGTCAGCAACCTGGCCGCGGTGAAGAACTTCGGCGAGTTCGAGTTCTGGTTCGCCGCCCTCAAGGTCGGCGCGATCGTCCTGTTCCTGATCCTGGGCACCCTGGCGGTCTTCGGCATCCTGCCCGACACCGATCCGGTCGGCCTGGCCAACCTCACCGGGAACGGCGGCTTCTTCCCCGCGGGTGCGGGCGGCGTGATCGCCGGCATGCTGGCGGTCATCTTCGCCTTCGGCGGCCTGGAGGTCGTCACCATCGCGGCCGCCGAGTCGGACGACCCGGCGCGCTCGGTGGCCCGCGCCGTGCGCAGCGCCGTGTGGCGCATCCTCTTCTTCTACGTCGGCTCCATGCTGGTCGTCGTCACGCTGCTGCCGTGGGACTCGCTGGAGCCGGGCGAGAGCCCGTACGTGGCCGTCCTGGACTCCATCGGCATCCCGGCGGCCGGGCAGATCATGAACATCGTGGTGTTCGTGGCGCTGCTGTCGGCGCTCAACGCCAACCTGTACGGGTCCTCGCGCATGGTCTTCTCGCTGGCCGAGCGCGGCGAGGCGCCGGCGGCGCTGCTGACGGTGTCGCAGGGCGGGGTGCCCCGCCGGGCCGTGTTCGCCTCGGTCGCCTTCGGGTTCGTCTCGGTGGTGCTGAACCTGCTGTGGCCGGACACGGTCTTCCTGTACATGCTCAACGCGGTCGGCGCGGTGCTGCTGTTCGTGTGGGCGCTGATCGCGGTGTCGCAGCTGCGGCTGCGCCGAGAGCTGGAGCGGGACATGCCGGAGCGGCTGACGCTGCGGATGTGGTGCTTCCCGTACCTGACGTGGGTGGCGCTGCTGGGGATGGCGGCGGTGCTGGTGCTGATGCTGTTCGACGAGGGGGCGCGGCCGCAGCTGCTGTGGTCCTCCGGTGCCGCGGCCGCGGTGCTGGTGGTGGCGTGGATCCGGGAGGTGCGGGCGCGCCGCTCGAAGGAGGCTTCCGCCTGACCGGCTGACGGTGACGCAGTGTCGGGCCGCCGCCCGGGGCTGACGGCCGCAGCACACCGCCGAGGGCGGGTTCCGCGCGTATGCGCGGGGCCCGCCCTCGCGCGTACCAAGGTGAGCCTTACATGTAACCCGGAATAGATACTGCTAGCGTGCAGTTGCGCATTGGTTGCAATAGCAGTTGGGCACGCTGAGGGGACCGGATTACACGCATGGCCATCTACACGCTTCCCGAGCTTCCGTACGAGTACTCGGCTCTGGAGCCGGTGATCAACCCGCAGATCATCGAGCTGCACCACGACAAGCACCACGCTGCCTACGTCAAGGGCGCGAACGACACCCTGGAGCAGCTGGAAGAGGCACGGGACAAGGAGAACTGGGCCGTGCTGAACGGCCTGGAGAAGAACCTCGCCTTCCACCTCTCGGGCCACATCCTGCACAGCATCTACTGGCACAACATGGCCAGCCCGAAGACCGGCGAGGGCGGCGGCGAGCCGACCGCGGCCGACGGCGTGGGCGAGCTCGCCGACGCGATCACCGAGTCCTTCGGCTCCTTCGCGAAGTTCAAGAAGCAGCTGACCTTCGCCTCCTCCGCCACGCAGGGCTCCGGCTGGGGCGTCCTCGCGTACGAGCCGGTCAGCGGCCGTCTGATCGTCGAGCAGGTCTACGACCACCAGGGCAACATCGGCCAGTCCTCGGTGCCGATCCTGGTCTTCGACGCCTGGGAGCACGCCTTCTACCTCCAGTACAAGAACCAGAAGGTGGACTTCATCGAGGCGATGTGGAACGTCGTCAACTGGCAGGACGTGGCCAAGCGCTACGCCGACGCCAAGGCCAACACCCCGCTGCTGATCCCCGTCAAGGGCTGACCGCAGCCGGGGGGAGCGCCCCCACCAGCCCGTCCGCCTCGTGATCGTCTTCTCACCGCTCACGTGCGGGCGTGTACAGCGGAAGACCCCCGTGAGGACGTGACTCACGGGGGTCTTCCGTCTCCGCCGGACCCGCGGCTGCGGCCGCGGGGATCCGGTCAGTCGAAACGGGGGCCTTCGTTTCGCGTGCGCTTGATCTCGTAGAAGCCCGGGGTGGAGGCGACGAGCAGGGTGCCGTCCCACAGGCGGGCCGCCGCCTCGCCGCGCGGGGTCGGGGTGACGACCGGGCCGAAGAAGGCCACCTCGTTGCCGTCGGCGCCGGGCACGGAGATCACCGGCGTGCCCACCTCCTCGCCGACGCGCGCGATGCCGTTGTGGTGCGAGGCCCGCAGCACCTCGTCGTACTCGTCGGAGTCGGCGTAGTCGATCAGCTCGGCCGGCAGGCCGACCTCGTCCAGGGCGGCGGCGATGACCTCGCGGGTCGCGCCGAGGTCCTGGTTGTGGATCCGGGTGCCGAGGGCGGTGTAGAGCTTGCCGGTGACCTCGTCACCGTGCTTCTGCTGGGCGGCTATCACGACGCGCACCGGGGCGAAGCCCTTCGGGCCGAGGATCTCGCGGTAGCGCTCGGGCAGTTCGTCGAGCTTGTTCTCGTTCAGCACGGCGAGGCTCATCACGTGCCAGCGGACCTCGACGTCGCGGACCTTCTCGACCTCCAGCATCCAGCGGGAGGTCATCCAGGCCCAGGGGCACAGCGGGTCGAACCAGAAGTCGACCTGGGTCTTCTCGCGCACCTGGGTGTCGGTCATGTCTCTCCTTGGTCGGACAGTGCATCCGTGGTCATGTCCTTCTGGCCAACCGGGCCGGGGCCGGCCCCATTCCCCGTGGGAGGATTCCGCCAGGTATCGCGATCTCGCACGAAGGAGTGCACGTGCCCGGAGAGAATCTGTCCCGTGACGAGGCCCGTGTCCGGGCGGAACTGCTGTCGGTCGACGGGTACGAGGTCTCGCTCGACCTCCGGTCCGCCGTCGACGAGGCCGAGCCCGCCGAGGGCCCGAGGACCTTCCGCTCGGTGACGACGATCCGCTTCCGGGCGGCCGCGCCCGGCTCGTCGGCCTTCGCGGACCTGGTCGCCCCCTCCGTGAACTCCGTCACCCTCAACGGGCAGGAACTCGACCCGGCCGCCGTCTTCGACGGGGCGCGCATCGCCCTGGACGGCCTGGCCTCCGAGAACGTCCTCGTGGTCGACGCGAACTGCGCGTACAGCCGGACGGGTGAGGGCATGCACCGCTTCGTCGACCCGGAGGACGGCGAGGTCTACCTCTACACCCAGTACGAGCCGGCCGACGCCCGCCGGGTGTTCGCGAACTTCGAGCAGCCCGACCTGAAGGCGCCGTACCGCTTCGAGGTGACCGCCCCCGAGGGGTGGCAGGTGTGGAGCAACGGTGCGGAGGAGTCGCGCGAGGGCCTGACCCGGCGGTTCGCCGAGACCGCGCCGATCTCGACGTACATCACCTGTGTGGTGGCGGGCCCGTACCACTACGTGACGGACTCCTACACGCGCGGGGACCTGACGATCCCGCTGGGCGCGATGTGCCGCAAGGGGCTGGCCAAGCACTTCGACGCGGACGACGTGTTCCTCGTCACCAAGCAGGGCTTCGACTTCTTCCACGAGCACTTCGACTTCCCGTACCCGTTCGGGAAGTACGACCAGGCGTTCGTGCCCGAGTACAACCTCGGCGCGATGGAGAACCCGGGCATGGTGACCTTCCGCGAGGAGTACATCTTCCGCGGGAAGGTGACCCGGGCGGCGTACGAGCGGCGCTGCAACACGATCCTGCACGAGATGGCCCACATGTGGTTCGGCGACCTCGTCACCATGAAGTGGTGGGACGACCTGTGGCTGAAGGAGTCCTTCGCGGACTTCATGGGCACCTTCTCGCAGGTGGAGGCGACCCGCTTCGAGCAGGCGTGGGTGACCTTCGCCAACAACCGCAAGGCGTGGGCCTACCGGGCCGACCAGCTGCCGTCCACGCACCCGATCACGGCCGACATCCGCGACCTGGAGGCCGCCAAGCTCAACTTCGACGGCATCACGTACTCCAAGGGCGCGGCGGTGCTCAAGCAGCTGGTCGCGTACGTGGGGCGGGACGCGTTCCTGGAGGGCGCGCGGCGCTACTTCAAGGCCAACGCGTACGGGAACACCACCCTGGACAACCTGCTGTCGGTGCTCGGCGAGGTCTCCGGGCGTGACATGGCCGAGTGGTCGCGGGCCTGGCTCCAGACGGCCGGCGTGAACGTGCTGACGCCGGTGGTGACGTACGACGCGGGCGGCCGGGTGACCGAGCTGGCCGTGCTCCAGGACGGAGACGAGCTGCGCCCCCACCGGGTCGCGGTCGGCCTGTACCGGCTGGAGGAGGGGCGGCTGGTCCGCTTCGCGCAGGCCGAGGCGGACGTGGCGGGGGCGCGGACGGCCGTGGCCGAGCTGGCCGGGCAGGAGCGGCCCGACCTGGTGCTCGTCAACGACGACGACCTCACCTACTGCAAGGTCCGCTTCGACGAGGGCTCGCTGGAGACCCTGCGGACCCGGCTGGGCGACATCACGGACCCGCTGGCGCGGGCGCTGTGCTGGTCGGCGCTGTGGAACCTGACCCGCGACGGGCTGGTGCCGGCGCGGGACTTCATCTCCCTGGTCCTGGCCCACGCGGGCCGCGAGAGCGACGTCGGCGTGCTCCAGATGGTGCACTCGCAGGCGCTGGCCGCGCTCACCCACTACGCCGCCCCCGCATGGCGCGAACAGGGCGGACGGGTGCTGGCGGCGGGCGCCCTGCACGAGCTGCGGCTCGCGGAGCCCGGCTCGGAGCACCAGCTGACCTGGGCCCGGTTCTTCGCGGCGGGCGCGGCGACGGAGGGCGACTTCCAGCTGCTGCTGGGCCTGCTGGACGGCTCGGCGCGGATCGACGGGCTGGAGGTGGACCAGGAGCTGCGCTGGGACTTCCTGCTGCCGCTGGCCGCCCACGGCGCGGTGGACGAGGCCGTGCTGGCCGCGGAGCTGGCCCGGGACGACACGGCGTCGGGCAAGCGGCACCAGGTGCGCTGCCTCGCGGCGCGGCCGTCGGCGGCGGTCAAGGACCAGGCGTGGGCGGCCGTCGTCGAGTCGGACACCCTGTCGAACGCGCTGGTGGAGGCGACGATCGCGGGCATGCAGCAGTCCTCTCAGCGGGCCCTGCTGGCCCCGTACACGGGCCGCTACTTCGAGGTGATCGAGCGGATCTGGGAGGAGCGGTCGATCCAGATCGGCATGCACGTGGTGCGGGGCCTGTTCCCGGCGCTCCAGGACAGCCGGGCGACGCTCGACGCGACGGACGCGTGGCTGTCGGCCCACGAGGACGCCGCGCCGGCGCTGCGGCGGCTGGTGCTGGAGGGCCGTGACGACCTGGCCCGGGCCCTGAACGCCCAGGCCTGCGACGCCGCCGCCGGATAACGGCCGCCGCCCGGCCTTCAGGGGCTCCGCCCCCGAACCCCCGCGCCTCAAACGCCGGCGGGGCTGCAAGACAGCCCCGCCGGCGTTTGAGGCGGAGACGGCGCCCCCAGCCGCCGCGCCACAGGCTATCGGCAATCGAACGGCCGTACTTTAGTGTGGTCTTGTCCGGATTTGTCGACGAGCCGGTAACAGCGGTTAGGGGACCTCCCCGGGACGGGAATCTCCGCGGCATGAACCACAACGCACCCCTCCCCCTCGCCCACCTCACCGACAGCCGCCCCCGCGTGCTGACCCTCGCCCAGCTCCGCGAGCACGGCGTCACCGCCTCCGACGCCGCCGACCGCTCCTGGCAGGAGATCCTGCCGGGCGTCTTCCTCCTGCACTCCGGGGTCGCCACGAGCGAGGAGCGCCTGCACGCCGCCCTGCTGTACGCGGGCCGGCGCGGGGGCGAGGTCATGGTCACCGGCCTGGCGGCGCTCGCCCTGTACCGGTTCGGCTCCGCCCCCGCCCTGCTCTCCCTCCCGCGGATCGACGTGCTCGTCCCGCACACCCGCCGGCTGCGCTCCGTCAGCACCGTCCGCATCGTCCGGACGCACACGCCGCCCCGCCCGGTGCCGGTGACCGGGCTGCCCGTGGCCCCGGTGGCCCGGGCGCTGGCCGACGCCGTCGCCGGGCTCTGCGACCCGGGGACCGTACGCCGCCTGCTGAGCGAGGCCGTCCGCGCCGGGCACTGCGAACCGGCGGCCGTCGTGCGGGAGCTGACGGCGGCCCGGCTGCTGAACCGGCCGCACGTCGTGGACGCCGTCGAGTCCCTCCTCGCCGAGGGCCGGGCCATCGCCGAGGACCGGCTGTACCGGCTCGTCCGCGACTTCGAGCTCCCCGATCCGGTCTGGAACGCGGACCTGCGCCTGCCCGGCGGACCGCACCTGGGCGGGGTCGACGCGTACTGGCCCGAGCAGGCCGTGGCCGTGGAGATCGACACCCGTGCGCCCCGGCAGGGCGAGGACGAGGAGTGGTCGGAGACCGTGCGCAAGCGCGAGGCCCTGGAGCGGCTCGGGGTGACCGTCGTCCACATCACCCCGCGCAAGCTGCGCGACTGGCCCGAGCAGCAGGCCGCGGTCCTCCGGACCGCCCTGACGGCGGCCGTGGACCGCGAGCCCGCCGCCTACCTGGTGGTGCTCCCGCGGTGAGGGGGCAGCGCCGGGTTCGCCGGCGAGTACTCCGGGGTGCTCCACAGCAGCCGCCCGGGGTGCAGGCTCTCCACGACCTCCTCGACGCGGAAGACCACGCCGCGGCCGCCGTCCGGCCCGAACTCCGTCCGCGCCCGGCCGCTGAGCTGGAGCACCGCCCCGGTCTCCCAGTCGGGGAACAGCAGCCCGGCCCGCGGGTCGGCAGCCAGGTTCCCCAGGGTGAGGAACATGGCGTTGCCCGGGTAGTCGGGCCAGCACAACTCGGCCGGCGACCGGACCTCCACGAAGCCCGGCAGGCCGCCGCGGTGGCTCGCCTCCATCCGGCCGCCGGCGGTGGTCGCGACGAAGAAGGTGTCCGCGGCGCGGACGGCCCGCTCCTGGCCCGGGGTGAGCACTCCCCCGCGCCCCACCACCCCGGGCCCCTCGGCGATCCGCTTCAGCGGCTGCCGTTTCTGCAGGTACTTGGGGCAGTTGGCGAAGACCCGCTCGGCCGCGACGGCGAACCCGCCGGGGGTCGCCTCCAGGATTCCGTTCAACCGCATCCGGCGCCGGGTGCGCGGGTCGAGGGCGATGGTCCCGACCGGGGTGCCGTCGACGGCGGCCGGCGCCCCGGCGAGCGGGTCTCCGGCCGGCAGCCCGCCGGCGACCGCCATCCGGTGCGCGTCCACGGCCCGGACGAAGCCGGGCGGGCCGGTGAGCAGCGAGGCCCACAGCCGCCCGGCGGGGTCGGCGGCGCCGACGACGAGGTGCGGCTGCCGCTCCAGGAAGGCCGCGGCGACGTCCTTGATGTCCGCGCCGATCGAGCGGCCGACGTGTTCGGCGAGCTCGCGTACGCCGACCCGTTCCTGCACGGCCAGCGAGCCCGGGTGGTACCGGTCCATGACGACCTCCTGCGTCGGTCCGCGGCGCTTTAGAAGAAGCCGCAGGTCGGGGCCCCCGCGGTGGGGGCGGGTGCATTCTCGGCGCCCTTCGGGGCGGAAATCTCCAGGCGGGTGCCGTCGGGGTCGTGGAAGAAGATCCCGCCGGAGGCGGCGCCCTCGGCGTGGGCGACGACCCCGTCGTAGGCGAACGGGACGCCCAGGCCGCGCAGCCGCGCCTCGTACGCGCGGACCTCGTCGATGCCGTCGGCGCTGAGCGCCAGGTGGTGCAGTCCGGCAGCCGCCGGGGCGTAGGCGCTGTCGGCCTGCTCCCACAGGGTGAGGACGAGGTCGCCGTCCCGGCCGAGGAAGGCGAAGCGGCGGTCCTCCTCCGTGCCCTCGCCGAGGAGGTCGAAGCCGAGGGCGTCCCGGTAGAAGGCGAGCGAGCGGGCGAGGTCGGTGACGTTCAGGCCGATGTGTCCGGTGCGGAGCGTGCTGATGACAGCCGACACGGCTGCCCCCTTTCGACGGGCCCCGGCGGTTTCCCGGCAGGGCGTCTAACCATCTAAATTCAATTTAAGGGTTAGAGCGTGGGGCGTCAACCGGTCACGTACCCTTGAGGGGTTAGCAGGCGTACGCGGAGGAGCGGCGAGATGGCCACGGAGGCGACGGCGGACCCCCGCCCCCTGACGGGTGAGCCGATCGCCCTGGACCTGCTGAACACGCGCTGGATGCACGACGGCGCCCCGGTCGACCTCTTCGCCGGCGCCTTCGGCCTGACCCGCATGGAGGGGCTCGCCCTCTGGCTGCGCAGCGCCGGGCTGGCCGACCGCTTCCGCGCCGACCCTTCGACCCTCGTCCACCTGCTGACCGCCCGCGAGGCGCTGGCCCGCGCCGTCGCCGACCCGGCCGATGAGAGCGCCCGCGCCCTGGTCGACGCCGTCCTGGAGCACGGGCGCATCCGCGCCACCCTGACCGCCGAAGGCCCCGGCGAGCGGGCCGAGTTCGACGACCGCTCCTGGGGTCCGGCCTGGACGGCCGCCCGCGACTACCTGGAGCTGCTGCGCACGGCGCCCGACCGGATCCGCAAGTGCGCCTCTGAGACCTGCGTGCTCCACTTCCACGACACCTCGCGCAACGGAACACGGCGCTGGTGCTCGATGTCCGCCTGCGGAAACCGGGCGAAGGCCTCGCGCCACTACGCGCGCACGCGCGAGCGCTGAAACGCCGGAAGTTGTCACACCTGCCCGCCGGCTGATCGCGTCCACACCCCTGCCGCGAGGTCGGGAAGTCGACAAATCAACTCTCCCGCCCCACCGGTTCGCCGGGGTATGCCCCGCTACGGCCCCGATGGCACACACCGCGCGCTGGCGGGAGTCCGCCATGTCAGGTCTCGGTCAATGACAGACCTCCCCAAATCCCTGTCGCGTGAGGAAAGCTGACCGGTCATCCGGCACCGAATTCCGGAGCGTTTCCTTCACTTAGCCAGGGATGCTGATGACCTTCGAATCCCCCAGTTCGATATCCGGGGCCCGGCGCGTCGCACGCGTCGCGGCCGCGGCCGGCCTGGTGGCCGCGCTCGCCGCGACGGGCGCCGTGCCCGTGTTCGCGGCGACCGGCACCGGAACCGGAACCGGAACCGGCACGCCGGGCACCGGTCCGGCCGTCAAGTCCGCCGACCAGAAGCTCGGTTCGGCTGATGCCGGGCTGCTGCAGGAGGCCAAGGCCAAGGGTGACGCGACCGTCACCGTCATGGTGGCCACCGCCCCCGGGCAGACCAAGCAGGTCGCCGACCAGCTGGCGTCCGTCCAGGGCGCGTCGGTCGGCCAGGCCAACGACAAGCTCGGCTACGTGCGGGCCACCCTGCCGACCGGCAAGGCCGAGGCCGCGCTGAAGGCGGCCGCCAAGCTGTCCTCCGTGCACGCCATGGACCTCAAGCACGAGATCCAGCTCCCGGACCCGCGCCCCGACGCGGGCAAGGAGTCGGGCCAGGTGCAGAAGACCGCCTCCGAGAACTACGCGGCACCGGACAAGAACACCCCGGCGAAGAACCCGTACAACCCGTCCTTCGAGACCGGTTCGGTGGACTTCGTCGCGAAGAACCCGCAGGCCGACGGCCGCGGCGTGACCATCGGCATCCTGGACTCCGGCGTCGACATCTCCCACCCGGCGCTGCAGAAGACCACCACCGGCGAGCGCAAGATCGTCGACTGGGTCACCGCGACCGACCCGATCGCCGACAACGACGCCACCTGGCGCCCGCAGATCACCCCGGTCTCCGGCGCCTCCTTCACCGCGGGCGGCCAGAGCTGGAAGGCTCCGGAGGGCTCGTACCAGTGGAGCCGCTTCAGCGAGTCGATCACCGCCAACGGTGACATGAAGGGCGACGTCAACCGCGACGGCGACACCACCGACCGGTTCGGCATGCTGTACGACGCGGCCGCCGGCACCGTCCGCGTCGACACCGACCAGGACAACGACTTCACGAACAACGAGCCGATGAAGCCGTACAAGGACGGCTTCCAGATCGGCTACTTCGGCACGGACAACCCGGCGACCGAGGTCGCCGAGCGCATCCCGTTCGTGATCCAGATCCGCAAGGACGTCCCGATGGACCCGCTCGGCGGGGACTGGGTCGGCAAGAAGGCCGACTTCGTCAACATCGGCATCATCGAGTCCGAGCACGGCACGCACGTCGCCGGCATCACCGCCGCCAACAGCCTCTTCGGCGGCAAGATGAACGGCCAGGCGCCCGGTGCCAAGCTCGTCTCCTCCCGCGCCTGCTCCTGGTCCGGCGGCTGCACCAACATCGCGCTGACCGAGGGCATGATCGACCTCGTCGTCAACCGCGGCGTGGACATCGTCAACATGTCGATCGGCGGCCTGCCGGCGCTGAACGACGGCAACAACGCGCGCGCCGAGCTCTACAAGAACCTCATCGACACCTACGGCGTGCAGCTCGTCATCTCGGCGGGCAACGAGGGCCCGGGCGTCAACACCATCGGCGACCCCGCCCTCGCCGACAAGGTCATCTCCGTGGGCGCCGCGGTCTCCAAGGAGACCTGGGCCGCCAACTACGGCTCCGGCGTGGCCAAGAAGTACAACATGTTCAACTTCTCCTCGCGCGGCCCGCGTGAGGACGGCGGCTTCACGCCCACCATCACCGCCCCCGGTGCGTCCATCAACACCATCCAGACCTGGCTGCCCGGCGCGCCGGTGAAGGAGGCGGGCTACAACCTGCCGGCCGGCTACGGCATGCTCCAGGGCACCTCGATGTCCTCGCCGCAGGCGGCGGGCGCCGGCGCCCTGCTCCTCTCGGCCGCCAAGCAGCAGAACATCAAGCTGACCCCGGCCGCGATGCGCGTGGCGCTCACCAGCACCGCCAAGAAGATCGAGGACGTCCCGGCGCACGCCCAGGGCTCGGGCCTGCTCGACGTCAACAAGGCCTGGGAGTCCGTCCAGCGCGACGCCAAGGCCAACGAGTTCACCGTCAAGGCGCCGGTCGACACCGCGATCGACCAGTTCCTGAAGACCCCGGGCTTCGGCACCGGCCTCTACGACCGCGAGGGCGGCCTGAAGGTCGGCCAGAAGAAGGTCTACAACGTCGTCGTGACCCGCACCACCGGCGTCAAGTACGGCACCCGCCACAACCTGAGCTGGCGGAACAACGACGGCACGTTCAAGATCCTCGGCGGCTACGACTACGTCACGCTGCCGCTGAACAAGCCCGTCACCATCAAGGTCGAGGCCAACGCCAAGACGGCCGGCGTACACAGCGGCATCCTCCAGCTGGACGACGAGACCACCGAGGGCATCGACAAGCAGATCCTGACCACGGTCGTCGCCGCCACCCCGCTGGCGCAGCCGTCGTTCACGCTGTCGGACACCTCCTCCGTGCAGCGCAACAGCCACAAGTCGTACTTCGTCACCGTGCCGCAGGGCGCGAAGACCCTCGAGGTCGCCCTCGGCGGCCTCGCGGCGGGCAGCCAGACGCGCTTCATCTCGATCCACCCGTACGGCGTGGGCGTCGAGGACAGCGCCACCACCCAGTGCTACCCGAACTACGACAACCCGGCCAACAAGTGCCGCCCCGACCTGCGTTCCTACGAGAACCCGGCCCCGGGCGTCTGGGAGATCGAGGTCGAGTCGCGCCGTACGTCGCCGCTGCTCGACAATCCGTTCAAGCTGGACGTCAGCGTCCTGGGCGCGGGCTTCGACCCGGCGGTCAAGGTCCTGCCCGAGGTGAAGCAGGGCACCCCGGCCCCGGTCCAGTGGACCGTCAAGAACGAGGCCGCGGCCATCTCCGGCGGCAAGCTCCAGGGCGGCCCGCTCGGCTCCGCGAAGGTCGCCAAGCCGACCATCGCGGGCGGCGAGCAGCAGACCACCACGGTCACCGTCGGTGAGGGCGTCTCCCGCCTGGACGTGGCGATCGGCAAGACCTCGGACACCGGCGCCGACCTCGACCTCGACGTCTTCAAGGACGGCGTGAAGGTCGGCTCCTCCGCCGACGGCGACTCCGAGGAGTCGGTGAGCCTGGCCAACCCGGCCGCCGGCACCTACACCATCGTGGTCACCGGCTACGCGGTTCCGGCCGGCTCCACCACGTACGACTACCGCGACGTCTACTTCTCCGCCGGTCTGGGCTCCGTCCAAGTCGACGAGGGCGCCGCGCTGAACCTCGCCAACGGTGCCTCGGTGGCCGTCTCGGCGAACGTCGTCGCGAACGCCCCGGCCCCCGAGGGCCGGCAGTTCTTCGGCGAGGTCAAGCTGCTGAACTCGCGCGGCACCGCCGCCGGCACCGGCAGCGTGCAGATCGAGAAGGTCCTCCCGTAACGACGGGGTCTTCCGGCCGCATGACCGCTTGACGCATGGCGAAGGGGCGGGCGCCCACCGGGCGCCCGCCCCTTCCGCATGTCCCGGGCCGGCCTCGCACTGGGTTCGGCGAGGCGATCATGTCGAAGTCCAGGCAGCGGCCGCGGCGGCCCGCCGCGGGCACGGCAGACCGCACCGTAACCGGCCGCCACCTGGCAAAAGGGGCGTTCGGGGGCGTCGCAACACGGCCGCCACACATTCGTCACAGGGGTACACAAGCGGAACATCGTCCGCCCCTCGGACAATGGATTGGACAAGCCTCGTGGGGTCGAACGCATGATGGCTTCACGCGCCCGCGTCGCACGCACCAGAAGGAGTCACCGTGAGGGTTGGAATCGTCGGAGCCACCGGCCAGGTCGGCGGAGTCATGCGCAGCATCCTCGCCGAGCGCAAGTTCCCGGTGGAGGAGCTGCGGCTGTTCGCCTCGGCCCGCTCCGCGGGCTCCACCCTGGAGTGGGGGGGCCGCGAGATCACCGTCGAGGACGCCGCCACGGCCGACTACACCGGCCTGGACATCGTGCTGTTCTCCGCGGGCGGCGCCACCTCCAAGGCCCTCGCCGAGAAGGTCGCCTCGCAGGGCGCCGTCGTGATCGACAACTCCTCCGCCTGGCGCAGGGACCCCGAGGTCCCGCTGGTCGTGTCCGAGGTGAACCCGCACGCGATCAAGAACCGCCCCAAGGGCATCATCGCCAACCCGAACTGCACCACCATGGCCGCCATGCCCGTGCTGCGCCCGCTGCACGAGGAGGCCGGGCTGACCGCGCTGGTCGCCACCACCTACCAGGCCGTGTCCGGCTCGGGCCTGGCCGGTGTCGCCGAGCTCAAGGCGCAGGCGTGCGCCGTCTCCGAGGCCGCCGACCAGCTCACCTTCGACGGCGAGGCCGTGGAATTCCCCGAGCCCGGTGTCTACAAGCGCCCGATCGCCTTCAACGTGGTGCCGCTCGCGGGCAACCTCGTCGACGACGGCACCTTCGAGACCGACGAGGAGCAGAAGCTCCGCAACGAGTCCCGCAAGATCCTGGAGATCCCGGACCTCAAGGTCTCCGGCACCTGCGTGCGCGTCCCGGTCTTCTCCGGCCACTCGCTCCAGGTCAACGCCCGCTTCGCCCGCCCGATCAGCGTGGAGCGCGCCTACGAGCTGCTGAAGGACGCCCCCGGCGTCGAGCTGTCGGAGATCCCGACCCCGCTCCAGGCCGCGGGCAAGGACGCCTCGTACGTGGGCCGCATCCGCGTCGACGAGACCGCCGAGCACGGCCTCGCGATCTTCCTGTCCAACGACAACCTCCGCAAGGGCGCGGCCCTGAACGCGGTCCAGATCGCCGAGCTCGTCGCCGAGGAACTCGGCCGGGCCTGACCGTCCTGCGCAGGGGTGGTGCCGGATCCCTTCCGGTGCCACCCCTTCGTACTGCTCACAGCGCCAGGTGGCGGCGGAGTGCCGCGTCCACCTGCGCCATGCGGGGGCGGGGCACCCGCCCGATGCGCCGGCCCAGGCGATCCGGCGCCACCGCCCGCACCTGCTCGCACTGCGCCTTGGAATCCTTGACCAGCCCGCACTCCTCCGCGGGGAGCAGCACCTGGAAGGTGAGCACACGGGCCGTGTTCGACGTGACGGGCACGACGGTGACGACGCCCCTGCCGTGGAGCTCGACCGACTGGTTCGCCCCGTCGTTGGACACGATGACCGCCGGACGGACCTTGTTGGCCTCACTGCCCTGCGACGGATCAAGGTCCACCAGGTAGATGTCCCCCCTACGCATCGGTGACCCCGTCCCCGACCGTCCGGTCCCACAGTGCGGCGTCCTCGCCCTCGTCCCACTCTGCGAACGCCTCGGTGTACTCGGCTTCCAGTTGCGCGGCCCGCAGCAGGCCGATGGCGGCGTGTATCACGGCCGAGCGTGACTCCGCGTCCGTCCTTGCGGCGTACTCGTCGACGAAGGCAACGTCCTCCTGCGGCAGGCTCACACTGATCTTCATACACATGATGCTACTGCGGTAGGAAGAGACGTACTACCCCAGGATCGCAGTCGGCATGGAAGGATGACCAAGAACGTCACCATCGAAGGAGATGAACGCGTGCCAGGCACGAATCTGACCCGTGAAGAGGCTCGGCGGCGGGCGAAGCTGCTCAGCGTCGACTCGTACGAGATCGACCTCGACCTGAGCGGGGCACAGGAGGGCGGTACGTACCCCTCCGCGACGACCGTGCGCTTCCGGTCCGCGGAGGCGGGCGCGGAGACCTTCATCGACCTGGTCGCGCCGACCGTGCGCGAGGTCGTCCTCAACGGCACGTCCCTGGACGTGGCCGCCGTGTTCCGGGACTCGCGGATCACGCTGCCCGGGCTGCTCGCCGGGGACAACGAGCTGAAGGTCGTCGCGGACTGCGCGTACACCAACACGGGCGAGGGCCTGCACCGCTTCGTCGACCCGGTCGACCAGCAGGCCTACCTGTACACCCAGTTCGAGGTGCCGGACGCCCGGCGGGTTTTCGCCAGCTTCGAGCAGCCCGACCTGAAAGCGACGTTCCGGTTCACCGTGAAGGCCCCCGAGGGCTGGACGGTCATCTCGAACTCCCCGACGCCGGCCCCCGCCGACGTCCGGGACGACGTCTGGCGCTTCGAGCCGACGCCGCGCATCTCCACGTACGTCACCGCCCTGATCGTCGGCCCGTACCACTCGGTGCACAGCGCCTACGAGCGCAACGACGGCCAGTCGGTACCGCTCGGCATCTACTGCCGGCCCTCGCTGGCCGAGTTCCTGGACGCGGACGCGATCTTCGACGTCACGCGGCAGGGCTTCGACTGGTTCCAGGAGAAGTTCGCGTACGACTACCCGTTCGCCAAGTACGACCAGCTGTTCGTGCCGGAGTTCAACGCGGGCGCGATGGAGAACGCGGGCGCGGTCACCATCCGCGACCAGTACGTCTTCCGCTCGAAGGTGACGGACGCGGCGTACGAGGCCCGCGCCGAGACCATCCTCCACGAGCTGGCGCACATGTGGTTCGGCGACCTGGTCACCATGGAGTGGTGGGACGACCTGTGGCTGAACGAGTCCTTCGCGACGTACACCTCGATCGCCTGCCAGGCGTACGCCGAGGGCACGAAGTGGCCGCAGGCCTGGACCACGTTCGCCAACTCGATGAAGACCTGGGCGTACCGGCAGGACCAGCTGCCGTCCACGCACCCGATCATGGCGGACATCCGCGACCTGGACGACGTCCTGGTCAACTTCGACGGCATCACGTACGCCAAGGGCGCCTCGGTGCTCAAGCAGCTCGTCGCCTACGTCGGCACGGACGCCTTCTTCCAGGGCGTGCAGGCGTACTTCAAGGCGCACGCCTTCGGCAACACGCGCCTGTCGGACCTGCTGGGCGCCCTGGAGGAGACCTCCGGCCGCGACCTGGCGGCCTGGTCGAAGGCGTGGCTGGAGACGGCCGGCATCAACGTGCTGCGCCCGCGGATCGAGACGGACGCCGACGGCGTCATCACCGCCTTCGCGGTCGCCCAGGAGGCTCCGCCGCTGCCCGCCGGCGCCCAGGGCGAGCCGACGCTGCGCCCGCACCGGATCGCGATCGGCCTGTACGACCTCGACGGCGGCAAGCTGGTGCGCACCGACCGGATCGAGCTGGACGTCGACGGCGAACTGACCGAGGTGCCCGAGCTGGTCGGCCGTACCCGCCCGGCGGTCGTGCTGCTCAACGACGACGACCTGAGCTACGCGAAGGTCCGCCTCGACGAGCAGTCGCTGGCGGCGGTCACCGCGCACCTGGGCGACTTCACCGAGTCGCTGCCGCGGGCGCTGTGCTGGGCCTCGGCCTGGGACATGACCCGGGACGGCGAGCTGGCCACCCGCGACTACCTGTCCCTCGTCCTGTCGGGCATCGGCAAGGAGTCGGACATCGGCGTCGTGCAGTCGCTCCACCGGCAGGTGAAGCTGGCGATCGACCTGTACGCCGACCCGGCGTGGCGGGAGCAGGGCCTGGCGGCCTGGACCGAGGCCGCGTTGGAGCACCTGCGCGCCGCCGAGCCGGGCAGCGACCACCAGCTGGCGTGGGCCCGCGCGTTCGCGGCGACGGCCCGCACCGAGGGCCAGCTGACCTACCTGAAGGCGCTGCTGGACGGTGCGGCCGAGGTCGAGGGCCTGGTCGTGGACACCGAGCTGCGCTGGACGTTCCTGGAGCGGCTGGCCGCGACGGGCGTCGTGGACGAGCCGGAGATCGCCGCGGAGCTGGAGCGCGACCGTACGGCGGCGGGCGAGCGGCACGCTGCGACGGCGCGGGCCGCGCGTCCGACGGCCGCGGCCAAGGCGGCGGCCTGGGCGTCGGTGGTGGAGTCCGCGGACCTGCCGAACGCGGTGCAGGAGGCGGTGATCGGCGGCTTCGTCCAGACCGACCAGCGCGAGCTGCTGGCCCCGTACACCGCGAAGTACTTCGAGATGGTCAAGGGCATCTGGGAGAGCCGCAGCCACGAGATCGCCCAGCAGATCGCGATCGGCCTGTACCCGTCCCTCCAGGTCTCCGAGGCGACGCTGGCCGCGACGGACGCCTGGCTGGCCTCGGCCGAGCCGAACGCGGCGCTGCGCCGCCTGGTCTCGGAGTCCCGCGCGGGCATCGAGCGGGCGCTGAAGGCCCAGGCGGCCGACGCGGCCGCGGGCGCGGCCGGCGCCTGATCCCGCCCGGCGGTGCACACACCCGGTGCCCCGGCCCGCTTCGGCGGGCCGGGGCACCGGCGCGTTCTCATGCGTGCGGGGAGGCCGTCCGCCGCGCGGCCACGTCCTGCAGGGCCCGTACCACCCGGGCCAGCGCCGGGGCGGCCTCCGCTCCGCGGCGGGTGGCCGCGATGACGTGCCGGGTGGGGCGGTCGTGGGCCAGGACGCGGACCGCCACGCCCGCGGCCCGGCTCGACACCATCCGCGGAACCAGGGCCACGCCCATCCCCGCCTCCACCATGGCGAGGATCGCGGTCCAGCCGGCCGCCGTGTGTGCCTGCTCGGGGACGAAGCCTGCCGCCTCGCACGCGGTGCGGGCGATCTCCTGCCAGGGGCCGCTGCCCCCGTAGATCCACGGGTCGCCGGACAGGTCCGCCAGCCTCAGGCCGGGTGCCCGCGCCAGCGGGTGGTCCGGCGGCAGGGCCACGTCGAGCGGGTCCTCCAGCAGCGTGATCCGGGTGAACCGGGCGTCCCGCGCGGTCGGGGTGTGGGCCGCCAGCGACAGGGCCAGGTCGACCATGCCGGCGGAGAGCAGCTCGTACGACTCCGCGGCCTCGGTCTCCCGGACCCGTACCTCCACCCCGGGGTGGGCCGCGCGCAGGGCCGCGACCGCCGGGACGACGAGCACCGGCACGGCGGTGGAGAAGGCGCCGATCCGGACCTCCCCCGCGTCCCCGGCCAGGTAGCCGGCCAGCTCCGCGTCCGCCCGCTCCAGCTGCGCGAACACGGCGTCCGCGTGCCGCAGGACGAGCTGCGCGGCGTCCGTGAGGCGGACCCGGCGGCCGTGGGCCTCCAGCAGCGGTACGCCCAACTGCCGGGCGAGGTTCGTCAGCTGCTGCGAAACGGCCGAGGGCGTCATGTGCAGCGCCTCGGCCGTCGCGGTCACGGTGCCCTGTTCGGCGAGGGTCCGCAGGATCCGCAGCTTCTTGATGTCCCACTCGGTCACGGGACGAACCTACCGCCGGGCCCCCAGGCTCACACCGGCCAGGATCAGCGCCATGCACAGCAGTTCGGCCGGGCCGGTGCGCTCGCCGAGCAGCAGCAGCCCGAGTCCGGCGACGCACACCGGCTGGAGGTAGTAGACGACTCCCGCGCGGGCCGCGCCGATCAGGGAGACGGCCTTGTTCCAGGCGAAGAAGGCCACCGCGGAGGACATGACGCCGACGTAGAGCAGCATCCCGGCGGTGCCGGGGGTGACCGCGAAGCCGCCCTGGAGCCGCAGCGAGACGGCGTACGCGGGCGCCAGCATCAGCGCGCCGAGGACGAAGGTGGTGAGGAGGAAGGCGAGCCCGCCGAGCTCCGCGGGCCCCCGCCGCAGCAGTGCGCTGTAGGTGGCGAACGACAGGGCGGCGGCGAGCATCCACAGGTCGCCGGGGCCGAAGTCGAGGCCGGGGGAGCCGTCCCCGACGAGGAGCAGCACGCCGAGCACGGCGAGGAGCAGGCCGGCGGTGCGCCGCAGGCCCAGCCGTTCGCCGCCGAGGCGGGCGTACAGGGCCATGACGACCGGCGAGGCCGCCATGATCATGCCCATGTTGGAGGCGGAGGTGGTCAGTCCGGCCTGGTGGACGAGGGTGTTGTACAGGGCGACGCCGAACAGCGAGGCGAGGGCGGTGAAGCCGATGTGCTTGCGGATCAGCGCCCGCTGCCGCCAGGCCTGCCGGGCGGCGAACGGGGCCACGGCGACGGCGGCGATGATCCAGCGCCAGAAGACCGCCTGGACGGGCGGGACGCTGTCGGCCATGCCGCGGGTGGCGACGAAGCTGCCGGACCAGACGACCGTGGCGGTCAGGGCGAGGAGCACACCGAGCCCGGCGGGCCCGGAGGCCCCGGTTCCCCTGCTCGCTGCCCGGCCTGCGGGCGTGGTGGTGCGGACCCGGTCCATGACGGCCACGGTGTGTCTCCCCCTCGTGGTCTGGTGTTCGGCTGCTGGTTGGCCTACCGTCGCACCCGCACACCGCTCAGGTCCATCGAAACGTTTCGATAGTTCTCTTCAGAGGAACTGAAAGATCGGGGCGCGGCTGCGGCGGCCCGGGCCGCGAACAGCTGGCCGGCGACGGTGGCGCCGAAGGCGATCGCCATGCCCAGCAGTTGTACGGGCGTCAGCGCCTGCCCGAGGGCGGCCCAGCCGATGACGGCCGCGGTGAGCGGGGAGAGCGGTCCGAGCAGGGTGACCGAGGTGGCGGTGAGCTGGCCGATGCCGCGGAACCAGAGCCAGTACGCGATCCCGGTGTTGATCAGCATCATGTAGCCGTAGCCGAGGAGGGCCTTGCCGTCGAGCGCGGGCGGCGCCCCCTCGACGAGGGCGGCGAGCGGGATGATGACCAGCCCGCCGGCGGTGAGCTGCCAGCCGGTCATGGCCAGCGGGCCGACCCCCTCGGGGCGCCCCCAGCGCTTGGTCATGACGGTGCCGGCGGCCATGGAGGCGGAGGAGACGAGTCCGGCGAGGACGCCGACCGCGTCGAGCCGGGCCTCGGCGGTGAGCACGACCATGCTGACGCCGAACGCGGCCGTGACGGCGGCCAGTACGGTCCGCAGCCGCGCCCGCTCCCCGAGGAGCAGGGCGGCGAGCCCGACGACGAACAGCGGGCCGACCGAGCCGAGGACGGCGGCGACACCGCCGGGCAGCCGGTACGCGGAGAGGAACAGCAGCGGGAAGAAGGCGCCGATGTTGAGCGTGCCCAGCACGGCGGCCCGGCCCCACCAGCGGCCGGTGGGCAGGGTCCGGGACAGGGCGGTGAGCAGCAGCCCGGCGGGCAGGGCCCGCATCACGCCGGTGAACAGGGGCCGGTCGGGCGGCAGCAGCTCGGTGGCCACGGCGTAGGTGGAGCCCCAGGAGACGGGGGCGAGGGCGGTGAGGGCGACGGTGGCGAGGCGCTTCATGACGGGTACTCCTCGATGCGGTGAGGAACGCGGGCGTAAGGCCGACGGGGCGGGGGCGGGGCACCCGGCCGGTCGGCGGCCGGCCGGTCGGCGGCCGGTCAGGCGGCGGCCGGTCAGGCGGCGGCCGGCGAGGCCGGGGTGGGCGCGGCGCCGTCCGCGCCCCGGGCGGCCGGCCCCTGGGCCACGGGCGCGGCCGACGGCTCGGCGTACACGGCCTCGGCCGGCAGGTGCCGCTCCAGGCGGATCAGGGCGAGTGCCGCACCGAGGGCGGCGGCGGCGAGGACCGCCCAGGGCAGCCGGCCGTCGACGGCCAGCAGGGAGGTGAACAGGGACGGGGCGAGGGCGGTGGCCAGCGAGTAGGACAGCTGGTAGGTGGCGAGGTAGCGGCCGCGCACGGCTTCCGGGGCGGCGGAGACCGACAGGGCCCCGCCCGAGGGGCTGTGCACCAGTTCGCCCAGGGTGTAGACGACGACGATGGCCAGCAGGGCGACCAGGGTGGCGGTCTGCCCGGGGCGCAGCGTGCCGAGCACGATCTGCCCGACGAAGGCGGCGGCGAAGAGCAGGGCCCCGAAGGCGGCCGAGCGGGTGCGGCGGGCCCCCGAGCGGCGGACCCGGCTCGCGACCAGGACGCCGATCCCGGCGCACAGCGCGGTGTTGACGGTGAACGCGGCTCCGGTGAGGGAGTCGGGGCCGTGCAGCCAGGTGGCGATGTAGAGCGGGAAGAGCACGGACAGGGCCGCATAGCCCAGCGCGGTCAGGAAGTTGGCGGCGGTGAGCCCGAGGAAGGGCCGGTCGCGCAGCACCATCCGGTACCCGGCGGGCACCCGCCCGGCGGGGCCGGCGGGGGCGCCGGCCGCGGGGCGGACCCGGGAGACGAGCAGCCCGGCGAGGGCGAAGGCGAGCGCGTTGCCCCAGGCGGTGTGGGTGAAGGCGGAGGTCCCCCAGAGGGCCAGCACACCGGAGACGAGCAGGGCGCCGGCGCCCATCCCGGCGTTCTGGAGGGCCCGGAGGGAGGCCTGGAGCCGGTCGCGGGCGGAGCCGAGCGCCACCTCCCCGATGAGGGACTGCTGGACCACGGGGAACGAGCGGTCGGCCAGGGCGGTGACGAGCGCGACGGCGGCGAAGGCGGGCAGCGAGTCGGCGAGCGGGTAGAGCGCGAATCCGAGTGCGCGGACGGCGTAGAGCACCAGGTTGGCCCGCTTGGCGCCGAACCGGTCGACGGCGGAGCCGGCCAGCGGCATGAACGCGAGGCCGGCGAGCCCGGTGGCGGTCAGGACGAGGCCGACGAGGGCGAAGGAGAGCCCGGTGACGTGGTGGAAGAAGACCAGCGAGAACGGTATGTACATACCGATGCCGACGGCGCTGATGCCGGCGCCGACGAGCAGTGGCCGCTCCCCCGCGACGCGTTCCGCCCGTGTCCCCGCCGGTGTCCTCGCGCCTGCCGTTGCCATGGATTCCCCCCGAGTAGGTCGATGGCAAGTAGCTTACTCCTAAGCTACTTTCCGTCAAGCAACTTTCTTGCGAACGATCGGGGAGAGTCGGATACTGCCGCCATGACCACCGAGGCCAGCAAGGACGCCGTCGACGCGATCATCGACCAGTGGGCCGTGGTGCGGCCGGACCTGGAAACCGCTCCCATGGAGCTCTTCGGGCGCATCTACCGGATCGCCCGGGCCATGGGGGACGCGATGGAGCGGGCCTACGCCCACTACGGGATCTCACGCGGCGAATTCGACGTCGTGGCGACACTGCGCCGCTCCGGCGCGCCCTACACCCTCTCGCCGCGCCAACTGTCGGCCACGCTCATGCTCACGACGGGCGGCATGACGGGCCGCCTGGACAAGCTGGAGAAGGCCGGGCTGCTGTGCCGCAAGCCCGACCCGCACGACCGGCGGGGACTCCAGGTCGTGATCACCGACCGCGGGCTCGCCCTCATCGACGAGGCCGTCAGCGCCGGCCTGGAGGTGCAGCGCGCCGCGCTGACCGGACTGACCGAGGAGGAGGTCGGCGTACTCAGCGGCCTGCTGCGCAAGCTGCTCGCCGGCCTCTAGCGGGGAGCCGCCCCGTTGCCCCGGCCGCGGGAACCGGAACCGGGGCCGGAGCCGGGGCACGACAAGGCGCCGGAGGTCCGCACGGAGCCCGATGCCCATCGCATCGTCCTGCGGACCTCCGGCGCCCCGGAAGCCGTGGAATGTGTGCCGTGCCGGTCCCGGACGGGACCGGCGCTGCTCAGGCCTGCTTCTTCTGCGGCCGGTCCGACTTGTCGAGGACCATCACGAGACCCGCGATGACCAGGAACAGCACGATCGGCAGGAACACGAACAGGCCGAGGGTCGCGGCCACGCTCATGCCCGCGCCCGGGTCGTCGCCGTCGTCGCGGGTCAGCGCGAGCGCGGGAGACGTCATCAGCAGCAGCATCAGCGCCGATCCGGCCGTGACGGCACCGGCGCGCAGGGCGTTCTTGTTGTCCACGGTGCAAACGTAGCGAACACCTAAACGGGGCGCGCGCCCGGGGGTGCCGTACGGGCCCGTGCGCCCTCCCGCACCGCGCTCAGCAGGGCGTTCGCGCGAGGTGAGGCGGCCAGCTCCTCCAGGGTCAGCGGCCGTCCCGCGGCGTCCGCGAGCGGCAGCCGCCAGTTGGGGTACTGGTCCCAGGTCCCCGGCAGGTTCTGCGGCCGCCGGTCGCCGACCGCGTCCGGCAGCCATACGCCGACCAGCCGCGCCGGGGTGCGCAGCAGGAACCCGTACAGGGCCGCGACGGCGGCCTCTTCGCCCTTGGTGTCGAGGCCGAGCGCCGCGAGCGCGTCCAGCCACCGCGCGGTGTCGGCGGCGTCCTCGGCCCGCTCCTGCCCGACCGGGCGGGCCAGCAGGCCGAGCCGGTCGCGCAGTTCGACGTGGCTGCCCGCCAGCTTGGCCGCGGAGGGCGGCAGATCGTGGGTGGTGGCGGTGGCCAGGCAGTCGGCCCGCCAGGCCCCGGGCGGCAGCGGCTCCCCGCCGCCCGCCCAGTCCCGTTCGAACCACAGCACGGAGGTGCCCAGCACCCCGCGCCGCGCCAGCTCCCGGCGCACCCCGGGCTCCACCGTCCCGAGGTCCTCGCCGATGACCAGGGCGCCGGCCCGGTGCGCCTCCAGCACGAGGAGGGCGAGCATCGCCTCCCCGTCGTAACGGACGTACGCGCCCTCGGCGGGCGGGAAGCCCTCCGGGATCCACCACAGCCGGAACAGCCCCATCACATGGTCGATGCGCAGCGCCCCGGCATGGCGGAACACCCCGCGCAGCAGCTGCCGGAACGGCGCATACCGGGTCGCCTCCAGCCGGTCGGGCCGCCACGGCGGCAGGCCCCAGTCCTGGCCGCGCGCGTTGAAGGCGTCGGGCGGCGCACCGACGCTGGCGGTCTCGGCGTACAGGGGCAGGCCGAAGACGTCCGAGCCGTTCGGGTGCACCCCGACGGGCAGGTCGTGGACGATGCCGACCGCCATGCCGGCCTCGCGGGCGGCCTGCTGGGCGGCGGCGAGCTGGGTGTCCGTCAGCCACACCAGCCAGCGGTGGAAGTCGGCGCGCCCCTTCGGGTCCTCGCCGGCGCGCCCGGCGCACCAGCTCGCGTGCCGGTCGAGGGCCGGTCCCTGCCGGACGCGGAACTCGCGGTAGGCGGCCTCCCGTTCGGGGGTGGGCGGGACGGCGTACAGCAGCTCCAGGGCGGCCCGTTTGAGCTCCCAGACGGCGTCCCGGTCGATCAGCGCCCCCTTGTCCAGCACCGCGCGGCGCAGGGCGCCGCCGCGGGCGGCGAGTTCGGCGAGGGCCTCGCGGTCGGGGCAGTCGGCGTACTCGGGGACGTCCTCGATCCGCAGGTGCACGGGGTCGGGGAAGCGGCGCGAGGACGGGCGGTACGGGGACGGATCGGTCGGCGTCCCGGGCACGGCCGCGTGCAGCGGGTTGACCTGGATGAACCCGACCCCGTGGGTGCGGCCGGCCCAGCGGGCCAGGTCCGCCAGGTCGCCGAGGTCGCCCATGCCCCAGGAGCGCTCCGAGAGCAGGGAGTAGAGCTGGACGAGCAGCCCGTGGGTCCCCCGCTCGGGCGCGGCGGGGGCCCGCTCCGGGGCGACGATCAGCGTGGCGGTGCCGGTGCGGCCGTCGGGGGTCTCGGCGTGGAGCCGGTGCACGCCGAGCGGGGGGACGGGCCCGGAGCCGGGCTGCCACTCTGCCGTGGCGCCCGACCCGCCGTCCTCGCCGTCCTCGCCGTCGTCGCCGTCGCCCTCCGGCTCCAGCTCCAGCCGGAACCGCGTGCCCGGCGGCAGCGCGGCCGGCTCGGCGGGCGGCGCGGACCCGGCCCACCACACCAGCACGCCCGGCAGCAGCCGCTCCGCCGCGGCCCGTTCCGCCTCGGCGAGCTCGGCCCGGACGTCCTCCGGGGTCTCGGTGTGCACCCCCAGCATGCCGAGCACGCGGACGGTCGTGGCCTCCGGCACCCGGACGGTGACGCCCTCGGCGGGCTGGTAGGTGGTGGCGACGCCGTGCAGCGCCGCGAGCCGGGCGAGGTCGTCCATATGTGTCCCTGGGTCGGTGTGGAGGGGGCCGGCGGGCCGAGCGGCCTCGGGGAGGCCGCTCAGCCGCCGGCGGCGGTGGCGGCGATGTCCACGGGGTGGGGGCCTTCCTTTTTCCGTGCGGGCGGTGAGGGCGGGTCAGGAGCAGGGAACAACGCCGTTCGACACCGCAGCCATACCCAGCGCACGGCCCGGCATTCCTGGCGGTTCTGGGTCAGAACACCCGCCCGCATTGACACTCCGCCCGCACGGGTGGTGGGCTCGGGCTCGTTCGTACGAGCGGGGGACGCAGGCGGGACGAGGAGGCTTCGTGCAGCTCAAGGGCAGGAAGCGGACCACGGCGGCGGCCATCGCCGTCATAGGCGCGCTGGTGGGCGGTGCGGTGGTCGCCGGGCCGCTGGGCTCCCTGGTGGCGTCCAGCGCACCGGACGCGGCAGGCGGCCCCGGCCCGGGCGTCGGCACCGGCAACGGCACCGCCGCCGCTCCCGGAGGTGCGCCGTCCGGCGCGGCCGCCGGCCCGCTGCTCGACCCGGGCGCGACCGTGCAGCGCACCGCCGCCGAAGGGCCCGCCGTGTGGCCGCGGCCGCAGTCGATGACCGCCGATCCGGCGCGGGAGGTCCCCCTGGGCGGCCAGGCCGTCCTGGTCGCGGCGCCCGACGCCGATCCGCACGCGGTCGACGTGGTCCGCACCGCCCTGCGCGAGGCGGGGGTCCGCATCCTGCACGAGCCGGGCCCCGGGGCGCCGCTGCCCGAACGGGGCACCGTCGTACGGCTGGACGGCCCCGGCGCGGAGGAGGCGCTGCGGGCGCTGGGCGCCACCGAGGCCGGGGACCTGCCCCGCGGCGGCTACCGGCTGGCCGTCGGCAAGGCCGCGGGCCGGGACACGGTCGCGCTGGCCGGCGTGGGCGAGGACGGGCTGTTCCACGGGGCGCAGACACTGCGCCAGCTGCTGGCGGCGGGCGGGGCGAAGGTGCCCGGCGTGCGGGTGCGGGACTGGCCGGCCGCGCCGGTCCGCGGGATCACCGAGGGGTTCTACGGGCAGCCGTGGACACAGGAGCAGCGGCTCGCGCAGCTGGACTTCATGGGCCGTACCAAGCAGAACCGGCTGCTGCTGGCGCCCGGTGACGACCCGTACCGCACCATGGAGTGGCGCGCGGAGTACCCGCGCGCGCAGCAGGACGAGTTCCGGGCGCTGGCCGAGCGGGCCCGTGCCAACCGGGTCGTGCTGGCCTGGGCCGTGTCGCCCGGTCAGTCGATGTGCCTGGCCTCGGCCGCCGACCGGGCGGCGCTGGCCCGCAAGCTGGACGCCATGTGGGAGCTGGGCTTCCGCGCGTTCCAGGTGCAGTTCCAGGACGTCAGCTACTCGGAGTGGGGCTGCCGGGCGGACCGGGTCCGGTACGGGACCGGCCCGGCGGCGGCCGCGAAGGCCCACGCGGAGGTCGCCGGGGAGCTCGCCGCGCACCTGGCCGCACGGCATCCGGGCGCGGCCCCGCTGTCGCTGCTGCCGACGGAGTACCACCAGAACGGCGCCACCAAGTACCGCACCGCCCTGGCCGACCGGCTCGACGAGCGGGTGGAGGTCGCGTGGACGGGCGTGGGCGTGGTGCCGCGCACGATCACCGGCAGGGAACTGGCCGGGGCCCGCAGCGCCTTCGGCCAGCACCCGCTGATCACCATGGACAACTACCCGGTCAACGACTGGGACCCGGGCCGTATCTTCCTCGGCCCGTACACGGGACGCGAGCCGGCGGTCGCGGGCGGCTCGGCGGGGCTGCTGGCCAACGCGATGCAGCAGGCCTCGCTGTCCCGGATACCGCTGTTCACGGCCGCGGACTTCGCCTGGAACCCGGGCGGCTACCGGGCCGGGGACTCCTGGGCGGCGGCCGTCGCCGAGCTGGCGGGCCCCGACCCGCGCGCCCGCAAGGCCCTGGCCGCGCTGGCCGGCAACACGGCCTCGTCGGCCCTGGCCCTGCCCGAGTCGGCGTACCTGCGCCCGCTGGTGGACGAGTTCTGGCAGGCCCGCGGCACGGGCGACGCGGCGGCCGGGGAGCGGCTGCGGGCGGCGTTCACCGCCATGCGGGAGGCGCCCGACCGGCTGCCCGGCCTGGCCGGCGAGGCCGGGCCGTGGCTGGCGCGGCTGTCGGCGTACGGCACGGCGGGCGAGCTGGCGGTGGACCTGCTGCGCGCCCAGACCCGCGGGGACGGGGCGGCGGCCTGGCGGATCTCGCAGACGCTGGCGGAGGCCCGCAGGAAGCTGGCGGAGCCGGACGCCGCCGGGCGCGTCGACAAGTCCGTCCTGGACGCCTTCCTGGCGAAGTCCGCGGCGGAGGCGGACGCCTGGACGGGTGCGGCCCGGCAGACGGGCACCGTGACCCGGGAGCCGGGTGCCTGGACGGTCCGGCTGGACTCGGCACGGCCGGTGTCGGCGGTGACGGTCATGACGAACCCGCTGCCGGAGGGCACGCGGGGCGCGGCCGTGGAGGTGCACGTGCCGGGCGAGGGCTGGCGCAAGGTGGCCCCGGCGGCGGCGTCGGGCTGGACCCAGGCGGACGCCGGCGGGGTCGCCGCGGACGCGGTCCGGCTGTCGTGGGCCGGGGAGGACCCGGTGGTGCACCGCGTGGTGCCGTGGCTGGCGGACGGGCCGGAGGCGGCGTTCGAGCTGCCGGAGTCGGTGGACGTGGAGATCGGCGGGGCCGCGAAGACGGTCACCGCGGAGGCGTCGGCGCTGCGGCCCGGCGAGGTGCGGGGACCGCTGACGGCGACGGCGCCGCCGGGCGTCGCGGTGAAGCTGCCGGCCGAGGTGAAGGTGCCGCGCGGCACCCGGGTCCAGGTGCCGGTGTCGGTGACCGTCCCGGCGGGCACGCCCGCGGGCGGCTACCGGGTGCCGGTGGCCTTCGCCGGGCAGACCCGGGTGCTGACGGTCCGCGCCGTCCCGAAGACCGGCGGCCCGGACCTGTTCCGCTCGGCGAAGGCCTCGTCGTCGGGGGACGAGACCCCGGCGTTCCCGGCCTCGGCCGTGGTGGACGGGAACGCCGCGACGCGGTGGTCCTCCCCGGCGGCGGACGGCGTGTGGTGGCAGGCGGAGCTCGCGGCCCCGGCCCGGATCGGGCTGCTGGTGTTGCACTGGCAGGACGCGTACCCGTCCGCGTACCGCGTGGAGACCTCCACGGACGGGTCGTCCTGGCGGCGGGCGGCGGCCGTGACGGGCTCCCGGGGCGGGGTGGAATCCGTCCGCCTGGACCCGGCAGACGCCCGGTTCGTCCGGGTCACCTGCGAGAAGCGCGCCACGAAGTACGGCTGCAGCCTGTTCTCGGCGGAGGCCTACGCCGTCGTCCGCTGACCGGCGGCCGCGGCCGGATCCCGGCGGATCGGCCGGAATCGGTCTGGTACGGGCGCCGGCCGGCGGCAAGACTGGGGATCATGGAAACCATGGTGTCGGTCGGCAACGGCGAGGTCTGGGCGGAGGATTCGGGCGAGGGCGCGGAAGGCAAGGCCGGCGGGCTGCCGCTGGTCCTGCTCCACCCCGGTGTCGCCGACTCGGCGGTCTGGGACCCGCTGCTCCCGGCGCTCGCCGCACGGCATCGGGTGATCCGCTACGACGCCCGCGGCTTCGGCCGCTCGCCCGCGCCCACCGCCCCGTACTCCCAGGTGGCGGACCTCACCGCGGTCCTCGACCACTTCGGGCTGGCCCGAGCCGTGCTGGTCGGCTCCAGCATGGGCGGCGCCACCTCGATCAGCCTGGCCCTGCACGCTCCGGACCGGGTGGCGGGCCTCGCCCTGTTCGTGCCCGGGGTCACCGGCTACGACGGGCTGATGGCGCCCGGGTTCGTCGAGCAGGTGGGCAAGCTGGCCGCCGCCGGTGAGATGGAGGGCATCGTCCGGCTCGGGCTCGGCATGTGGGGGCTGGCCGGCGGCGGCACGCCCGAGGCGGATCCCGTCGCGGCCGACTGGCTCAGGGGGGTGCTGCCCGCCTGGTTCTCCAGTGCCGGGCTCCAGCGGGAGGACGCCCCCGCCTTCGACCGGCTCGGGGAGATCACCGCTCCGGCGCTGCTGGCGCTGGGCGAGCTGGACCGGGTCGAGGTCGTGCGCTGCAACGAGGAGATGGCGGCCCGGATCCCCGGCTGCCGCCTGGTCCGCCTCGCCGGGTCCGACCACTACCCGACGCTGCGCGAGCCGGAGGCCGTCGCCCACCTGATCGAGGAGCTCCACGCCGAAGCGGCCGCCTGACCTCTCCGGCCGGGCAGCCGACCCGGCGCACGGCGCACGGTGCAGGGCCCGGGACACGGTGCAGGGCCCGGGACACGGTGCAGGGCCCGGGACACGGCGGCGGCACGGGGCCACGGCGCAGGGCCCCGGCAGCCGGCCGGGGCCCTCGCGCACGCCGGAGCCGCCGCGCTAGGAGGCGGCGACGCCGATGCGGTCCAGGGCGTCGTCCGCACCGTACGGCTGGAGGTACGGCATCCAGCGCGGGTCCCGGTGCCCGGTCCCGATGATCCGCCATGCGAGCCCCGACGGCGGGGCCGGCTGGTGGCGCAGCCGCCAGCCCAGGTCGACCAGGTGCCGGTCGGCCTTGACGTGGTTGCACCGCCGGCATGCGGCGACCACGTTGTCCCACACGTGCTGCCCGCCCCGGCTGCGCGGGATGACGTGGTCGACGCTCGTGGCGACGCCGCCGCAGTACATGCAGCGGCCGCCGTCACGGGCGAACAGCGCGCGACGGGTGAGTGGAACGGGCCCCCGGTAGGGGACCCGCACGAAGCGCTTGAGCCTTACCACGCTGGGAGCGGGGACGACCCGGGTTGCACTGTGCAGAAAGGCGCCGGATTCCTCCAGGGAGACGGCCTTGTTCTCCAGGACGAGGACGAGCGCGCGGCGGAGCGGTACGACGCCGAGCGGCTCGTACGACGCGTTGAGGACCAGGACGTGCGGCACGGACTGCCTCCTTGTACGCCGGCGGCGCGTGGCTCGCGCCGGGACGATCTGCTCTCCAGTCTCTCCTTACGGCTGGTCGAAGCGCCACCACGCGCCCGTAACGGGTCGGAAGTGTTTTCAACCACACTCCCTTCATCCCCAGGTGAGCCTGGTCTCTCCCTCGAACACGGCAACAGGGTCACGGGAATGCCCCGTTAGTGTGGTTGGTCTGTCCGGCACACCCCTTTCACGGGCAGACCGCTACACCTGGAGGTACCCGCCGTGCCCTGGCCCGCCGCCCTGTTGCCCCTGGCAGCCAACGCCCCGGACCCCGCCGCGTCGGTGAAGGAGGCCCACGACAGCGTCACGAACGCCGCCAGTTTCATCGAGGAGAACTGGGCCGGATGGCTGTACCTGGGCCTGCGGATCCTGCTGATCGTGGTGATCGCGGCCGCGCTGCGCTCGGTGGTCCGCAAGTCGCTGACCAAGCTGATAGGACGCATGAACCGGAGCGCCGAGGCCGTGGAGGGCACGGCCCTGGGCGGGCTGCTCGTCAACGCCGAGCGGCGCCGGCAGCGCTCCGAGGCGATCGGCTCGGTGCTGCGCTCCGTGGCGTCGTTCCTGATCCTCGGCACGGCGAGCCTGATGGTGCTGGGGACCCTGGACATCAACCTGGGCCCGCTCCTCGCGAGCGCGGGTGTGGCCGGCGTGGCGATCGGTTTCGGCGCCCGGAACCTGGTGACGGACTTCCTGTCCGGCGTGTTCATGATCCTCGAGGACCAGTACGGCGTCGGCGACAAGATCGACGCGGGGGTGGCCTCGGGCGAGGTCGTCGAGGTCGGCCTGCGCGTGACCAAGCTGCGCGGCGACAACGGTGAAATCTGGTACGTCCGCAACGGCGAGATCAAACGGATCGGCAACCTCAGCCAGGGCTGGGCGACCGCCGGCGTGGACATCCAGGTCAAGCCCACGGAGAGCCTCCCCCGGATCCGCGAGGTGGTCGGGACCATCGCCGACCGGATGGCCAAGGAGACCCCGTGGGACGAGCGGCTGTGGGGGCCGGTCGAGGTGCTGGGCCTGGAGGAGGTGCTGCTGGCCTCCATGACGGTGCGGGTGTCGGCGAAGACGATGCCGGGCCAGCAGTTCGCCGTCGAGCGCGAGCTGCGCTGGCGGATCAAGGAGGCATTCGACGAGGCGGGCATCGGGATCATCGGCGGGCTGCCGGCCGCGGACGAGGAGGAGGCCCCGGCGGACCCGTCGGCATCCGTGGCCCCGCCGTCCGCCCTGGCCAACCCGGTGTCCCCGCAGGCCCAGGCCGCGGCCCCGATCCCGGCGCCGGCCGCGGCCGGCTCCCCGCGGATCACCAAGTAGGCGCCGCGAAGAGCGCGGAGCACGAGGAGACTGCCCCCGCAGGCCAAGGCCTGCGGGGGCAGTCCCGTTGACAGGCCCCGAAAACCGACAGGAAACTTACCTGACAGTTCCGGGACGCGAGAGCGAGCGCGAGCGCCCATGACCGGCACGACCTCCCGCACACCCGGCATCCGGCCCGGCCCCGGCCCCGGCTCCGGCGCTCAGCTGTACGCGGTCAACCCGCAGGCGCCCGCGTCGCCGGCGTGGACGTCACCCCGGGCCGGATCGTCGCGGCCCGCGGCCAGGCGCCGGCCGGGGTGCAGGCGGTGACCGAGCCGGCGGCCGAGTCGCGCTGCTCGTGCCCGCCGCCGCGCACCCCGAGGGCGTGCAGCTGCGGCCGCTCCGGCGGTACGCCACCGCGCCGGCGACCGGACCCGCCTCGCCGGCGGCCGTACCGGACCCGGAGATCGTGGTCCTCTCCGGCGCGGTGCACGACGCCGGCGGGGGCGTTCTGCGCAAGCTGGTCGCCGCCGAGCTCGCCGACCTCGCCCCCTCCCGGCCCCGCCTGGTGTCCGGGACCGTACGCGAACGGCCCGTTCTGCGCGGTGCGCTGGAGAGCGCCCTCGCCGCCACCCGCGACGAGGTCTTCGACACCTCCCGCCGCTGACCCCGCCCCGTCTCCTTCGCCTCCAAGGCGTCCGTCGAAGCGTCACCCGGATCCACCTCGACCCGATTGAAAGGCCGGCGACCGTGACCATGAAACTCGCAGTGGTGGGCGGCGGTTCCACCTACACCCCCGAGCTGATCGACGGCTTCGCCCGACTGCGCGACACCCTGCCGGTCGGCGAGCTGGTCCTGATCGACCCCGCCGCCGAGCGCCTCGAGCTCATCGGCGCGCTGGCCCGGCGGATCTTCGCCCGGCAGGGCCACCCGGCCGCGGTCACCACCACCGGCGCCCTCGACGCGGGGGTCGAGGGCGCCGATGCGGTGCTGCTCCAGCTGCGCGTCGGCGGGCAGGCGGCCCGGCTGGGCGACGAGACCTGGCCGCTGGAGTGCGGCTGCATCGGCCAGGAGACCACCGGCGCCGGCGGGCTCGCCAAGGCGCTGCGCACGGTCCCGGTGGTGCTGGACATCGCCGAGCGGGTCCGGCGGACCAACCCCGACGCCTGGATCATCGACTTCACGAACCCGGTCGGGATCGTCACCCGGGCCCTGCTGCGGGCGGGGCACAAGGCGGTCGGGCTGTGCAACGTGGCCATCGGGCTCCAGCGGAGGTTCGCGGCGCTGCTGAACCTGGCGCCGGCCGACCTCCACCTGGACCACGTCGGCCTCAACCACCTCACGTGGGAGCTGGGTGTGCGCCGGGGCGGCCCGGCCGGCGAGGACCTGCTGCCGGGGCTGCTCGCCGCCCACGGGGAGGCCGTCGCCGCCGAGCTGCGGCTGCCGCACGCGGTGCTGGACCGGCTCGGCGTGGTGCCCTCGTACTACCTGCGGTACTTCTACGCGCACGACGAGGTGGTGCGGGAGCTGGGGTCGAAGCCGTCGCGGGCGGCCGAGGTGGCCGTCATGGAGCGGGAGCTGCTCGCCCTGTACGCCGACCCGGCGCTGGACGAGAAGCCGGCCCTGCTGGGCCGACGGGGCGGGGCGTTCTACTCGGAGGCGGCCGTGGACCTGGCGGCGGCGCTGCTCGGCGACGGAACCGGCCGCGGCGGCCCGGGGTCGGCCTCCGTGCAGGTGGTCAACACGCTCAACAACGGGACGCTGCCGTTCCTGCCGGACGACGCGGTCGTCGAGGTGCAGGCCCGCGTCGACCGGTCCGGGCCGGTGCCCCTGGGCGCGCCCCGGCTGGACCCGCTGTTCGCCGGGTTGATCGGGCACGTCACGGCGTACGAGGACCTGGCACTGGACGCGGCCCTGCGCGGGGGCCGGGAGCGGGTGTTCCGGGCGCTGCTCGCGCACCCGCTGGTCGGCCAGTTCGACCGCGCGGAGGGGCTGACGGACCGGCTCCTCGCGCACAACAAGGAGTACCTGCCGTGGGCGTGAACCGGCCGCCCGCCGCGGGGCGGGCCGCGGTCCTCGCCATCGACGCGGGCAACAGCAAGACGGACGCGGCCCTGGTCGGTGCGGACGGCAGGGTGCTGGGCACCGGGCGGTCCGGCGGCTTCCAGCCGCAGCTCACCGGGATCGGCGCCGCCGTGGACGTACTGGAGCGGGCCGTCGCGCAGGCCGTCGGGGCGGCAGGGCTGCCCGGGGCGGGTGGGACGGAAGGGGCGCCGTGCGTCCTCCCGTACGCCGACACGGTCTCGGCCTGCCTGGCCGGCGCCGACTTCCCGGTGGAGGAGGAGCAGCTGGCCGACGCGATCGCGGCCCGCGGCTGGGGCGCGGCCACGCAGGTCCGCAACGACGCCTTCGCCATCCTGCGGGCCGGGCTGTCGGGGGCGGAGCCGCCCCGCGGGGTGGCCGTGGTGTGCGGGGCGGGCATCAACTGCGTGGGCATGCTCCCCGACGGGCGCACCGCCCGGTTCCCGTCCGTCGGCCCGATCTCCGGCGACTGGGGCGGCGGGGGCTGCCTGGCCCGGGAGGCCCTGTGGTGGGCGGCGCGGGCCGAGGACGGCCGGGGCGGGCCCACCGGGCTGGCGGCGGCCCTGCCGGGCCACTTCGGGCTGGGCTCCATGGCCGCCCTGATCGAGGCACTGCACTTGGGGCACCTGGCGCAGCGGCGGGTCCACGAGCTGGTGCCGGTGCTGTTCGAGGTGGCCGCGGCCGGCGACGGGGTGGCCGCGGCGCTCGTGGAGCGGCAGGCGGAGGAGGTGGTGACCATGGCGTCGGTGGCGCTGGCCCGGCTGGACCTGCTCGCGCAGGAGGCTCCGGTGCTGCTCGGCGGGGGTGTCCTCACCGCGGGGCACCCGCAGCTCGACGGGCCGATCCGGGCGGGGCTGGCCGAGCGGGCGCCGCTGGCCCGGGTGTCGGTGGTCGCGGCCCCGCCGGTGCTGGGGGCCGCACTGCTGGGGCTGGACGCGGTGGGGGCGCCGTCCGCGGCCCACGCGGAACTGCGTGCCCATTTCGGGTGAACCTGCCCGCGGGGGCCCCGCGTCTGGAACCGTGACGGGCGGGCAGACGTATGGACGGTGAAGGGGTGGTGGGGATGGCGGGGCGCGTCGGGGGGCGCGCGCAAGGGGCGGTTCACGCGGGATCCGGCACCGGGTGCTGTGATCGACCGCCCTTCCGGCCATACTGCTGCGAAGCATTTCAGGACCGAGGCAGCACCGAGGGGGAGGTCAGGGTGGCCATCACATCACGCGCGCACGCGCCCGGCGGCGCCGCCGGGCCGGCCGCGGGGCCGCCCGCGGCACCCCCGGACGGCCCGGCCCGGCCGGGTACGGCCTGGGCCGAGGGCGCGGAGCGGCTGCGCGCCGCCGCCACGACCGAGCCCGGCCGGCTGCGCATCATCGGCGCCGTCCTGGCCGCGCTGGTGCTCCTGTTCGGCGTGGTGACGGTGTGGGAGGTCTCCGACCGGGTCGCCGCCGCGGACGACGTGGTGGGCCGCAGCCAGCCGCTCAGCGCGGACGCGGCGAGCATCTACCGTTCCCTCGCGGACGCCGACACGGCCTCCTCCAGCGGCTTCCTGGCCGGGGCGGACGAGCCGCGCGAGGTCCGCAAGCGGTACGAGGCGGACATCGCGAACGCCTCCCGGCTGCTGGTGAGCGCGGCCGCCAACACCGCGGCGGACGAGGACTCCCGCAAGCAGATCGCCCTGCTCGGCGAGCAGCTTCCCCGCTACACCGGGCTCATAGAACAGGCGCGGGCCACCAACAAGCAGGGGCTGCCGCTCGGCGGCGCCTACCTGCGCCACGCCAACGAGCAGATGAGCACCCAGCTCCTGCCGGCCGCGCAGCGGCTGTACGAGGCGGAGACGGGCCGGCTCCACCGGGACCACGACGACGCCCGCGCCCTGCCGCTCGCCTCGCTGGGCACCGGGCTGCTCGCGCTGGCCGCGCTGGCGTGGGCGCAGCACCGCAACTACCGGCGCACGAACCGGGTCTTCAACCACGGTCTCCTCGCGGCGACCGCCGCCTCCGTGGTGGTCCTGCTGTGGCTGGCCGTGGGGCACGGGCTGGCGCGGTCGGCGCTGGCCGAGGCGCGCACGGACGGCCAGGAGTCCCTGAAGGTCCTCAACGACGCGCGGATCGCCGCGCTCCAGGCCCGCGCGAACGAGAACCTGACGCTGATCGCGCGGGGCGCCGTCCTGGCCGAGGACAAGAAGTCCGACAAGTACGACGTGGACTACGCGGCCGACATGAAGGACTTGGACGCGGGTCTGGCGAAGGCCCTGCGGCTCGCCGACGACGACCCCGGCAGGGAGCCGGTGTCCCACGCGGCGGACGCCGTCCGGCAGTGGAAGCAGCGGCACGCGGCGGCCCGGGAGACGGACCTGAAGGGCGCCTACGAGGACGCGCTGCCCCAGGTCATCGGGGACAAGGACCACAAGGACAGCAGCGGGGCCTCGTTCGACCGGGTGGACGCCTCGCTGGAGCAGGCCCTCGCCCACGAACAGCAGGAGTTCACCCTGGCGGCCCGCGACGGGCTCGGCGCGCTGGGCGGTCTGATGACGGGTTCGGCGGCCCTGGCCGTCGTCGGCGCCGGTGCGGCCCTGCTCGGCATAGGGCGCCGGCTTTCGGAGTACAGGTGACAGCGATGCGGATACGCGTGAGCCAGGACGGAAGCGGGGACGGGCAGGGCGCCGCCGGAGCCGGCGGCCGCCCGGCCGCCGGGCGCGCCCGCGCGTCCTGGGTGCGCCGTCCGGCCCGCCGGCTGCGCGGCTGGGGCGGGGTCAGCGCGATGGCGGCCGCCTGCGCGGTGACGGCGGCAACCGTGCTGCTGCCGCTGGCCCAGGCGTCCCCGGACGGCGGCCGCCCGGCCGTGGTCCGCCCGCCGGACGCGGTGCCGGCCGCCCCGCAGACGTCCTGGACGCTCACCGACACCTGCCCGGACCCGGAGGCCAGCCTGCGCCCGTCCGGCGGGGACGGGCCCACGACCGAACGGATCCGCAAGGCGGGCAAGCTCGTCGCGGGCGTCGACCAGAACAGCTTCAAGTGGGGCTACCGCAACCCGGTCGACGGCCGCCTCGACGGCTTCGACATCGCCCTGGTCAAGGCCATCGCCAAGGACATCCTGGGCGACGAGAACGCCGTCATCTACCGGGCCATCCCCACCAGCGAGCGCATCCCCGCCCTCCAGGACGGCCGCGTCGACGTCGTGGTCCGCACCATGACGATCAACTGCAAGCGGCTGGAGGACGTCGCCTTCTCGACCGCCTACTTCGAGGCCGGGCAGCAGGTGCTGGCCCCCAAGGGCTCGCCGATCACCGGGTACAACACCACGCTGAAGGGCCGCAGGATCTGCACGGCCGCCGGCTCCACCGCCGAGGCCGCCCTGAAGGGCCAGTCGTACGGCGCGGTGCCGGTCAGCGTGCCCAACCAGCTGGACTGCCTGGTCCGGCTCCAGCTGGGCGAGGTGGACGGCATCATCACCGACAACGCGCTGGCGGCCGGCCAGGCCGCGCAGGACCCGTCGGTGCGGCTCGTCGGCTCCCCGTTCACCAAGGAGTTCTACGGGGTGGCCATGAACAAGGAGGCCGCCGACCTGGTGCGGCGGGTCAACAAGGTGCTGGAGGGCTACCGCGCCGGCGGTGACGGCAGCCCCTGGATGCAGGCCTACACCACGCACCTCAAGCCGGTGCTGCCCGGTGTGGCCGGTCCGCCCGCTCCCAAGTACCGGGACTGAGGCCGGTGGCAGAGCGGGAACCCGACGGCAGGAAGGCGGAGGCAGGTCAGGTGGAGGCTGGTTCGGCCGTGATGAACCGGGACGACGTCGACCGTGCCCTGGCCCGGCTCGGCGCGGAGCACGAGGCCGTGGAGACCTCGCTGCTCGCCCTCCAGGACCACGCCGGGCGCCGGCTGCTGGAGGGCGCCGACCTGACGGGGGTCACCAAGGAGCGGTGGGCGGCCGCCGATGCCGCCATCACCCGGCTGTGGACGTACTTCGACGCCTACAGCGGGGCGCTGGACGCCGCCCGGGAGATCCGGGAGCGGCGCCGCTGGCCCGCCCGCGAGGAGCTGGTCGAGCTGACCGAGCGGCTGCGCGGGCCCGGCGTGCTGATCGCCGGGGCCGGGGCGGAGGGTGCGGCCATGGCGGAGCGGCTCTCGCTCGCCGAGCTGGTGGCCCGGATGAACGAGCTGTACGCGAGCTCGCTGGACGTGGTGGTGGCCGCCGACGCGGTGTGGTCGGCGCTGCCCGCCCGGATCGACCTGCTCTCCGCGGAGCTGCGCCGCACCCGCTCCCTCGCCCACTCGGTGGGGGTCCGCCCGGGCGAGCACCCCTCGGGCGACGACCTGGAGGCCATCACCGCCGAACTGACCGGGCTCCGCGCCCGGGTCATCGCCGACCCGCTGGCGTTCTGGCAGCCGGCGGCGGGCAGCTCCGCGCCCGGCGGCGGCCGCCCGGACACCACCCGCTACGACCGGGCCGCGCTCGCGCTGGAGGACGTACGCCGGGAGATCGAGGCGGTGCTGGCCGTTCGGCAGGACGCCGAGCAGCGGCTGATCAGCCTGCGGGACGTGCTGTCGCGGGCCGACCGGACCCTCGCGGAGGCCCGCACGGCCCGCACCGAGGTGCTCGCGAAGATCGCGGCATCGGAGGTTCCGGTGGTGAGCGGACCGCCGACCGCACTCCAGGAGCAGCTGGCCCTCGCGTCCGACCACCGGCGCAACTCCCGCTGGCACCGGCTCTCGCCGCTGCTGGAGGCGCTGGAGGAGCGCGCCGAGGAGGAACTGCGGCGGGCCCGCGACTCGTTGACCGCGGTGACGGCACCGCTGGCGGTGCGGGCCGAGCTGCGGGGGCGGCTGGACGCGTACCGTGCGAAGGTGGCCCGGCACGGGCTGGCGGAGGACCCGCTGCTGGTGGAGCGGTACGACACGGCACGGCGGATGCTGTGGAGCGCCCCGTGCGACCTGCGGGCCGCCGAACACGCCGTGCTGCGCTACCAGCAGGCGGCCGCCGAGTCACTGGCACCGCAGCAGGACCGGCCCGCAGGGCCGGGTGAGGAGGACGCATGAGCCTGGCCGGAACCGCGTGCATGCGCCCCGGCTGCCCGGGGTCGTACGAGGACATGGGCGGCGGCGGGCTGTACTGCGACACCTGCGGGCTGGCGCCCGTCGGCTCCGTCGCGGCCGGCGCGGAGGAGCTGGTGTCCCCGCCGACGGGGATGACGAGCCCGGCACGGCACGCGGACCCGCGGGGCTCGCAGGGCTCGGGCCGGCCGGGGTCCTCGTCGAACTCGTCCTCGGCGCGCTCCTCCCGCTCTTCCCGCTCCTCCGGCTCCTCCGGGACGTCGCGTTCCTCCCGGTCGTCGCGCTCCTCGTCCTCGCGCCGCTCGGTGTCGGGCCGGCTGCCGGGGGTCGCGTCCACCCGCTCGGTGTCGGTGCGCAGTTCGGGCTCGTCGGCCGGCTCCTCGGGCCGCAGCAGGCTGGGGGCCGGGCTGGTCAACGTGCCGGAGGTGCCGCGCCCGGACCCGTCGACGGCGGTGTTGCGGAACCCGGAGGTGCCGGAGCGCAAGCGGTTCTGCTCGCGGTCGGACTGCGGGGCTCCCGTGGGCCGGGCCCGCGGGGACCGGCCCGGCCGGACCGAGGGGTTCTGCACCAAGTGCGGGCACCCGTACTCGTTCGTTCCCAAGCTCCGGCCGGGGGACGTCGTGCACGGCCAGTACGAGGTCGCGGGCTGCCTCGCGCACGGCGGCCTCGGCTGGGTGTACCTGGCGGTGGACCGGGCCGTCGCCGACCGGTGGGTGGTGCTCAAGGGCCTGCTGGACACCGGGGACCAGGACGCGATGGCCGCCGCCATATCGGAGCGGCGCTTCCTCGCCGAGATCGAGCACTCCAACATCGTGCGGATCTACAACTTCGTGGAGCACCTGGACCAGCGGACCGGTTCGCTGGACGGGTACATCGTCATGGAGTACGTCGGCGGCAAGTCCCTGAAGGAGATCGCCAACGAGCGGCGCCGGCCCGACGGCCGCCGCGACCCGCTGCCGGTCGAGCAGGCCTGCGCGTACGGGATCGAGGCGCTGGAGGCCCTCGGGCACCTGCACAGCCGCAACCTCCTGTACTGCGACTTCAAGGTCGACAACGCCATCCAGCAGCAGGACCAGCTGAAGCTGATCGACATGGGCGCGGTGCGCCGGATGGACGACGACCAGTCGGCCATCTACGGCACGGTCGGCTACCAGGCGCCCGAGGTGGCCGAGCTCGGCCCGTCCGTCGCCTCCGACCTGTACACGGTGGCGCGCACGCTGGCCGTCCTCACCTTCGACTTCCAGGGCTACACGAACGTCTTCGCGGACTCGCTGCCGGATCCCGAGCACATCGAGGTCTTCCAGCGGTACGAGTCCTTCTACCGGCTGCTGGTACGGGCCACGGATCCGGATCCGGACCGGCGGTTCTCGTCCGCGCAGGAGATGGCGGACCAGCTGACGGGCGTGCTGCGCGAGGTCGTCGCCCTCCAGACGGGTACGCCGCGGCCGCAGCTGTCCACCCTGTTCGGGCCCGAGACCCGGGTCCCGGACACGCGGCTGTTCGCGGACCTGGCCGGCGCGGAGGTGTCCCGGCTGGGCGTGCGGGAGGTGACGGGGCGCCGGGGCGGCGGGCCCGGCTGGTCCGCGCGGCTCGGCGGGGCGGGCCGGGGCGGCCGGGGCGTACCCGTCCGGAGGTCCGCAGCCGCCCCGGCGGCGGCTGCCGCCGCAGCTGCCGCGGTGCCCGCGGGGGCTCCCGCGCCGGGGTCCGCCGTCGCGGCGGCGCCGCTGGGCTCCGAGGCGACCCGGCGCAGCGGCGGCCCCGCCATGGCCGTGGCCGCGTCCGTGCCCGCTCCGAGGCCGGCTCCGACCCCTGGCCCGGCTCCGGCTCCGGCTCCGGCGCAGGAGTCGCTTGTGCTCACCCGGCTGGCGTCACTCGACGCCCGGGACACGGCGCTGGCGCTGCCGGTGCCGCTGGTCGACGCGGGGGACCCCAATGCCGGGTTCCTGGCCGGGCTCCTCGCGTCCGCTCCGGGCGACCTGCTGGGCGCCCTGGGTTCGGCGCCCGCCGACTCGGCCGAACTGCGGCTGCGGGAGCTGCGGGCGCACCTGGAACTGGGCGAACTGGAGGCCGCGGGAGTGGTCCTGACGGACCTGGAGTCCCGCCACCCGGACGACTGGCGGGTGGTGTGGGCCCGCGGCATCGCCTCGCTGGCCGCCGGCGACGACGCGATCGCCGCCCTGTCCTTCGACGCGATCTACGACGCCTTCCCCGGCGAACCCGCGCCGAAGCTGGCCCTCGGCCTGTGCGCCGAGGTCCTGGCACAGCTGGACAACGCCGCCGAGTACTACCGGCTCGTCTGGATCACCGACCCGGGGTTCGTCAGCGCGGCCTTCGGCCTGGCCCGGGTCCAGCTGGCCGCCGGCGACCGGAGCGCGGCGGTGCGCACGCTGGAGTCCGTGCCGGAGTCGTCCATCCACTACACGGCCGCACGGGTGGCAGCGGTACGGGCACGTCTGCGCGACCGGTCTCCCGAGGAGGCCCTGCTGCCTGACCTGACGGCAGCTGCCGTGCAGGTGGAGGCGCTTGAGCGGCTCGGCCTCGACGCGGTGCGCCGCGAACGGCTGTCGACCGAGGTTCTGGGCTTGGCCCTCGACTGGGTACTGTCGGGTAGCCGGGGCAGTGACCCCGGCCGCACCACGCTGCTCGGCAGTCAACTGGACGAGCAGGGCCTGCGCTTCGGCCTGGAGCGCTCGTACCGCGTTCTCGCGCGGCTGGCGCAGCGGGGCGAGGACAGGATCGAACTGGTGGAGCGGGCCAACCGTTTCCGCCCCCGGACGTGGGTGTGAGTGATGTCGATGCATCGGCTGTCTGGCTGCCCCAGCTGCGCGGAGCCCCTTGAGGAAGGGGACCGTTTCTGCGGGGTCTGCGGCTCCCCCGTCAGCGCGTTCCCGCCTCCCCTCCCCCCGGAGCAGCCCACGCTCGCCCTCCCGGCCCCGGCGCCGGCCCCGCCCGGAGCCCCCGCCGCCCCCGGCGGCCAGTGGCACCCGGCCCCGCCGCCCCCGGGCGGACCTGCCGCGGCGCCTGCGGCGATCCCGGCTCCCGCCGCCACCCGGGAACCCTCGGCCGCGGCGGCGGACGGGTATCCCCTCGCGGGCCCCGAGCCCGGGTGGGGCGCGGCCGCAGCCGCGGCCCCCTGGTCCGCTCCTGCGGGGCAGGCGCCGCAGGGCGGGGTGTTCGGCGGCGGCGAGACCCGCCACGACCGCCCCGGCGGCGGCCCGCACTGGGGCACGGACGAAGCCCCGTACGGCAGCACGTACGCCGGCCGGGAGGACCCGTACGGCACCCGGGCGGCGGCCGGACACGAGCCCCGGCACACCGGCGCCCCCGCCGGGCACGACCCGTACGCGGCGGCCCCGCCCGCGCCGGAGCCCGGGTACGTCGGCACCCCGCAGGGCCGGCAGAACCCGTACGGTGCCCCCGCGGCGGGCGGCGAGCCCCCGCACGGCAGCGGCCCCGCCGCGTACGACGCCCCGTACGACACCCCGTACGGCAGCGCGCCCGCGGGCCAGGAGAACCCGTACGGCACGGGCGCCCCGCAGGGGGCGGGCACCCCGCAGGGGACCGGCGGGAAGACGTGTGTCGCCTGCCGGGCCGGGCAGGTCGACACCGACGGGTACTGCGAGCACTGCGGGCACGCCCAGCCCCGGGAGCGGGACCACGTCGAGGAGGCCCTCGGCAGTGTGGCCGCCGTCAGCGACCGCGGGCTGCGCCACCACCGCAACGAGGACTCGTTCGCGGTGGCGGCCACCGCCCTGGGCGACGGCTCCACCGCCACCGTGGCCATCGTCTGCGACGGCGTCTCCTCCGCCAGCCGCCCCGACGACGCCTCGGCCGCCGCGGCCGCCGCGGCCAACGAGGCCCTGCTGGACGCCCTCCCCCGCGGCACCCACCCGCAGGAGGCCATGCACGAGGCCATCATGGCCGCGGCGGCCGCGGTGGCCGCCCTGGCGCCGGAGGTCCCGGGCGCCCAGAACGCCCCGGCCTGCACCCTGGTCGGCGCGGTCGTCTGCGGCGGCCTGCTGACCATCGGCTGGGTCGGCGACAGCCGCGCCTACTGGGTCCCGGACGACCGCAGCGCACTGCCCCGCCGCCTGACGGAGGACGACTCCTGGGCCGCGCAGATGGTCGCGGCGGGCCTGATGGGTGAGGCCGAGGCCTACGCCGACGTCCGCGCGCACGCCATCACCGGCTGGCTCGGGGCCGACGCGTACGACCTGGAGCCGCACACGGCCACGTTCAAGCCGGACCACGCGGGCGTCGTGGTCGTCTGCACGGACGGCCTGTGGAACTACGCCGAGTCCGCGCTGGAGATGGCCCGGGTCCTGCCCGCGGACGCCGCGTTCCGGCCCCTGCACAGCGCGCAGGTCCTGGTGGGGCACGCCCTCGACGGCGGCGGCCACGACAACGTGACCGTGGCCGTGGTGCCGTTCGCGGCGCCGCCCGGCGGCGAGCCGGAGCCCGACCGGGCCGGCACCGCCCGCACCGGCTCGAACGCGAACACCACGAACACCACGAACACCACGAACACCACGAACACGAACACCACGCGCACGACCACCACGGACACGGACGCACGCACCGACACGGAACCCGAAGCGGAAGCAGGAGCGGCACGCCCCCAGGCCTGACCGGACCTCCCGGACCCGACCGGGCCGGAGCCGACCCGCTCCCCCACCCCCTGCTCTAGGAGTCCCCCCGATGGCGAACTTCGCCAAGCCGAGCGCCCCGCGCTTCAGCGTGGAGGTGTACCAGAACGAGTTCCTTCCCGAGGGCGGGCGCGAGGTCCACGCCATCGTCTCGGTGACCTCGACCGGCGGCGCCACCGCCACCCGTGCGCCGGCCGCCCGCGGCGGGGCGGCCGTCGTGATCATGGTCGACTGCTCGGGGTCCATGGAGTACCCGCCGGAGAAGATGCGCGGCGCCCGCGAGGCCACCGCCGCCGCGATCGACACCCTGCGCGACGGCACCTCGTTCGCCGTCATCGCCGGGAACCATGCGGCCAAGGAGGTCTATCCCGGCCGGGGCGGCCTCGCCGTCGCCGCACCGGTCACCCGCGCGGAGGCCAAGGAGGCCCTGCGCGGCCTCGAAGCGGGCGGCGGCACCGCCATCGGCACCTGGCTGCGCCTCGCCGACGGCCTGCTGCGCGGATCCACGGCCCCCATCCGGCACGGCATCCTGCTGACCGACGGCCGCAACGAGCACGAGGACCCGGCCGTGCTGCGCGCCACCCTCGACGCCTGCGCGGGCCGCTTCACCTGCGACGCCCGCGGGGTGGGCACCGACTGGGAGGTCGACGAGGTCAGGGGCATCGCGAGTGCGCTGCTCGGGTCCGCCGACATCGTGGCCGATCCCGCGCACCTCACCGAGGACTTCACGCGCATGATGGAGAAGGCCATGGGCAAGGAGGTCGCGGACGTCGCCCTGCGGCTGTGGACCCCGGTCGGCGCGGAGATCCAGTACGTCAGGCAGGTCGCCCCCGCCGTCCAGGACCTCACCGGCCGCCGCACCGGGGCCGGCCCGCGCGCCGGGGACTACCCGACGGGCTCCTGGGGCGACGAGTGCCGCGAGTACCACGTGTGCGTCCGCGTGCCCCCCGCGGCGGTGGGGCAGGAGATGCTGGCTGCCCGCGCCTCGATGGTCCTGCCCGGGCCGCCGGGCGGGCAGCCCACCGTGCTCGGCCAGGGACTGGTCCGGGCGGTATGGACCTCCGATCCGGCCGCCTCCACCGCCATCAACCCGCAGGTCGCCCACTACACCGGACAGGCGGAGCTGGCGCAGGCTATCCAACAGGGCCTCCAAGCACGCAAACTGGGCGATGTCGGCGGTGCCACGGCCAAGTTGGGGCGAGCGGTGCAGCTGGCGAGCGTCTCCGGTAACGCGGACACGGCCAAGCTGCTGGCGAAGGTGGTGGATGTGGTCGACGCCGTGGCGGGTACTGTGCGGCTGAAGGCGAAGGTCGCGGATGCCGACGAGATGACTCTCGAAACGCGTTCGGTCCAGACCGTCCGAGTGAAGAAGACCTGAGAAGACCTGAGAAGACCTGCGAGGGCCTGACGCGATGGCGCAGGCCGAAGGGGGAAGAGCCGCCATGCCGACCTGCCCGAACGGGCACCAGTCCGCCTCCGACGACTGGTGCGAGGTCTGCGGCCACCGCATGTCTGCCGCCCAGGACGCGTCCGCCGCGTCCGCCGCGTCCGCCGTGCCCTCCTACGGCTACGGCTACCCTCCCACCACCGGTGAGCCGACCGCCCAGGCCGAGCTCTGCCCGCAGTGCCGGACCCCGCGCGAGGCCATGGCGCCCTTCTGCGAGGAATGCCGGTACAACTTCCTGACGCGGTCGGCGACCTCGTACTCCCCGCTCGGGCAGGCGGCGGGGGCCGCAGCCGCGCCGCCGCCCCCGCCGCCGGCTCACGCGCCGCAGCCTTTCCCGCAGGATCCCTTCGACTACCAGGGCTCGCGGCCGTCCCGGGTGAACCGCCCGGCCGAGCCGCTTCAGCGGGAGGACGACTGGCTGCTCCAGCCGCCGTCGCACGAGCAGCACCAGGCTCCGCCGCAGCAGTACCGGCAACCGGAGTACCAGCAGCACCACGCATACCAGCAGCCCCACCAGCCGCAGCACTCGTCGCCCCAGCACCAGCAGCACCAGCCGCAGCACTCGTCGCCCCAGCAGCACCAGCCGCAGCCGCACCAGTCGCAGCCCTTCCCGTCGCAGGGCGGCGGCTCCTGGACCGCGACGATCGGCCCCGACCGCTCGTACTTCCTGGCGATGATGCAGCGCAGCGGCCCCGAGGCGGCCGCCCTCAGCCTGCCCGCCTACTCCCCGGAGCAGCACCTTCCGCTCACCGGCGGCCAGATCACCATCGGCCGGCGCCGCGCCTCCACGGGCGAGTCCCCCGACATCGACCTGTCCGTGCCGCCGGAGGACCCGGGCGTCTCCCACCAGCACGCGGTGCTCGTCCAGCAGCCCGACCTGAGCTGGGCGGTGGTGGACCAGAACTCCACCAACGGCACCACCATCAACGGCGGCGAGGACCCGATCCAGCCCTACGTGCCGGTGCCGCTCTCCGACGGCGACCGCGTCCACGTCGGCGCCTGGACCACGATCACCATCCGCCGGGGCTGACCCCGGCCGCATCGGGTCCCTCCGTCTCCCCCAGGGGCCACACGTAGGGGCCCTGGGGGTCGTCGAGCCACGCCCACTGCCCCTCGGCGCTGACCGTCACCCCGAAGCGCTCCCGGGCCGGCCGGCCCTCGCCGCGCCACAGGTCCAGGGCCTCGCGGGGGTGCAGGGCGTCGGCGGTCAGCATCAGCATGAACTGGAACCGCTCGTTCTCCACCAGTTCGTAGGGCAGCCCGTGCGCCGTCCACGCCTCCGCATAGGCGTCGGCCCCCGCCCCCGCACCGGATCCCGCACCGGATCCCGCGCCGGACCCGGATCCGGCGGCGGGCGCCGCCGCGACCGTGGCGCCGCGCAGCGGGACGAAGTACGCCGCGGTGTGCAGGAAGCGGCCCTCCGCGAAGTCGGCGTCGCGTACGCGCAGCGCGATCAGGCCGGTCGACAGCGGGGCCAGGATCCGCGCCCCCGGCCGGCACTGGCCGAGCCAGGCGTGCGGGATCGTCGGCAGCGTGCAGGTCACCAGGATCCGGTCGAACGGCGCCCGGGCGGGGCAGCCGCGCGCCCCGTCCCCGGTGACCACCGTCGGCCGGTAGCCGAGCCGGGCCAGGTGGGACCGCGCCGACTCGGTGATCTCCTCGTCCAGGTCGACCGTGGTGACGTGGTCGTCGCCGAGGCGGTGGCAGAGCAGGGCCGCGTTGTAGCCGGTGCCCGTGCCGATCTCCAGCACGTCGTCCCCGTCGCGCACGTCCAGCGCGGCCAGCATCTTCGCCATCAGCGACGGCTGGCTGCTGGAGGACACCAGCTCGCCGTCGCGCAGCCGGGTCGCGAGCGGCGCGTCCGTGTAGACCCCGCGCAGCCAGCGGGCCCGGCGGGCCGGATCCGGGTCCTCGCCCCACAACCGCTCGTGCCCGGCGCCCCGGCCGGTGAAGAACCAGGGGACGAAGACGTGCCGGGGCACGGCCGCGAACGCCGCCCGCCAGACGGGATCCTCCAGCACCCCGGCCGCGGTCAACTCGCGCACCTGGGCGGCGTGCGCGGTGGCCAGCAGGTCCCGCGCCCCGGTGTGCGCGGTCTGCGCGGACCGCGGGGAACGTGCGCCCATGGCTCCACTGTCCTGCGGCGGCCCCCGGGAAGCGAACCGTGGTCCACCGCCGTCGGCGGTGGACCTAAGACCTCCGTCCTCCGTCCGGGCGTCTGAGACGATGGTCGGGTGAACGAGATTCCGCGGGACACGCTTCAGGAGCAGACCTTCTACGAGCAGGTGGGCGGCGAGGAGACCTTCCGCCGTCTGGTCCGGCGCTTCTACCAGGGGGTGGCGCAGGACCCGCTGCTGCGCCCGATGTACCCGGAGGAGGACCTCGGACCGGCCGAGGAGCGGTTCGCCCTGTTCCTGATGCAGTACTGGGGCGGCCCGACCACCTACAGCGAGAACCGGGGCCACCCGCGCCTGCGGATGCGGCACGCCCCCTTCCAGGTGGACCGGGCCGCGCACGACGCCTGGCTGCGCCACATGCGCGAGGCCGTCAGCGAGCTGGCCTTGGCGCCCGAGCTGGAGGCGCAGCTGTGGCGCTACCTGACGTACGCCGCAGCCTCGATGATCAACACTGGGGACTGAGCGGCCGTACAAGAGCCCTCGTACGAGCGCCCGCACCGCGCCCGTACGGGGCACGGGCCCGCGGCTCGCGGTACGCGGCGCCCCCTCCCGGGAACCTCTCCGCCGAACCCGACCGACGGAGATTGGAGGTCCCATGTCCCAGGAGGCGGACGAAGCCGTGGCTCCCAAGACCGATGCGGACGAAGCGGCCCTGGAGCGTGCTCTCTCAGCGGGCCGGTCCGGCGCTCCCCCCGGCCGGACGGACAACTCGAGCCCGACAGGCGCTCTGACCCGGTCCGACGGAAGCCCGGCCGCCCGCAGGCAGCCGGGCGGGGAATAGGAGGCACGCCATGGCGCTGAGGCTCAAGAACAACCACGAGCGGGAAGTCTGGGCGATGGTCGAGCGCTACCAGCCCAACTGCTCCGCCAGCAGCAACTGGTTCAAGGAGGGCTGGTGGAAGATCGCACCCCAGCAGAGCGTCGTCGTCTACGGCGGTGACCCCCGCGCCGTGAACCCGGTCTGGTACTGCTACGCGTATTCGGAGGACGGCACCGAGTGGCGGGACAAGTACCAGGAGACGGTCCCGCCCCGGATCTTCGAGTGGTGTTCGAACGTCTCGGACTCGACCTGCCGGACGATCCTCATGGTGGAGTTCACGGTGACCGCCCAGAACTTCACGTTCAACTTCAACCCGTAGTCCGCCGGACCGGCCCGGCGTGACCGCCCGACCGCTCGCCCGCATCCGGCGGGCGGGCGGTCCGCCGTGTCAGACCGGGCGGACCTGGAGGGCGCCCAGGCCGGCGGCGCGGCCGGGGCGGCGCAGGGCGATCGAGCCGTACGGGGTGCGCAGGCGCAGCCAGCCGCCGGACGCGAGCAGCGCCACCGGGTCGGCGGCGGCCGCGGGCGCGGGCGCCTGCCCGGCGGGCCCGGCCGCGACGGCCGAGCGGACGGGACGCAGGAAGCCCAGGGACTGCGCGGCGTGCACGGCGCGCAGCGGGAGCTCGGTGTCGCCGAGCGTCCGGGACCAGATGTCGCGGCCGATCCGGTCCCGCTCGGACCGGGTGCGGTGCTGCGGGGGCAGGGCCTCGTCGCGGGCCCGGAACTCGGCGACCGCGCCGGCCACGGCGGCCCGCATCGCCTCGGGGCCGGGCAGCCCGGGCAGCTGCCGCCAGCCGCCGCGGGGCGGGAGCACCCCGGCCCAGGGCGGGCCGGTCACGGCCGCGGGCACGACCGCGGCCGCGGAGCCCTCGTCCACGGATTCCAGCAGCTCACCGGCGGAGACGGTGACGTCCAGCGGTGTCGCGGCAGGGGCGGCGAGCCGCACCGTGCGGATGGCGAGGACGTCGAACGACGGCGGCCGTCCGAAGACGGCCAGCGCGCCGCCGCCCGCCTGGAGGCGGACCGCGGCGGCACGGTCGTAGTGCACCAGCCGGCCCAGGAAGGCGGCCAGGTCGGCCGCCTCCCCGGGGTCGGCGAAGCGCAGCTGCCCGGTCATGCCGCCAGGCGCCCTTCGGAACGCTTCGCGGACGACGCCTTAGGCGCGGGCTCGTCGAGGTACTCCCCGAGGAAGCGTCGCTCCTCCTCGGTGATGCGGCGGGGCCGCCCCTCGGCGAGGTTGTACGGCACGACCACGGTCTCGGCGCGCACGTACACCGTCTCGGGCCGGTCCTCGGTCGCCTCGTCCTTGACCTCGTAGCGGATGGTCAGGGAGGCGGCGCCGATCCGGGTCACCCAGGACTCGATGAGCACCGGCTCGTGGCGGTGGACGAGGGGCAGCTTGTAGTCGATCTCGTGGCGGGCGACGACGGAGCCGCCCGTGAACGAGTCGCTGCCCTCACCCGGCGCCAGGCGGAACATGAAGTCGATCCGCGCCTCCTCCAGGTAGCGGAGGAAGACGACGTTGTTGACGTGCCCGAAGGCGTCCATGTCCGCCCAGCGCAGGGGGCACCGGTAGTGGTGTCTGGCCATGTGCCGACCTCAGCCCCGGGTGAGCTTCTTGTAGGTGGCGCGGTGCGGACGGGTGGCGTCCGGACCGAGCCGCTCGACCTTGTTCTTCTCGTAGGACTCGAAGTTGCCCTCGAACCAGAACCACTTCGAGTCACCCTCGTACGCCAGGATGTGCGTGGCGACCCGGTCGAGGAACCAGCGGTCGTGGGAGACGACCACGGCGCAGCCCGGGAAGTCGAGCAGTGCGTTCTCCAGGGAGGACAGGGTCTCGACGTCGAGGTCGTTGGTCGGCTCGTCGAGGAGCAGCAGGTTGCCGCCCTGCTTGAGGGTGAGCGCCAGGTTCAGGCGGTTGCGCTCACCGCCGGAGAGCACGCCCGCCGGCTTCTGCTGGTCCGGGCCCTTGAAGCCGAACGCGGAGACGTAGGCGCGGGACGGCATCTCGACCTGGCCGACGTTGATGTAGTCCAGCTCGTCCGAGACGACCGCCCACAGGGTCTTCTTCGGGTCGATGTTGGCGCGCGTCTGGTCGACGTAGCTGATCTTGACGGTCTCGCCGACCTTGATGTCGCCGGAGTCCGGCGTCTCCAGGCCCTGGATCATCTTGAACAGCGTGGTCTTGCCGGCGCCGTTCGGGCCGATCACGCCGACGATGCCGTTGCGCGGGAGGGTGAAGGACAGGTCGTCGATGAGGACCTTCTCGCCGAAGGCCTTGGAGAGGTTGTTGACCTCGACGACGACCGAGCCCAGGCGCGGGCCCGGCGGGATCTGGATCTCCTCGAAGTCCAGCTTCCGCATCTTCTCGGCCTCGGCGGCCATCTCCTCGTAGCGGGCCAGACGCGCCTTCGACTTGGCCTGGCGGCCCTTGGCGTTGGAGCGGACCCACTCCAGCTCTTCCTTGAGGCGCTTCTGGCGCTTCTCGTCCTTCTTGCCCTCGACCTTGAGGCGCTCGGACTTCTTCTGGAGGTACGTGGAGTAGTTGCCCTCGTATGCGATGGCGCGGCCGCGGTCGAGCTCGAGGATCCACTCGGCGACGTTGTCGAGGAAGTAGCGGTCGTGGGTGATCGCCACGACGGTGCCCTTGTACTGGGCGAGGTGCTGCTCCAGCCAGTTCACCGACTCGGCGTCGAGGTGGTTGGTGGGCTCGTCGAGGAGCAGCAGGTCGGGGGCCTCCAGCAGGAGCTTGCACAGCGCGACGCGGCGCTTCTCACCACCGGAGAGGTTGGTGACCGGCCAGTCGGCGGGCGGGCAGCCCAGGGCGTCCATGGCCTGCTCAAGCTGGGCGTCCAGGTCCCAGGCGTTGGCGTGGTCCAGGTCCTCCTGGAGCTTGCCCATCTCCTCCATGAGCTCGTCCGTGTAGTTCGTGGCCATCTCCTCGGCGATGGCGTTGAACCGGTCGAGCTTGCCCTTGATCGCGGCGACACCGTCCTGGACGTTCTCCAGGACGGTCTTGTTCTCGTCGAGCTTGGGCTCCTGCATGAGGATGCCGACGGTGTAGCCGGGCGACAGGAAGGCGTCACCGTTGGACGGCTGCTCCAGACCGGCCATGATCTTCAGGACGGTGGACTTACCGGCACCGTTCGGGCCGACCACACCGATCTTCGCTCCGGGCAGGAAGCTCAGGGTGACATCGTCGAGGATCACCTTGTCGCCGTGCGCCTTGCGCGTCCTGCGCATGGTGTAGATGAACTCAGCCAAGAGAAACCGTCCGGCAGATCGATGGATGGGCAGATACACCCCATAGTGCCAGCCGTCCACCCCGGGGCGGAAACCCGTATGGTCAGGGCCCCTGATCAGCGCCGAAGCGCCCCCGGGCCCCGGGCTCAGAACCGTTCACCGGCGGTGGGGGGCCGGGCGGCCGTGCCGGGCGGGCCGGGAGGCGGGAACGGCCTCGGCCGGCGGGGCGGGGGCCGGGCGGGCGGGGGCCGGGGCCGAGGGGCCGTCGCGGTACACGGTCAACGCCTCCGGGAGCTTGTCGAGGACGAGCGAGCCGGGGGCCGGGGCGCACTCGCCGTCGTACGCGAGCGGAGTGCCGGGCGGGATCCCGGCGATGCGCAGGCTGCGCAGACGGGTGGCGATGTGCACCGGCGAGCGCGAAAACGGTCCCGCGAGGGCTGCGGCAAGGAGGCGCGGGCCGGGGCGGCCGCCGCCGTGGACGAGGCGGACGTCGAGCAGGCCCTCGCCCAGGCCGTCGCGGCGGCGCGGGGCCGCACCGCTGCCGTGGTAGGTGCCGTTGCCCGCGAACAGCAGCCAGACGCTCCGGGGCTGCCCGGCCAGCCGGAGCGCCACGGGACGCTGGGTGCGCAGCACCCGCCAGGCGGCCAGCAGCGCGGCGGGCAGGTACCCGATCCGCGGCTCCCACCGCATCCGGTACCGCAGCAGCTCGGGATAGGCCCCGATGCTGAAGGTGTTCAGGAAGTACCCGGGCCGTCCCTCGCCCCCGCCGGAGTCTGCGGGGCCGGGCCCACCGTCGTCGGCTCCGCCCGGCTCGGCCTCGGCCTCGGCCTCGGACGCACCTGCCCCGGCCGGGGACACCGGTCCGACCGCCGACGCCTCCCCTGGCGAGACCGCCGGCCCAGGCGGCGGCACCGGACCGGGCGGGAACACCGGACCCGGCGAAGGCCCCGAACCATGTGGGGGCACCGGGCCGGCTGAGGGCTCTGGACCCGGCAGGGGCCACGGCCCCAGCGGGGACACCGGACCTCCGGGCAAGGGTCCCGGCCCAAACGGGGAGGCCGGACCCAGCGGAGGTGTCGGGCCCAGCGGGGATGTTGGATCGGGCAGGGACGCCGGGCCGGGCAGCGGCCCGGAACCGGGCGGGGACGCCGGCCCCGGCGAGGGCCCCGGAGCAGGCGGGGACAGCGGACCGGGCGCGGGTGTCGGGCCGGGCGGGGGTGTCGGGCCGGGCGGGGGCGCTGGGCCAGGCGAGGGCCCCGGACCAGGCGAGGGCCCCGGACCAGGCGAGGGCCCCGGACCAGGCGAGGGCCCTGGAGCAGGCGGGGGCGTCAGGCTGGGCGGCGGGGTCGGCCCCAGCGGCGACACCGGGCCGGGCGGGGCCTCCGCACCGGGCGGGGGCATCGGGACCGGTTCGGAGGCGGGCGCGGCGGGTTCGTGGGGCTCTGGCGGGGTGGGGGTGAAGCGGCCGACGGCGACGCGGACCGCCCGGCCGGCGGCGACGGCGCGGCAGGTGCCCGTGGTTCCGGTCAGTCCGAGGTCCTGCGCGAAGTGGTTCAGCGTGCCGCCGGGGAACACCGCGAGCGGCACCCCGGCCCGCAGCGCGGCGGTGGCGGCCGCGTTGACCGTGCCGTCACCCCCGTAGGCACCCAGCACGGCGGCCCGGGAGGCCGCCGCCGCCAGCGTCCCGGCCAGCTGCTCACCCCCGCACTCGACCACCTCTGCCTTGGGAAGCCTGGCCTGCAGGACGTCGAGTTCCGCGGCCGCCGCGCTGCCCGCCCCGGCGTTGACCACGACCACGAGCCCGGCTCCGTCCGGCAGGGCGGGCGCGTCGGCGTCCGCGGGCTCGTCTCCGGGCCGGGCCCGGGCCGCCTCCACGCGCGCCGCGATACGACGTACGGCGAAGCCGGCGGCAACGCCCAGCGCCGCCCCCGCGACCACGTCGGACGGGTAGTGCACGCCCGTGTACACGCGGGAGAACGCCACGGACGCAGCCACAGGAGCCAGCGCGGCGCCCCAGCCCGGCGAATGGAGCGCCAACCCCGTGGTGAAGGCGAACGCCGACGCCGAGTGCCCGGACGGGAACGAGGTGGTGATCGGCTGCGTGGCGAGCTGCCGCACCGCGGGCACCCCGTCCAGCACCGGCCGGGCCCGGCGGACGGACCACTTGCCGACGGTGTTGATCGTCGCGGAGGCCAGGGCCAGCGAGCCGACCGCGCGCACCGCCGCCTGGCGGGCCGTTGCCGAGCCGGACGCTGCGATCACGGCGGCGGCCCCGCCCCACAGCACCCCGTGGTTCGCGGCCCGCCCGAGCCGCGGCAGCACGCGCTCGCCCCCCGGCCAGTGCCGTTGGGCCACCACGTCGAACAGCGCCCGGTCCCATCGCGCGGCAGCGCCCCGCCATGTCAGCTTGTGCTCGGCCATGGCCCCCGCCTACCCAGGACCACGCCCGGAAATCAGCCCGCCCCCGGACCGTACCGAGCCCCGCCACCCCCCGGCCGCGCCGTGCCCGGCCCGACCAGGGCCGAGCCTGCGCTCCAGGCCGAGCCGGGCCGGGCCGCGCCGGTCCCCGCCGGGGGCGGGCGGTGCGCCCGTCGGGCGGGGTCAGGCGCGGTCTTCCTCGTCCTGGGGGCGTTTGCGGACCATGAGGACCACCAGGCCGCCCAGGACCACCAGGCCCACCGCCAGCGAGGCGATCACCGGGGTGGCCGCGGAGCTGCCGCTGGTGGCGAGCCGCTCCTCCTCCGGGCTGGACGAGGACGGGGTCGCCGCCGCGCCGGCCGCCTGCGTGACCGGGGTGCCGTCGCCGGCCGTGCCCGCAGCGGCCACCAGCTGCTGCGGCCAGACCGCCGTCGCCTGGGCCGCGGTCGCGGACTCGCTGGACCCGGCCACGATTTGTGCCTGGGCCGGGAGGCCGCTGGTGAAGACCCGGCCGACCGGCACCTTCATGGAGCCCTGGACGGTGACCGAGGCGGTTCCGTCCGGGGTGCCCGCCGGCACCTCGAAGTACAGCCGGCTCCCGTTGGCCGCCGCCGTGACCGGCTTCCCCTCGGCGTCGACGACCCGCACGCCCATGGCCACGGCCGCCGCGTCCGGGGTGACCGCCACACTCTGTGCACCGGTGCGCACGGTGACCGGGCCGATCCGGCCGCCCACGGGTCCGGACACGCTCCCCGGTTCCAGCCGCAGCGAGGCCGGCGGCTCATGCATGCGGCCCGCCGCCCGCTGGAGGTAGTCGGCCAGCTTCTCCGCGTCCGGGTCGGCGGCCTCCACCGGGGCCCCGTCCGCCAGCCGCCAGATCGCCACCTGCGTCCCGGCCGCCGCGCTCTCCGCGGTGAGCGCCCCGGCTCCGGCCGCCTTGGCGAGCCCGGCGAGATCGTTCAGCTGGGGGTAGGAGTGCTCCAGGACCCACCGGATCCGGCCGGCCTCGGCGTTCCCGCCGAGCGGGCTGCTGCTCCAGCCGCTCTCCGTGTACCGGGCCAGCGGCTGGGCGTTGCCCGCGACGCCGACCCCGTACGTCTGGAGCATGCCGCCGCCGTCGACCCGCATTTCGAAGAGCCCGGCCGGAATCTGCCGGACCGACCCGTCGGGGGCGCGCAGGACGGCCTGCCCGTAGGTCTTGAGCCCGTCCAGTACGGCGCTCGCGCCCTCCGGCGGCCGGGGGGCGGGGCTCCCGGTGTCGGCGGCGGCCCGTGCGGCGGGCCCGGCGGTGAGGGCTGCGGCCAGCAGCGCCACCGCCAGCGGCCGTCGCGCGGACGCCCGCCCGGCAGCGGTGGGCCCGGCAACGGTCGACCCGGCGGCAGCCGATCCGGCAGCAGCCGGACCGGCAACCGCAGGCGCCGCGGGATGGAGCGCAGCAGTGAGCGAAGCAGGAGAGGAATCAGAAGCGGAGGGTGCGGGAACGCCAATCGACACAGTCTTCCCCTTCGGGCCAGTGACCCAGGTGCCCGTGAGTACCGGGGAATCCTAGCTGTCTCGAACACTCAGACCACCGCCGCCTTCTGAGTGGCCATCAGCGCGGGTTCGGCCCTGACCACCCGCCGGAAGGCGGCGGTTCCCCGGTTGAGGTCGTGGCCGATGGCGGTCGCGTCGATCTCCGCCGAGAACCAGCGGTTCCCTTCGGTGTCTGGCGGGTCGTCCCGCACCCGTAGCCGCCCGTGCACCACCAACGGCTCCCCGACCGAAACGGATCCGGTCAGGTTGACCGCGAGAGTGCGCCGGGCCCACACGGTGTAGAAGCTGGTCGCTCCGTCCGCCCACGCGTCCTTGCGACGATCAAAATACCGTGGTGTCACGGCGAAACGGAACCTGGCCGACGGCCCGTTGGCGGTCTCCTTGTAGTCGATCTGCGTGGCCACGTAGCCGATCAGCGTCACCAGGGTGTCGTTCATCCCGGTCCCTCCCCCACATCTGCACTGCACGGACCGGCACGGGCCTTCCGCACCGGACACCGCCATGCTGGCTCCATCGACCGAACTCCGCTCGCCGCTGTGGACTACTGACGGGTTGTGGACAACTCGGCCACCGCTGCGTACTGCTCCCGCACCTCCCGGTAGCGCAGCAGCTCCGCCGCCACCGGCTCCAGCACCCGGGCCCGCCCGCAGCCCGCGGCCGCCTGCCGCAGCCGCCGCTCCGCGTCCTGCCCGTACCGCCGTGCCGGACCCCGGGCCGCGATCGAGCAGGCCCACTCCACCAGCGGCCCGCCGACGATGCCCGACGCCATCAGCAGCACCGGCGTCATCAGGTGCGGCTGGAGGACCCCGACGATCTGCCCGACGAGCCACAGCCCGCCGTAGACCTGGACCAGCGTCATGGCGGCCTGCGCGAGCACGGCCACCGGCCACCACGCGGGCCGCGGCGGTTTGGCGCCCGGCACCGCGGAGGCCGCGCCCAGGCTCGCCGTGATCTCGTCCAGCGCCTCGGGCAGCTGCTCGCCGCCGCGTACCGCGGTCTCCCGTACCGCCTGCGCCCAGGGGTCGGGCAGCCTGGTGGTCGCCGCGTCGGCGACGGCCCGTACGGCCTGTTCCACCCGCTGCCGCGCGGTCACCTCCACCTCGGCCGGCGGCTGCGCGCCCGCCGGCCCCCGGCTGCCTGCGGCCACGCCGCCGATCGCGGCCAGGGCGGCCAGCCCCGACAGGGTACGGGGGGCGCGCCGGCTCTCGTACCAGCGCCACAGCCGGAGCCACGGAGTCCCGCACGCCTTCCCGGCGTTGCGCCGCCAGGCCCGCTCGGCGGCGAGCCCGGCCGCGTACGCCCCGACCGCCTCCGCGAGCCGGTCCTCGAACTCGGCTCGGGCCGCCTCGCCGATCTCGGGTCCCGGATGCCCGTCGGCCACGTACAGCGGTCGCAGGCGCGCGGCAGCGCGGTCCACGTCGGCGGCGATCCGGCGGGTGGCCGCACCCCGCTCCTGGGTGAACTGTCCCAGCAGGTCCCTGAGTTCCCCGACGCCCTCGCCGGTGAGCGCGGACAGCCCGAGGACGGTGGCCCCGGGCTCGCCGTGCTCGCCGAGTGCGATGCCGTCCTCGTCGAGCAGCCGCCGCAGGTCGTCCAGGACGAGGTCGGCGGCCTCGCCGGGCAGCCGGTCCACCTGGTTGAGCACGACGAACGTCACCTCGGCGTGCCCGGCCAGCGGTCGCAGGTACCGCTCGTGGAGCACCGCGTCCGCGTACTTCTCCGGGTCCACCACCCACACCACCGCGTCGACCAGAGCCAGCACCCGGTCCACGTGTTCGCGGTGCGCGCCGACCGCGGAGTCCAGGTCGGGCAGGTCCACCAGGACCAGCCCGCGCAGCGCCCCGGTCTCGGTGGTCTCGCGCGGCCGGCGCCGCAGCCGCCCCGGGATCTCCAGCCGGTCCAGCAGTCCGGCGGCGCCGTCGGACCAGCTGCAGGCGATGGGCGCGGCGGTCGTGGGCCGGCGCAGTCCCGTCTCGGAAATCGGCACTCCGGCGAGTGAGTTGAAGAGTGTGGACTTGCCGCTTCCGGTGGCTCCGGCGATCGCGACGACGGTGTGCTGCGACGACAGCCCGCGCCGCGCCGCGGCCTCGTCCAGCACCCGCCCGGCCTCGGCGAGGGTCCTGCCGTCGAGCCGGGTCCGGGAGAGCGCGACGAGCTGGCGCAAGGACTCCAGCCGGGTGCGCAGGGCCTGCGCGTCGGGGCCGGACGGGGGCGGGGGCGTGCGGCCGCCGTCGCCGCCGGCCCCGGACAGGGCCCGGACCAGCGCGTCGTCGTCCTCGTGGCCGTCCTCTCCGTCGCTCCGGCCGCTCCGGCCGCTCCGGTCGATCCGGTCGATCCGGTCGATCCGGTCGATCCGGTCACGCCCATCGATGCCGTCAATGCCGTCAATGCCGTCGATACCGTCGATGCCATCCATCCCGTCGTCGAAGCTGCCGTCACCGATGGCCCGCGGGCGGCGCGAGCGTGCGATGAGTCCGTCGTCCCAGCGGTCGCCGGTGCGGTTGCGGTCGGCCAAGGCGGACACCGCGTCACCTCTCCTTCTGCAGTACGGACAGGGCGGCGATCAGCTCGGCCTGCGGCTCGGGGGTCACCTCGAGGGCCTCCAGCGGGGCCAGCCGCCGGTCCCGTTCGGCGCGCAGCACCTCTTCGAGGTGGTCGGCGACGAGCTCGCCACCCCGGTCGCGCAGCCGTACGGCGGCCTGTGCGCCGATCCGCTCGACGAGCTTCTCGCCGGCGGGCCGGGCCCGCTTGCCGCCGAGGAGGGACGCGACCAGCAGGGCGGCGACGGCGTCGGGGTCGGGCGGAGGCTGCCGGTCGAGCTTGGCGACCTCCTCCTCGGCGAGTTCCTCCAGTACGCGCCGCCACCGCCGGACCGCCAGGCCGATGCGTTCCGCCGCCTCCCGGTCGGGCCCCGGCAGCGGCACGGCCCCGGCAGCCGGTTCGCGCCGCCAGGCCTCGGCGATCCGCTCGTCGGCGGCGGCCACCGCGCACTGGAGCAGCGCGGAGAGGGACTCGGCCAGCGAGTCGAGCAGTTCGTCGGCGGTGGTGTCGAGCGGGTAGCCGCGCCACCGGGTCAGTGCGTCCCCGGCGAGTACGGCGCCCTGGTCGAGCCTGCCCCGGACCCGCTTGCCCTCCTGCCGGTACGCGTCCTCCACCGCGGTGGTGAGCCGCACGGCGGCGGCGTACTGGGCGGCGACGGCGGACGCCAGCTCCGGCATCCGGCGCCGCAGCGAGTCCAGCGCGCCGAACGCGGTGCGGCTGACGGCGTACTGGCGGGCGGCCGGGTCCTGGACGTGGTGGGCGAGCCAGGCGCCGAGCGGTGCGACGGCGCTGGCCGGCAGCAGCCCGCCCCCGCCTGCCGACTCGGGGAGCTCCGGCACGGTGAAGCGGGGTACGTCGCCCAGCCCGGCCCGGGTGAGCAGGGCCGCGTACTGCCGCGAGACCTCGGCGAGCAGCTGGTGCGGGACCCGGTCGAGGACGGTGACGAGGGTGGCCCTGTACTGCTTGGCGGTGCGCAGCAGGTGCCAGGGCACGGCGTCGGCGTACCGGGAGGCGGTGGTGACCATCACCCAGACGTCGGCGGCGCAGATGAGCTCGGCGGCGAGGATCCGGTTCTCGACGACGAGGGAGTCGACGTCGGGGGCGTCGAGGAGGGCGAGGCCGCGCGGCAGCCCGGTGACGGTCTCGATCCGCAGCTCGCGCGCCCCGGAGGCGGTGGCGCGGGCCCCGGGGCGCCCGGCGGCGGGCCTCCCGGGGGCGCGGGCGGGCTCGTCGTCCCCGGGCGCCCAGACCCTCAGCAGGTCGGGCAGCACCCGCATGCCGGCGAACCAGTGGTGGTCGTCCGGGTGGCAGACGAGCACGGGGACGCGGGTGGTGGGCCGCAGCACACCGGCTTCACTCACCTGGCGGCCGACCAGGGAGTTGACGAGGGTGGACTTACCGGCTCCGGTGGACCCGCCGACGACGGCGAGCAGCGGCGCCTCCGGGGACTTCAGCCGCGGTACGAGGTAGTCGTCGAGCTGCGCGAGCAGCTCGGCTCTGGCCTGCCGGGCGCGCGGGGCGCCGGGCAGCGGCAACGGCAGACGCACGGACGCGACCCGGTCGCGCAGGGCGGACAGGGCGTCGAGCAACTGGGGCCGAACATCCAAGGTCACCACATGCGAAGAATGCCCAATTTAGGGCCATTTTTGAAGCCTATACACCCCCTGCGCGCCGACCGCGACTCCAGAGGGACCTTCCGGTCAGAGCAGACGGAGTGGGGCGCAGGCATAACGAGTGCACAACACCCAGGGCGCCGCGGCGCAAAAGCGGTGCGAGAATCGCACCTGCCTGCGATTATCGGGACCGCTTCACCGAACCTCCACATCGTGGCACGCGGGTGAAGCAACCGGGACAAGGCGACCGGAGCCCTATCCTTGACCCGGCACGGACGACAGTCCCACCCCCACCCCGGGGCTCCAGGCCACCACGGCCACCTTCCGGCCCCCGTAGCTCAGTGGATAGAGCAGGTGCCTTCTAAGCACTTGGCCGCAGGTTCGAGTCCTGCCGGGGGCGCTCTTCGGTTCATCATTTCGGGGCCCTCCCTTCGGGGAGGGCCTTCGTGCGTTCCGGTGGGGTGTCGGCCCCGCCGCGACGGCTGCGCGGGCGGCGCGGCAGGGGGCGGGGTGGCCGGAAACGGATCCCTTCAGCGGGTTGCCGCTTGGGTGCGCAGGAGGCGTTTGTCCGGTTTCCCCTGGGGGGTCAGGGGGATCTCCCCGCGCCAGAACACCGCCGTCGGCCGGTAGGCCGGGGCGAGGGCCCGCTCCACCAGGTCGCAGGCCTCGGCCGCCGCCGCGGCGTCGGGGGTGCGGCCGGGCGCCGGGACCAGGAAGGCGCAGACCTCCTCGCCGGTGCGGGGGCTGGGGCGGCCCACCACGGCCGCCTGCGCGACCGCGGGGTGGCGGGCCAGGGCGGCCTCCACCGGCAGGGTGTGGACGTTGTCCCCGTCGACCATCACCGCGTCGGCGATCCGGTCGTCGAGGTGGAGGTAGCCGTCCGGATCGAAGTGCCCCAGATCGCCTGTGCGCAGCCAGCCGTCCCGGATCGCGGCGGCCGTGAGGTCAGGCCGCCGCCAGTAGCCGGTCAGCATCGCCGCGGACCGTGTCCAGACCTCGCCCGTCCGCCCCGCGGGCAGCGGCCGCCCGGCCGCGTCGCGCACCTCGACCTGCACTCCTGCCGCCGGGCGCCCCACCGAGGAGAGCAGGCCCGGCCGGTCGGTGACGGCGGCCTCGTGGTCGGCGGCGGTGAGGCGGCAGATGACCGCGGACTCGTTCATCCCGTAGCCCTGCTGCCAGCGGCCGCCCCAGCGGGTGACCGCCTGTCGCAGCCGCTCCGGCAGGATCGGCGCGGCCCCGTACGAGACCACGCTCAGCCCGGGGATGCCGTGTGCCGTCGCCGGATCGTCCAGCAGGCGGTAGACCATGCCGGGCATCAGGTACGTCGCCACCGGCCCCAGCCGCCAGCAGGCGGCCGCGAAGGCGCGGGGCTCGAAGGCCGGCAGGATCTCGGTGCGCCCGCCGGAGCGGAGCTGCTCCAGGCAGCGTCCGCCGGCGCGGTGGGCGAGCGAGGTGACGGATACGTACGCGGGCGGGGCCTCGAACACGGCGGCCTGGCCGGCACCCGAGGCGGACGGTACGGCCTCGCGGCCCGCGCGGCCGTCGGCCCGGGCGGCGAGCGCCCGGAACGTGGACGCCACGCCCTTCGGCACCCCGGTCGTGCCGCCCGTGTACGCCACCCGGGCGATGTCGTCCTCCCGCGCCGCCACCGGCAGCGGCGACGCCTCCCGTCCGGCGGCGGCCCGCAGCAGCCCGTCCAGGCCGAGCCGGGGCACGCCGGTGTCCGGGACCGGCACGTCGTGCACCACGAGGCCGGGGCGGCAGTCCCGCAGGACGAAGTCCACGCCGACGGTGTACGCGTCCGTGACGACCTGGGTCAGCCGCGCCCCCAGCAGGTGCGCGGCCAGCCGCACCTGCACCACCTCCGGCCGGTTGCCGCCGAACACGCAGGCCAGGCCGGTGCCGCGGGCGACTCCGCGGTCCGCCAGCTCGCCCGCCAGCCGGTACACGAGGTCCAGCAGCCCGGCGCAGTCCAGCACCGAGCCGCCCGTCCCGAGCGCGGGCCGGGGCCCGTACCGCTCCAACGCCCCGACCAGGTCCGCGACATACCGTGCGACCACGCCCAACCCCCTCCGCCCTCTCCTCGCGCCTGGAGGCGACCGTACAAGCTCCGCACCGGATCCGGATCCCTCCGGTCGGCGCACCGAAGTCGGGTGCAGCCGGGCGGTATTGACGCGACCTGCGTCCCGCCGCCGACCATGGATGCCATGACGGACGCTTCGGACGCATCCCGTGCACGCTCCTTCAGCTCCGCGGCCGCGCGCTACGCCGACCACCGGCCCGCCTACCCGCCCGCGCTCCTCGACGCGGTGGAGGACCTCGCCGGGTTCCGGCTGGCCGGTGCCCGGGTCGCCGACGTCGGCGCCGGCACCGGCATCGCGACCGCCCTGCTCCGGGACCGGGGCGCCCGCGTCGTGGCGGTCGAGCCCGGGGAGGGCATGGCCGCCGAGCTGCACCGCCGCAACCCGGGGGTGCCGCTCGTACGCGGGGACGGCAACCGGCTGCCGTTCGCGGCGGGTTCCCTCGATCTGCTGACGTACGCGCAGTCGTGGCACTGGACCGATCCGGCCCGCTCGGTCCCCGAGGCGCTGCGCGTGCTGCGGCCCGGCGGGGCGCTGGCCGTGTTCTCGAACGACCCGGACGTCGAGGTCGAGTGGATCGCCGGCCAGCAGGCGCGGATCGAGGCGGCCTTCGGGCCGGGCTGGTACATCAACGAACGCGCCCGTTCGCAGGGCGGACTGGAGTTCACCACGCGCCTGCTGCGCTGGTCGCGCCGGATCCCGGTCGACGCACACCTCGCGAAGCTGTCCACCCATTCCCTGTTCCTCATCGGCGAACCCGGCACGGACGCCTTCCTCGCCGACGAACGGGAGCGCCTGCTGGAGCAGTTCCCGGACGGCTGGATCGAGGAGCACTACGTGGTCGACCTGAGCCTCGCCGTCCGCCCCGAGGACCTGCCGGAGCCGGCATTGCCTGCGGAGTAATCGATCTCCGGAACGTCCGCCGGCATCGTGATCACACCGGCGAGGGGCGCGCACTCGTCCCGCCGCCGGGACGGATTTCTCCAGGTCAGAGGGGGGCGGGTGCGGTCATGGGGCGGGAGCGGCCGGGGTGGCGCCGGCGGCGGGAGCGGCCTGGGGGGAGGCGCCGAACGCCTTGACGGCCTGGTAGTAGGTCCATGCCGTGCTGTCGCAGGAGGCCTTCCTGGCGCCCGTGTACGCCGCGCACACCCGCCGCAGGTCTGCGTGGAAGGCGTCGTCGATGCGGGACTTGCTGGCCGGGAAAGTGCCCGCCGCCTTGTAGTTGCGGTAGCCGAAGTCGTGGCGGGCGCACGCCGTCTGGAAGGGGAAGCCGAAGGGGTTGTCGGGCGAAGAGGAGCAGTAGTCCGTCGACCAGTCGAAGCCGTACGCCGCCCACCGGCCCTGGTCGGCGCGCGCCACGACCCAGGCGTTGTGGCTGGCAAGGCCGGCCTGGGTCCAACTGCTCAGCATCTGCGGCTTGTCGGCCGGTACCGCGGACGCGGGTGCGGGCGCGGCGAGGACGAGGACACCGGCCGCGGCCGCGGAGGCGAGGACGAGGGCAGGACGGCGGCGCATGGGATTCCTCCAGGACGGGAGTCGGGGGAACCGCCCCGGGCAACTCCCGCAGCGACGACGGGATCCAGGTACGGAGCGGGCCATATCGCCGATCCCCACGACGCCTATAACGGAGCGCGCGGCCACGGGTGTCGGTCGGGCTCGGAGTGGAAGCCGGATGGGAGGGGGCCGCCTCGGACGGTCCGGCCGGGCCGGCCGGGCCGGCCGGGCCGAGTGCGGTAGTCGGACCAGTCCTCAGGTACGACTCGGCATCAGACCTCAGGCAGAGCCGACGTTCGTCCTGCGGAGGGACGCGCACACTGGGCATCCTGCCGACACTGGGTCATATGAAGCGCCGTCCCCTCGCCATCGCCGCCGCCACCGTGGGAGTCCTCGCCACGGCCGCCTTCGCGCTGCCGCACCTCCCGCCCAACCCCGTGACCGACTCGATCAACGACCAGGTGTTCAAGGAGAAGAGCAGGCGGTACGCGACCGCCGCCGACGCCCCCGCCCGCGACGCACCCGCCCCGGGCGGGCACACACACGCCGCCCCGGCATCGGCATCGGCATCGGCGTCCGGATCGACGTCGGGATCGGCACTGGCGCTGCCGTCCTGGGTGCCCAAGGACGCCACGGACATACGCATACGCGCGCGCCGCACCGGCGAAGCCCGGCTGATCCGCTTCACGCTGGGGGCGACCCCGCTGAACGGGCCGCAGTGCACCACCGGCGTGCCGAAGCGGCTGCACGGGCGGGTACTGGACGCCCGGTGGTGGCCTCGCGGCACCCGGTTCGAGGAGCAGCCCGAGTGCCGGGACGTCCACCAGTACCAGGTGGCGGTGCGCGGCAAGCGCGTCTACGCGTGGACCGACGGGACGCTCTCCCCCGGGGCGAAGGTGCCCGCCCCGGCGGTCGGCGCGGCGGCCCGCTAGCGCGTCAGCGCGGCCGCGGCGGCCCGGGCGAAGCCCTCCGGGTTGTCGAGCATGATGTTGTGCCCGCAGTCCGGGACGGGGACCACGGCGACGCCGGCGGCCTCCAGCGCCTCGGTCCCGGCGAGGGGGCCGTCGGCCTCGGGCAGCAGGTAGGTGCGCGGAACCTTCAGCTCCAGCAGGAGTTCCCGCATGGTCGGGGTCGTGCCCGCCGCGAGGTGGACGGCCGAGCGGTGCAGGGCGGTGCGGCCGGCCAGCCGCATCGTGGACCACCAGTGCGCGCCCGCCCGGTCGCGTACCTCGGCCCAGCCGCCGGCCAGGAACTCCTCCTCGGTGTAGGAGGCGATCCCGCTGCTGCCGGCGGTCCGGGGAACGAGCGGCACGGGGTCCAGGTTGGCGTCGACGAGCACCAGCCGGGAGACCAGGCGGGGGTACCGGTGGGCCAGCACGATGGCGACTGCGCCGCCCATGCTGTGGGCGATCAGCTCGGCGTCGGCGACACCGGCCGCGTCGAGGGCGCGGGCGAGGGCGTCGGCGTGCGCTTCGAGGGTGTACGGGAAGTTTTCGGGGCGGTCGCTGTGCCCGTGCCCGAGCAGGTCGACCAGCAGGGAGCGCCGCCCGGCCAGCAGCGGGTGGACGGCGCTCGCCGTGAAGTAGGCGGGCGAGGTCGCCCCGAGCCCGTGGACGTACACCCGGGCAGGCTCGGCACCGGGCAGTTCGACCCAGCGGATCCGGTCATCTTCCGGTGTGACGGCGGCACTTCGCACGCTTGTGCTCCCTTGATCGTCGGATGGGACGACCCTAACCAGGGCGGTGAGTGCCTCGTCTACCCTCGTCGGGTGACTACGTACGTGAACCGGCTCGGCGGGGAAGTGCCGCGCATCGCCGAGCCGCCCGCGGGGGCGGCCGTGGCGGTGTGGTCCCTCGACACCACCCTCGACGTGGTCGGCGGCCACCGCGTCGAGGAGGCGCTGTCCCTCCTGGACGAGGGGGAGCGGGAACGGTGCGGCCGGTTCGTGCAGCCCCGCGACCGCCACCGCTACCTCGCCTCGCACGTGGGGCTGCGGGTGCTGCTCGGCGGCTACCTGGGGCTGGCCCCGGACCAGGTCGCCCTGGTCCGCGAGGAGTGCCCGTGCTGCGGCGCCCCGCACGGCCGGCCGGCGGTGGCGGGCGGCGGCGTGCAGTTCTCGCTCTCGCACAGCGACGACGTCGCGTACCTGGCCTTCGCGGCGGTGCCCGTCGGCGTCGACGTCGAGGGGTACCCGAGCCCCGAGGCGACGGCGGACCTACTGGGCACGCTGCATCCGGCGGAGACCGCGGAGCTGACCGCCGTGCCCGCGGCGGAGCGGCCGATGCTGCTGGCCCGGCTGTGGGCCCGCAAGGAGGCCTACCTGAAGGGCGTGGGCACCGGGCTGGCCGGGGGGGTGGCCGAGCCGTACGTGGGCAGCGGCCCGGCCCCGGCGGAGCTCGCGGGCTGGGACCTGACGGACCTCCCCGCCCCGGACGCGTACGCGGCGGCCCTCGCCGTCCGCACGCCCGCCTGACGGACCCGTGGACCCGGCCCCGCGGGCCGGGGCCCGACACCCATCCCGGGGTGCCGCCACGCCGGGTCGGCGCCAACGGCCCCGTTCCCCGCGCAGGCCGTTATCGTGACCGCCATGGACATCCGCCTCGCGCGTACCGTCGCCGAACTCCAGGCCGCGGAGGGCCTCTTCGACGGCCCCGTCCGCCTGGACTGGTCCGAGCGCTTCCTCTCCGCACCAGGACACCTGATGCTCATCGCGTACGTCGACGGCGTGCCCGCCGGCATGGCCACCGGGGTCGAGATGAGCCATCCGGACAAGGGCACCGAGATGTGCCTGTACGAGCTGTCCGTCGACGAGGGCTACCGTCGGCGCGGCATCGGCCGGGCCCTGACCGAAGCGCTCGCCGTCGAAGCCAAGGCGCGCGGCTGCTACGGCATGTGGGCGGGGGTCGACCCCGACAACGAGGCCGCCCTGGCCACCTACTCGGCCGCCGGCGGCCGCGACGAGGGCGTCGCCGCCATGCGCGGCTGGCCCCTGCAGAACTGACCCCTGCCGGGCCCACCCCTGCCGGACTGACCCCTGCCGGGCCACCCCTGCCGGACTGACCCCTGCCGGGCCACCCCCTGCCAGGCCGACCCCTGTCGCGCTGACGTCCCCGGCGGCGTGTCGTGCCACCAGTCGGCGCTCCCGCAGGCCGGTTGAGCCGGCGCGCGACCCCGCGGCGACACCGCACCGGATCTGATGAGACATCAATTCCTGTGTGTTTCGGGCGAAAGGAAGTCATTGACTTCTCATGACCGCGACGCGTCAATGTCGGCCACCGCACCGGCTCGACCTCCTCCCCACAGCGGGTGGGGGGAGGGGTTCGTCTGACGAAGGAGTCGCGACCCAGTGAGTACAACGTTCCGACGGAGAGTGCTGGCCGGGGTGGGCGCGCTGTCCCTGGCGCTGGCGGGCGGCGCGGTCAGCCTGGCCGGCACGGCGCAGGCGGCCACCACGACCACCCCCGTCTTCGAGAACTGCGACGCCCCGGCGCCACAGCCGGACGGTTCGGGGACCCAGAACTACACGGTCACCCTGCCCGACACCGCCAAGTCCGGCGATGTCGTGCCCCTCACCATCGACCCGGGCGCGAGCCCGCTGATACCGGGCTTCTCCGTGACGACGGTGAACACCACCAAGATCACCCTGAAGGTCGGGGCGACCACCCAGGTGGTCACCAGTCCGCCGGAGACCGTCAGCGTCGTGGCCGGCACCCCGCTCGACCCCAAGCCGTTCTCCGGAACCATCAAGATCCCCGACGGCACCGAGGGCACCGCGGTCGACGTCAGGCTCGACCTGGCCGTCACCGACGCGGACCTCAGCGGCTCGGTCTTCACCACGACCTGCACCCCGGCGCCTCGGCCGAGCGCCGCCCTCGGCTCGGTCGCCGTCGAGGCCCTGCCCAAGGACCCGGTCACCACCAGGCTGACGCCGAACAGCGGCAAGGCCGGCACCGCGGTCGTCGTGAACGGCGCCAACTTCCCGGCGGGCCCGGTCACCTGCTCCGCGCTGCTGGCGGGCGCGGCGACCGGTGACACCGGCACCGGTACGGCGGACGCGTCCGGCGCGGCGACCTGCACCGTCACGGTCACCAAGAAGGCCGACGCCATCAAGATCGACGGCTCGGCCGCGCCGTACAAGTCCTTCGTGTTCCTGGAGGACCAGGCCGGCGTGAAGAACCCGATCGACATCGAGGTCCTGCCCGGCACGCTCGCACTCGGCCCCAAGGACGGGCAGCCGGCCGTCTCCTTCCCCTCCGTCACCATCAACGGCAAGTCCCAGTCGGTGGTCGGCGCCTTCAACGCCGCGACCGTCCAGGACTTCCGCGGCGGCACGCTCGGCTGGGACGTGACGGCGACCCGTACGCCGTTCCTGAACCAGACGACCGGCCACTCGATGCCGAAGGCGCAGCTCGGCATCCAGCCGTCCTGCACCGTGACGAACCCGGACAGCCCGAGCACGTGCAGCGCGGGCGCGCCGGGCGCGATCACCGACACGCCGATGAAGGTGGCCTCGCAGGCGGCCGGCGGGGACGAGCTGACCGGCGGTGAGTTCGCCGTCGGCGGCGCCGGGATGATCCAGCTCCCGCCGTTCATGTTCGCCGACACCTACCAGACGGTCGTCACGTTCTCGATCGCCTGACCCGGCAGGGCCCGGCCGACCCCCAGGTGGTGCGGCGCGCGGAGCACCGCACCACCCCCTCGTGCCCGCACCACCCCCTCGTGCCCGCACCACCCCCTCGTGCCCCGCACCGCCCCACGTATCCCGCACCACCCCACGTATCGCGCACATCCCGTATCCGACGCCGCCGACGACGGGGAGAGCCCATGCGCCGCCGCACCCGCACGACTCCGCCCGGCCCGCGCCGCCCGCTCCTCGGCCTGCTGGTCCTGCTCGCGGCGCTGATCCTGCCCGCCGCCCGCCCCCACCCGGCCGCGGCCGCGGACAACGGCACCTGGGGGGTGTTCCCGACCCCGCCGGCCGGCGCCGCGGTGACCGACCGCGCCTACTTCTTCCACCAGGGGGCGGCGGGCACCACCGTCAGCGACAGCGTGACGATCGTGAACTCCTCCGACCGGGAGCGGACCTTCCGGGTCTTCGCCACCGACGCCGTGAACACCCCCGTCGGCGGGGCCTTCGCCCTGCTGCCGGGGGACCGCACCCCGCAGGACGTCGGCGCGTGGGTCGCACTGGCCCCGCAGCCCGCGGCCACCGTGGCCGTGCCGGCCCGCGGCCGCCTGGACATCCCGTTCACCGTGCGGGTCCCGCAGGACGCGGCCCCGGGCGACCACATCGGCGGCATCGTCGCCCTCGGCACCGAGGTGGAGGGCATCCGACCGGACGGCAAGGTGCAGGTCGGGGTCAAGCGCCAGGTCGGCGCCCGGCTGTACTTCCGCGTCCCCGGGCCGCTGGCACCCGGGCTCAGCGTGGAGGACGTGCGGGTGCGGCGGTCCGCGCCGCTGCTGCCGTGGGTGCGCAAGGCCCGCGCCACGCTCTCGTACACCCTCGTCAACCGCGGCAACGTGGTGGTCGAACCGCGGGTGGCGGTCCGGGCCGAGGGGCTGTTCGGCCGCACCGTGCTGGACCGGCCGGCCCGCGAGCAGCGGCTGGTGCTGCTGCCGGGGCAGCGCGTCGAGCTGGCGGAGCCCTGGCCGGACGCGCCGCAGTCGGACCGGGTCACCGTACGGGTCTCCGCGGGGGCGGCGGCCCACCCGGACCTGGCCGCGGAGTCCGTCGTGCGGTTCACCGCCGTGCCGTGGCCGGCGCTCGCCTTGCTCCTGCTGCTCGCGGCCGCGGCCGTCACCGCCCGCATCCTGCACCGCCGCCGCCGTACGCCCGCCCCGGACAAGGCCCCCGACTCCGACCTCGCCCCCGACCCCGCCACGGGCCTGGCCCCGGCCCCCTGAACCGCGGAAACCCCGGCCGTGAGGGCGGCCGGGGGTTTCGCGGGCGGCGGGTTCCGTCGGCGGGCGGGTGTCGGGGGACCGCCCGCCGGCCGGTCAGTGGTTGCGGGGGAAGCCGAGGTCCACGCCGGCCGGGGCCTCGGACGGGTCGGGCCAGCGGGTCGTGACGACCTTGCCCCGGGTGTAGAAGTGGATGCCGTCGTTGCCGTAGATGTGGTGGCCGCCGAAGAGGGAGTCCTTCCAGCCGCCGAAGGAGTGGTAGCCGACCGGCACCGGGATCGGCACGTTGACGCCGACCATGCCCGCCTGGATCTCCAGCTGGAAGCGGCGGGCGGCGCCGCCGTCCCGGGTGAAGATCGCGGTGCCGTTGCCGAACGGCGAGGCGTTGATGAGGGCGACGCCCTCCTCGTAGGTCTCGGTGCGCAGCACGCACAGGACGGGGCCGAAAATCTCGTCGCGGTAGGCGTCGGAGTCGGTCCGGACGTGGTCGAGCAGGGACAGGCCGATCCAGTGGCCGTTCTCGTAGCCGTCGACCGTGTACCCGGTGCCGTCGAGGACGACCTCGGCGCCCTGGTCGGCGGCGCCCTTGACGTACGAGGCGACCTTGTCGCGGTGGGCGGCCGTGATCAGCGGGCCCATCTCGGACGTGGGGTCGTCGCCCGGGCCGATCTTGATCTTCTCGGCGCGCTCGCGGATCTTCTCGACGAGGGCGTCGCCGATGGAGCCGACGGCCACGACCGCGGAGATCGCCATGCAGCGCTCGCCGGCCGAGCCGTAGGCCGCCGAGACCGCCGCGTCGGCGGCCGCGTCCAGGTCGGCGTCCGGCAGCACCAGCATGTGGTTCTTGGCCCCGCCCAGGGCCTGGACGCGCTTGCCGTTGGCGGACGCGGTGGTGTGGATGTAGCGGGCGATGGGGGTGGAGCCGACGAAGGAGACGGCCGCCACGTCCGGGTGCTCGAGCAGGGCGTCGACGGCGGCCTTGTCACCGTGCACCACGTTCAGCACGCCGTCCGGCAGGCCGGCCTCCTTGGCCAGTTCGGCCAGCTTGTTCGCGGCCGACGGGTCCTTCTCGCTCGGCTTGAGGACGAAGGTGTTGCCGCAGGCGACGGCCAGCGGGAACATCCACATCGGCACCATCGCCGGGAAGTTGAACGGGGTGATGCCCGCGACCACGCCGAGCGGCTGGCGGATGGCGGCGACGTCGACCCGGTTCGACACGGACGTCGACAGCTCGCCCTTGAGCTGCGTGGTGATCCCGCAGGCCAGCTCGACGATCTCCAGGCCGCGCGCGACCTCGCCGAGGGCGTCCGAGTGGACCTTGCCGTGCTCGGCGGTGATCAGCTCGGCGATCTCGTCGCGGTGCGCGTCGAGCAGCGCCCGGTAGGCGAACAGCACCTTGGTGCGGGCGGCCAGCGAGGACTGGCCCCACGTCTGGAAGGCGTCCTTGGCGGCCTGTACGGCGGCGTCGACCTCGGCCGTGGAGGCGAGGGCGACCCGGGTGGTGACCTCGCCGGTGGCGGGGTCGGTGACCGGGCCGTAGTTGCCTGACGCGCCCTCGACGGTCTTGCCACCGATCCAGTGGTTGACGGTCTTCATTGCCTTTGCTCCTTCACAGATGGCGACGTCGCTGAGCGGCTTGCCGGTCGTACTCCTCGCGGGCCCGGACCGCTGCCGCACGGGTCGCGGTCTCGGCCACAGGAACATCCCACCACGCCTGTGCCGGGGGCGGGCCCGACACAGTGTCGGGTGTTCGGGTCTGTGCGTAGACACATGTGGGACGGTCGGCCTCCCGCGCCTCGGCAAGGGCTTTGCGCAGGTCACCGATGGTGCGGGTACGGATCACGGCCATGCCGAGGGAGGCGGCGTTGGCCGCCAGGTCCACGGGCAGGGGCGGTCCGGTGTACGAGCCGTCGCCCGCCCGGAAGCGGTACGCGGTCCCGAACCCCTCGCCGCCGACGGCGTCGGAGAGGCCGCCGATGGAGGCGTAGCCGTGGTTGTCGAGGATCACCACCCTGATCGGGACGCCCTCCTGTACCGCGGTGACGATCTCGGTGGGGTTCATCAGGTACGAGCCGTCGCCGACGAGCGCCCACACCGGCCGGCCGGGGTCGGCGAGGGCCACCCCGAGGGCGGCCGGGATCTCGTAGCCCATGCAGGAGTAGCCGTACTCGACGTGGTACTGGTCCGGGGAGCGGGCCCGCCAGAGCCTGTGCAGGTCGCCGGGGAGCGACCCGGCCGCGTTGATGATCACGTCGGTGTCGTCGACCAGGGCGTCGAGGGCGCCGAGGACCTGGGCCTGGGTGGGGCGGGCGGTGTCGTCGGGGGCGTGGAAGGCCTGGTCGACCAGGGCTTCCCAGTAGGTCTTGGCCTTGCGGTACGTCTGCTCGTAGGCGGGGTCCACCCGGTGGCCGGCCAGCTCGGCGCGCAGGGCGTCGAGGCTCTCGCGGGCGTCGCCGACCAGGGGCAGGGCGGCCTGTTTGTGCGCGTCGTACGGGTCGAGGTTGAGGCCGAGGAAGCGGACCCCGGGGTCCTGGAAGAGGGTCGAGGAGGCGGTGGTGAAGTCGGTCAGCCGGGTGCCGGCGGCGATGACCAGGTCGGCGGCGCGGGCCAGGTCGTCGGCGGTGGCGGTGCCGGTGTGGCCGACGGCTCCCACCTCGGCGGGGTGGTCGTGGCGCAGCGCCCCCTTGCCGGCCTGGGTGGCGGCGACGGGGATGCCGGTGGCCTCGGCGAAGTCCCGCAGGGCGTCCTCGGCGGCGCTGTGGTGGATGCCGCCGCCGGCGATCAGCAGGGGGCGGCGGGCTGCCCGGACCGCCTCGGCGGCGGCCTGCAGCTCGGCGGTTCCGGGCCGGGGCCGGCGTACGGTCCACACCCGCTCGGCGAAGAACTCCTCGGGCCAGTCGTAGGCCTCCGTCTGGACGTCCTGCGGCAGGGCCAGGGTCACCGCCCCGGTCTGCACGGGATCGGCGAGGACCCGCATGGCCTGGAGGGCGGCCGGGACGAGGGCCTCGGGGCGGGTGACCCGGTCGAAGTGGCGGGAGACCGGCCGCAGGGTGTCGTTGACGGACACGTCGCCCGCGTGGGGCACTTCGAGCTGCTGGAGCACGGGGTCGGCGGGCCGGGTGGCGAAGGTGTCGCCGGGCAGCAGGAGGACGGGGATCCGGTTGATGGTGGCGAGGGCCGCGCCGGTGACCAGGTTGGTGGCGCCCGGCCCGATGGAGGTGGTGACGGCGTGCGCGGAGAGCCGGCCGCTCTGGCGGGCGTAGCCGACGGCGGCGTGCACCATGGCCTGCTCGTTGCGCCCCTGGAAGAAGGGCATGTCCGGCCGGCCGGTCTCCAGGAGGGCCTGTCCGATGCCGGCGACGTTCCCGTGTCCGAAGATCCCCCAGGTGGCCGCGACCAGCCGCCGGCGGCGGCCGTCCCGCTCGGTGTACTGGCGGGTGAGGAAGCGGACGAGGGCCTGGGCGACAGTGAGCCTCATCGGGTCGTGTCCTCCGCTCGGTAGAAGGGCAGCCGGGGGTCCACGTCCTGGCCGGGCCAGGTGTCCCGGATCCAGGCGTGGTCGGGGTGGTCCCGGATCAGCCACTCCCGTGCCCGGTCCGGCCCCGCCATCACGTTGAGGTAGTACATGTCGTGTCCCGGGGCGGCGATGGACGGCCCGTGCCAGCCGTCCGGGATGAGGACCGCGTCGCCGGTCCGCACCTCGGCGAGGACGTCGGTCTTCCCCGCCGGGGAGGGGCTGACACGCTGGTATCCGAGGCCGGGCGTGTCCCCGTGCGGGGCGATCTCGTAGTAATAGACCTCCTCCAGGCGGGACTCCCGGCCGGGGTCGTGCTCGTCGTGCTTGTGGGGCGGGTACGAGGACCAGTTGCCGCCGGGGGTGAGCACCTCGACCGCGATGAGCCGGTCGCAGACGAAGGCGTCGGCGGCGGCGAAGTTGTTGACCTGGCGGGAGCAGGGACCTGCGCCGCGCAGTTCGACGGGGACGTCGGCGGCCGGACCGTACCGGGCGGGCAGCACCCGCTCGCACACGGCGCCGGCCAGGGCGAACCGGCCTCCCTGCGGGGCGGTGACGGTGCTGCGGCTGCCCCGCGGCAGGTACGCGAAGTCGCTGGCGGCATCGAAGACGGAGGCACGGCCGCGCAGCTCGAACGCGGCGGTGCCGTCCTCGGACGCCCCGGGGGCGCGGGAGGTGCAGCGGACCGTCGCCGGGCCCGCGAGCGGCAGGACGATCCACTCGCACTCCCCCGCCTCGTGCCCGTAGGTCTCGCCGGGGTCGAGGGACAGGACGTGCAGCCGGGCGTGCGGCAGCGCGTGCTCGGCCACGGCCGTCACCCGAGCACCTCCTCGATCTCGGCGGGAAACGGCATCGCCGTCGAGCACGCCAGCCGGGAGGCGACGATCGCGCCGGCCGCGTTCGCGTACCGGAGCACCCGGGGCAGGTCCCAGCCCGCCAGCAGGCCGTGGCAGAGTGCGCCGCCGAAGGCGTCGCCCGCGCCCAGCCCGTTGACCACTTCCACCTCCAGGGGTGCGGCCTCGGCCGCGGTCCCGTCGCGGTGTACGGCCAGTACGCCGTCGGGGCCCCGCTTGACCACGGCCAGCTCGACCCCGGCGGCCAGCAGGGCCCGCGCCGCCGCGTGCGGGTCGGACTCGCCGGTCGCGACCTCGCACTCCCGGGTGTTGCCGACGGCCACCGTGGCCAGGCCGAGGGCCTGCGCGTAGGGCTTCGCCGGGTCCTCCTCCCACAGCATCGGCCGCCAGTCCAGGTCGAAGACGGTGATCCCGGCCTTGGCCCGCGCTTCGAGCGCGGCCAGCGTGGCGGCCCGGCTCGGCTGCGCGCTCAGGCCCGTGCCCGTCATCCAGAACACCCGCGCGGCGCGCAGTGCGGCCGGGTCCAGCTCGTCGGGCCTGATCTCCAGGTCCGGCGCCTTCGGCAGGCGGTAGAAGTACAGGGGGAAGTGGTCCGGCGGGAACACCTCGCAGAACGTCAGGGGGGTGGGGTACGCGGCCACTTCGGCCACCCAGCGGTCGTCGACTCCGAACCGCCGCAGCTCGGCCCGCAGGTACGCGCCGAACGGGTCCGCGCCGGTCCTGCTGATCAGCGCGGTGCGCCGGCCCAGCCGGGCGGCCGCGACGGCCACGTTGGCGGGCGAGCCGCCGAGGAACTTTCCGAAGGTGTCCGCCTCCGCGAGCGGTACGCCCGTTCTGAGCGGGTAGAGATCCACCCCGATCCGCCCCATGGTGATGACGTCGAAAACGACGTCCTCCGCTGTGGTCACAGGCAAGTCCTCCCACTCGTCTCGCACCCTAAGGTGGCCGTCATGACGTCCTCCCCGCCCGCGCTGACCCGTATCCGCATCGGTTCGGCTCCGGACTCGTGGGGTGTCTGGTTTCCCGACGATCCGCAGCAGACCCCGTGGGACCGCTTCCTCGACGAGGTCGCCGGGGCCGGGTACCGGTGGATCGAGCTCGGCCCGTACGGCTACCTCCCCACCGATCCCGCCCGTCTCGCCGACGAGACGGCGAGCCGGGGCCTGCGCGTCAGCGCGGGCACCGTCTTCACCGGACTCCATCACGGGCCCGCCGTGTGGGAGGCGACCTGGGAGCACGTGTCGCGGATCGCGGCGCTGACCCGGGCCATGGGTGCGGAGCACCTGGTCGTCATCCCTTCCTTCTGGCGGGACGACAAGACCGGCAAGGTGCTGGAGGACCGTGTGCTCAGCGCCGCGCAATGGCGTGAACTGGCCACGCAGACCGAGCGGCTGGGCCGGGAGGTGCGGGACCGCCACGGGCTGCGGATCGTGGTCCACCCGCACGCCGACACGCACATCGACACCCCCGAGAACGTGGCCCGCTTCCTGGACGCCACCGATCCGGACCTGGTCTCCCTCTGCCTGGACACCGGGCACTACGCGTACTGCGGCGGCGACAGCGTCCAGGCGATCGAGGCGTTCGGCGAGCGGATCGGCTACCTGCACCTGAAGCAGGTCGACCCGCGGATCCTCGCCGAAGTCGTCGCGGAGCAGCTGCCGTTCGGCCCGGCGGTGGCCCGCGGGGTGATGTGCGAACCGCCGGCGGGGGTGCCCGAGCTGGAGCCGGTGCTCGCCGCCGCCCAGCGGCTCGGCGTGGACCTCTTCGCCATCGTGGAGCAGGACATGTACCCCTGCCCGCCCGACCGCCCGCTGCCGATCGCCCGCCGCACCCGTGCCTACCTGCGCTCCTGCGGCGCCCGCTGACCGCCTGACCGCCTGACCACTGACCGCCCGCATGGAGGGGAACGACATGAGCACGCTCGGAATCGCCGTCATCGGGGCCGGGAAGATGGGCGCCGACCATGCCCGCCGGATCGGTCGGACGGTCGGCGGGGGCCGGGTGGTGGCCGTGGCCGACCCGGACGGGGACCGGGCCAAGGAGGTCGCGGCCGGCCTGGACGGGGCGGGCGCCCATACGGACGCGGCGGCCGCGATCGCCGCGCCGGGGGTGCAGGCCGTGCTGATCGCCTCCCCCGGCCCCGCGCACGAGGAGGCCATCGGGCTCGCCTTGGAGCGGAGGCTGCCGGTGCTGTGCGAGAAGCCGCTGACCCCGGATGCGGCGGGGGCGCTGCGGGTGCTGGAGGCCGAGCAGCGGCTGGGCCGGCGCCTGGTCCAGGTGGGGTTCATGCGGCGGCACGACGCGGAGTACGAGGGACTCAAGGAGCTGCTGGACGCGGGCGGGATCGGCCGGCCGCTGTTCCTGCACTGCCGGCACCGCAACGCTTCCTCCCCGTCCTTCTTCACCGGCGACATGCTGATCAGCGACTCGCTGGTGCACGAGGTCGATGCGACCCGCTGGCTGCTGGGGCAGGAGATCACGGCGGTGTCGGTATTCTCCCCGGCTCCGACCTCGGCGGCCTCGCAGGAGCTGCACGATCCCCGGTTCGTCCTGTTGGAGACCTCCGGCGGGGCCCTCGTCGACGTGGAGGTCTTCGTCAACTGCGGCTTCGGCTACGAGGTCCGGTGCGAGGCCGTCGGGGAATCGGGCAGCGCCTCCATCGGCGAGGAGCGGGCGATGGCCGTCCGGCGGGCGGGGAGCCGGTCCGAGGCGATCCCGCAGGACTTCACCGTGCGCTTCGCCGACGCGTACGACCGCCAGCTGCGGCGGTGGGTGGCCGCGGCCGCGCGGGGCGGGGTGGCCGGACCGGGCGCCTGGGACGGCTACGCGGCGGCGGCTGTCTGCGAGGCCGGGCTCGCAGCCGCGCACAGCGGCCTCCGGACCCCGGTGGAGCTGGTGGAGCGGCCGGCCCTCTACCGCTGACCGGCGGCGGCGCCCCCGTCCCGCGCACCGGACCCCTGTCGGCCCCCGGGCTGCCGCCCGGGGGCGCCCCGGATGCCCAACCCGTCACAGGAGTCCCGGGCGGATCACGCATGTCCGCATCGTGCCGATTTTCCGTCACAGGCATTCGACAAGCCCTGCCCCGTCGTCACAGTCCGTCGTTCCCCGGGCACAACCGGAGTGATCGTCTGTGTCCACGCGCCGGATCCCCCGACGGCCTCCCGGCCGGCCCGCCACGTGGACGAGGAGGTGTCGTCGATGAGCAACGGACAGCTGTGGTCGTACAAGGAGATCGCCGCCCACATCCGGGTCCAGCCGGACTCGGTCCGCTCGTACCGCAAGCACGGGCTGCTGCCCGCACCCGACCACGTCGAGGGCGGCAAGCCCTACTGGTACGCCGACACGATCCGGGCATGGGCGGCCCGCCGCCCCGGCAACCGGCGCCACGACGGCTGACCCCACCGCCACACCCGCCCCCAGCCGCACCACCCCCGCCACCTCCGCCACCCCGCCCGGTACCGCCCCCGGGCGGGGTCCGCCATGCCGGGAAATCGCAGCCGCCTCTCGCGTGATACCCCCTAGGGGTATAGTCTCTGAGTGTCGGGAGGACGGTGGAGGGACAGCCCACGCGCTGCCACCCCTTCCGGCAGCACCGGACGCACCTTCGAAGAGGAGAACGACATGACCGCCGAGACGGACACCCAGACCACCACCGTCTACCGGGTGACGGGCATGACCTGCGGCCACTGCGAGGGCGCGGTGACCACCGAGCTCTCCGCCCTGCCGGGCGTCACCTCGGTCAAGGCCGTCGCCGCGACCGGCGAGGTCACCGTGGTCTCCGCGGCGCCGCTCGCCGACGAGGACGTCCGCGCCGCCGTGGACGAGGCCGGCTACGAACTCGCCGGCCGCGCCTGAGGCCTCCCGCCCTCCGCGGCAGCGCCTCCTGCACTTCCAGCACTTCCAGCACCTCCGCAGCACCCGACCGGGCCGTACCTCCAGCTCATACTGGATCCGTACGGCCCGGATCCCCCTTGGAGCCGGATCATGAGCATGAGCACGAGTACGAGCAGCAGTACGGTGCACGACGGACCCATAGCGGCGGCGCCCGCCGACACCACCGAGGTCGAACTGACGATCGGCGGGATGACCTGCGCCTCCTGCGCGGCCCGCATCGAGAAGAAGCTCAACCGGATGGACGGCGTCAGCGCCACGGTGAACTACGCCACCGAGAAGGCCCGGGTCTCCTACGGCCCCGCCACCTCGGTGGCCGACCTGATCGCGACCGTCGTCAAGACCGGGTACACCGCCGAGGAGCCCCCGCCGCCGGCCCCGCTGCCCGAGGCCGAGGCGGAGGCGGAAGCCGAGGCGCCGAAGCCGGCGGCGGCCGACCCCGAGACGGCCGCCCTGCGCCAGCGGCTGCTGGTCTCCGCCGCGCTCTCGCTGCCCGTCGTGCTGCTCGCCATGGTCCCGGCCCTCCAGTTCGACAACTGGCAGTGGCTGTCGCTGGCGCTCGCCGCGCCCGTGACCGTCTGGGGCGCGCTGCCCTTCCACCGGGCCGCCTGGACCAACGCCCGGCACGGCGCCGCCACCATGGACACCCTCGTCTCCGTCGGCACCCTGGCCGCCTTCGCCTGGTCCCTGTGGGCCCTGTTCCTCGGCCACGCCGGCATGCCGGGCATGCGCCACGGCTTCGACTTCACGATCTCCCGCACCGACGGCTCCTCCGCCATCTACCTGGAGGTCGCCGCCGGCGTCGTCAGCTTCATCCTGCTCGGCCGCTATCTGGAGGCCCGCTCGAAGCGGAAGGCGGGCGCCGCACTCAAGGCCCTGATGGAGCTCGGGGCGAAGGACGTCGCCGTGCTGCGCGACGGCCGGGAGGCGCGGATCCCCGTGAGCGCCCTCGCGGTCGGCGACCGGTTCGTCGTCCGCCCCGGCGAGAAGATCGCCACTGACGGCACGGTCGTCGAGGGCAACTCCGCCGTGGACGCCTCCATGCTGACCGGCGAGTCGGTCCCGGTGGAGACCGGGGTCGGCGACTCGGTCACCGGCGCCACCGTCAACACCTCCGGCCGCCTCGTCGTCGAGGCCACCCGGATCGGCGCCGACACCCAGCTGGCCCGCATGGCCAAGCTCGTCGAGGAGGCGCAGAACGGCAAGGCAGAGGTGCAGCGGCTCGCCGACCGGATCTCCGGGATCTTCGTCCCCGTCGTACTCCTCCTGGCCCTCGGCACCTGGGTCACCTGGCTGGCGATCACCGGCAACGCCACGGCCGCGTTCACCGCCGCAGTGGCCGTACTGATCATCGCCTGCCCCTGCGCCCTGGGCCTCGCCACCCCGACCGCGCTGATGGTCGGCACCGGGCGCGGCGCCCAGCTGGGCATCCTGATCAAGGGGCCCGAGGTGCTGGAGTCCACCCGCCGTGTCGACACCGTCGTCCTCGACAAGACCGGAACGGTCACCACGGGCCGGATGGCGCTGGCCGGAGTGCACCCCGCCGAGGGCACGGACGAGGGGGAGCTGCTGCGCCTCGCCGGCTCCCTGGAGCACGCCTCCGAGCACCCGATCGCCCGCGCCATCGCCGCCGGGGCGGCCATGGGGAGCGCCGGCGCCCTGCCGGTCCCGGAGTCCTTCGAGAACCTCGCCGGGCTCGGCGTCCAGGGTGTCGTGGAGGGCCACACGGTCCTGGTGGGCCGCCCCCGGCTGCTCGCCGACCGGTCGATCCCGCTGCCGGCCGGCCTCGCCGAGGCCAAGGCGGCCGCCGAGGCCGAGGGCAGCACCGCCGTCCTCGTGGCCTGGGACGGCGTGGCGCGCGGGGTCCTGACGGTGGCCGACGCGGTCAAGGAGACCAGCGCGGAGGCGGTGTCCCGGCTGCGGGCGCTCGGCCTCACCCCGGTCCTGCTGACCGGCGACAACCGGGCCGTGGCCGAGACGGTGGCCCGCGAGGTGGGCATCGACGAGGTGATCGCCGAGGTGCTCCCGCAGGACAAGGCCGCGGTCGTACGCCGCCTCCAGGCCGAGGGGCGTACGGTCGCCATGGTCGGCGACGGCGTCAACGACGCGGCCGCGCTCGCCCAGGCCGACCTGGGCCTGGCCATGGGCACCGGTACGGACGCGGCCATCGAGGCGAGCGACCTGACCCTCGTACGCGGGGACCTGCGGGTCGCGGCCGACGCGATCCGGCTCTCCCGCCGGACCCTCGGCACCATCAAGGGCAACCTGTTCTGGGCCTTCGGCTACAACGTGGCGGCGCTGCCGCTCGCCGCGGCCGGCCTGCTCAACCCGATGATCGCAGGGGCTGCGATGGCTTTCTCCTCGGTTTTCGTGGTGACGAACAGCCTGCGTCTGCGATCCTTCCGCTGAGGCGTCCCTCCTCGCTCTGCGCACACTTTCTTCACAGGAGACGCAAATCACAGTGATGGCAACGTAACCATTGGGCCCCGCAGTGGGTCTAATGGGGCGATGCCGGAACGTCTTGGGGGACGTTCGACGGGGGTCTTGGGGGACATCCGTGGCATCGGCCGGCCGGGACGCGTGCTCAACGGGGTGCTTTGAGCGGCCCTCCCGACCCGTACGGGTCCCGGCAGACACCCGACCGGAGCGCACCCGGCCTGCGCTCCTCGCCGACACCCGGCTCGGATCCCGTGGGGGGAATCCGGCGCCGGGGAAAGGGAAAGCGCCCCGTCCGTCGACCCGTGGGGGGATCGACGGCGGGGCGCTTTCCGCTGTTCCGGGGCCGGGCAGGCCGCGTACGGCCGGCCCGTCGGCTCGGGACCGCTGGGGTCAGCGGGCCTCGACCGGCACGAAGTCGCGCTCGACGACACCGGTGTAGATCTGGCGCGGGCGGCCGATGCGGGAACCCGGCTCCTTGATCATCTCGTGCCACTGGGCGATCCAGCCGGGCAGGCGGCCGAGCGCGAAGAGCACGGTGAACATCTCGGTCGGGAAGCCCATGGCGCGGTAGATCAGACCCGTGTAGAAGTCCACGTTCGGGTACAGGTTGCGCTGGATAAAGTAGTCGTCGGAGAGCGCGTGCTCCTCGAGCTTCAGGGCGATGTCGAGCAGCTCGTCGGACTTGCCGAGGGCCGAGAGGACATCGTGCGCCGCAGCCTTGATGATCTTCGCGCGGGGGTCGAAGCTCTTGTAGACGCGGTGGCCGAAGCCCATCAGGCGGACGCCGTCCTCCTTGTTCTTCACCTTGCGGATGAAGGAGTCGACGTCGCCCCCGTTGGCCTGGATGCCCTCGAGCATCTCCAGCACGGACTGGTTGGCGCCACCGTGCAGCGGGCCCCACAGGGCCGAGATGCCGGCGGAGATCGAGGCGAACATGTTCGCCTGGGAGGAGCCGACCAGGCGGACCGTGGAGGTGGAGCAGTTCTGCTCGTGGTCCGCGTGCAGGATCAGCAGCTTGTCGAGCGCGGAGACCACGACCGGGTCGAGCTCGTACTCCTGGGCCGGCACGGAGAAGGTCATGCGCAGGAAGTTCTCGACGTAGCCGAGGTCGTTGCGCGGGTAGACGACCGGGTGGCCGACCGACTTCTTGTACGCGTAGGCCGCGATCGTCGGCAGCTTGGCCAGCAGGCGGATCGTCGAGAGGTGGCGCTGCTTCTCGTCGAACGGGTTGTGGCTGTCCTGGTAGAACGTCGACAGCGCGCTGACCACGGAGGACAGCATGGCCATCGGGTGGGCGTCGCGCGGGAAGCCGTCGTAGAACCGCTTGACGTCCTCGTGCAGCAGGGTGTGCTGGGTGATCTCGTTGCGGAAGGACGCGAGCTGGTCGACGGTCGGGAGCTCGCCGTTGATGAGCAGGTAGGCGACCTCGATGAAGGTCGAGCGCTCCGCCAGCTGCTCGATCGGGTAGCCGCGGTAGCGCAGGATGCCCTGCTCACCGTCGAGGTAGGTGATCGCGGACTTGTAGGCGGCGGTGTTGCCGTAGCCGCTGTCCAAGGTGACGAGCCCGGTCTGGGCCCTCAGCTTCGAGATGTCGAAGCCCTGGTCACCGACGGTGCTCTCGACCACCGGGTAGGTGTATTCACCGTCCGCGTACCGGAGTACTACAGAGTTGTCGCTCACGTCATCCCTCACCGACGTAGTGCCTCTTCTTCGAGGTGCCCTGACTTCCTCTACCTTCCCCCATTTGGCGCAGGAGAGTGCACTCGGGGTCGGCCTTAGGCATTTTCGACGGCACTGAGTGCCGTCAACCTGCTTATCCTGCCTCCTCCGCGCCAAATGCGGAAACCCTAGGCGATGTGTCCCGCCGGCATGCGGCCGGACAGCCTAGGGGCGACCGCCGTGAACCTCCTGCCTGCGGAAACCGTACGTACCGCCTGGGCCAGGGCTTTCCGGGACCCGACCAGGACGACCAGCTTCTTCGCCCTCGTCACCGCCGTGTAGAGCAGGTTGCGCTGGAGCATCATCCAAGCCCCGGTGGTGACGGGGATCACGACCGCCGGGTACTCGCTCCCCTGGGAGCGGTGGATGGTGACCGCGTACGCGTGCGCCAGCTCGTCCAGCTCGGAGAACTCGTAGCCCACCTCCTCATCTTCCTCCGTCCGCACGGTCAGGCGCTGTTCGACCAGGTCAAGGGCGGTGACCACACCGACCGTGCCGTTGAAGACGCCGTTCGCGCCCTTCTCGTAGTTGTTCCGGATCTGGGTGACCTTGTCCCCGACCCGGAAGACCCGGCCGCCGAACCGCTTCTCGGGCAGGTCGGGCCGGGCCGGGGTGATGGCCTGCTGGAGCAGGCCGTTGAGGTTCCCCGCGCCGGCCGGGCCGCGGTGCATGGGCGCGAGCACCTGCACGTCACGGCGCGGGTCGAGGCCGAATCTGGCCGGAACGCGGCGCGCGGCCACGTCCACGGCGAGCCGGCCGGCCTCCTCGCCGTCCTCCTCGGGGAAGAGGAAGAAGTCCGGCAGCCCGTCGGTCAGGGGCGGCAGGCCGGTGTTGATCCGGTGGGCGTTGGTGACCACGCCCGACTGCTGGGCCTGGCGGAAGATCCTGGTCAGGCGGACCGCGGGCACGGGGCTGCCGTCCGCCAGCAGGTCGCGCAGCACCTCCCCGGCACCGACCGAGGGCAGCTGGTCAACATCCCCGACCAGCAGCAGGTGCGCGCCCGGCGCCACCGCCTTGACCAGCTTGTTCGCCAGCAGCAGGTCCAGCATCGAAGCTTCGTCGACCACGACCAGGTCGGCGTCGAGCGGCCGGTCCCGGTCGTACGCGGCGTCCCCGCCCGGTTTGAGCTCCAGCAGCCGGTGGACGGTGGAGGCCTCGGCACCGGTCAGCTCCGACAGCCGCTTCGCGGCCCGGCCGGTGGGCGCGGCGAGCACGACCCTGGCCTTCTTGGCCCGGGCCAGCTCCACGATCGAGCGCACGGTGAAGGACTTGCCGCAGCCGGGCCCGCCGGTGAGGACGGCGACCTTGCGGGTCAGCGCGAGCCGGACGGCCTCGCGCTGTTCGGGCGCGAGATCGGCCCCGGTGCGCGCGGCCAGCCAGCCGAGGGCCTTGTCCCAGTCCGCCTCCCGGAACGACCCCATCCGGTCGTCCTCGGCGTTCAGCAGCCGGCGCAGCTGGCCCACCAGCGAGAGCTCTGCCCGGTGGAAGGGCACCAGGTAGACCGCGGTGAGGTCCGGCCCGCCGTCCGGGTCGGGCACGGATTCCCGTACGACGCCCTCCGGGTCGGCGGCGAGTTCCGCGAGGCACTCGATGACCAGCCCGGTGTCGACCTGGAGCATCTTGACCCCGTCGGCGATGAGCCGCTCCTCGGGGAGGAAGCAGTGGCCTTGGTCGGTGGACTGGGACAGGGCGTACTGGAGCCCGGCCTTGACCCGGTCGGGGCTGTCGTGCGGTATGCCGACGGCCTGCGCGATGCGGTCCGCGGTCAGGAAGCCGATGCCCCACACGTCGGCGGCGAGCCGGTAGGGCTGGTTCTTCACCACCGAGATGGAGGCGTCGGCGTACTTCTTGTAGATGCGGACCGCGATGGAGGTGGAGACGCCGACGCCCTGGAGGAAGACCATGACCTCCTTGATGGCCTTCTGCTCCTCCCAGGCGGCGCCGATCATCCTGGTCCGCTTGGGTCCGAGGCCGGGTACCTCGACGAGCCGCTTCGGCTCGCTCTCGATGACGTCGAGCGTGTCGGTGCCGAAGTGCTCGACGATCCGGTCGGCGATCCTCGGGCCGATGCCCTTGATCAGGCCGGATCCGAGGTAGCGGCGTATGCCCTGGATGGTGGCGGGGAGCACGGTGCGGTAGTTCTCCACCGTGAACTGCCGGCCGTACTGGGGGTGGGAGCCCCAGCGGCCCTCCATGCGCAGCGACTCGCCGGGCTGGGCCCCGAGCAGCGAGCCCACGACCGTGAGCAGGTCGCCGCTGCCCCGGCCGGTGTCGACCCGGGCGACCGTGTAGCCGTTCTCCTCGTTGGCGTAGGTGATGCGCTCGAGCACCCCCTCGACCACCGCCAGTTGCACCGCCCCGTTGGTTGTCATGGCACGAAGTTACCGTCCGGCTCGGACAGCCCGGCAGACCTGTGGAAAACCGTGCCGCGCCACGAGAAGGGGGCCCGGCCGGCGGACGGTGTCCTGGCGGCCGGGCCCCCTCACGGTTACCCCTCCCGTGCCGGACTTCCCGATCCCCCCGGATCCCTCCCCGGAAGTGCCGACGCACCGTACGACCCTGCTGCGTGCCCCCGAGGTTGCACCCCTAACCGGAACTTTACGTTTCCATTACCCCGGGCCACCCCAGGGTGCCTCCCCCAATGCCCGCAAGCCGCCGTGAACCAGGCGTTTCACCCGGGCCGCCGCGCGCTATCCTCGGGCGCCATGGACACCTCCGGCGGACAGGTGGGGCTGCGGGATCCGGAACCCGGCGAGCTGGGCTGGATCGTGCAGCGGCACGGCGCGCTCTACGCCGCCGAGTACGGCTGGAACACCGACTTCGAGGCCCTGGTCGCCCGCATCGTCGCGGACTTCGCCGGGGACCACGACCCGCACCTGGAGCGCGTCTGGATCGCCGAGCTGGACGGCCGGCCGGTCGGCTCGGTGATGTGCGTCCGCGAGGACGGCTCGCCCGGCACGGCCCGGCTGCGCCTGCTGCTGGTGGAGCCGGAGGGCCGCGGGCACGGCATCGGGACCCTGCTGGTCGGCACGGTCGTCGCGTTCGCCCGCTCGGCCGGCTACCGCGAGCTCGTGCTGTGGACCAACGACGTGCTGACCTCGGCCCGCGCCCTGTACCAGCGCGCCGGGTTCACCCTGGTCGCCGAGCGTCCGCACCGCTCGTACGGCGTCACCCTCACCGGGCAGGACTGGCGGCTGCCCCTGCAGGACGACTCCCCGCACTGACGGACGGCGCCGGCGCCGGCGTCTGCGTCTGCGCCCCGCGGGGCAGGTCCGTACGGGCCGCCGCCGCAGCCGTCCGCGGCCGCGCCGGGGCCAGCGAGGTCAGCGCGACCCCGCCCACCAGCAGCACCGCCGCGACCCAGCGCAGCCCGGACACGCCCTCGCCCAGCACCAACGCCGCCGAGGACATCCCGAACACCGGCACGAGCAGCGAGAACGGGGCGACGGCCGAGGCCGGGTAGTGCCGCAGCAGGTACCCCCAGGCGCCGAACCCGAACACGGTCGCGACCCAGGCGACGTACGCGATGACGCCCACCCCGGACCAGTCCAGGGCCCGCAGCGCGGCGAGATCCCGCTCCGGCCCCTCCAGCAGCAACGACAGCCCGAGCAGCGGCAGCACGGGCACGGTGCACACCCAGACCATGAAGTTCAGCGCGTCGGGCGGGGCCGCCTTGCGGGTCAGCACGTTGGACACGCCCCAGCAGGCGGCGGCCGCGACGACCAGCGTGAAGCCGAGCACCGGCCCGGAGGCGCCCCCGTCCGCGGCGGCCACGGCGATCCCGGCGAGCGCGACGGCCATGCCGGCCAGCCGGACCCGGCCGGGCCGCTCCCGCAGCACGGCGGCGGCGAGGACGGCGGTGAAGACGGCCTGGACCTGGAGGACGAGGGAGGACAGCCCGGCCGGCATCCCGGCCGCCATCCCCGTGAAGAGCAGGCCGAACTTGGCGATGCCGAGGGCGGCTCCGACGCCGAGGACCCACTTCCACGCGACCTTCGGCCGCCCGACGAAGAACACCGCGGGCAGCGCGGCGGCGAGGAAGCGCAGGGCGGACAGCAGCAGCGGCGGGAAGTGGCCGAGCCCGATCTGGATGACGACGAAGTTGAAACCCCAGACGGCGGCGACGAGTACGGCGAGAGCCGTGTGAACGGGACGCATGCTCCGAGCATCGGCGCCGCCACCATGTAGCACCAGCGCGGATCTCTTCCGCGATGGATGAAGCATTGCTTACGGTTGGGGCATGCTCGACCTGTCCCGGCTGCGCGCCCTGCACGCCGTCTCCGTCCACGGCTCGGTCGCAGGCGCGGCGGCCGCCCTCGGATACACCCCCTCGGCCGTCTCCCAGCAGATCGCCAAGCTGGAACGGGAGACCCGCACCACGCTGCTGGAGCGGCGCGGGCGCGGGGTCGCCCTGACCGAGGAGGCCTGGCACCTGGCCCGTACCGCCCGCGAGTTACTGGCGATCGTGGAGCGGGCCGAGACCACCCTGGAGGAGCGCCGCGGGCAGCCGAGCGGACTACTGACCGTGGCGGCGTTCGCCTCGGCGGCGCGCGGCCTGCTGCCCGGTGTGCTGGCGGACCTGGCGCGCCGTCATCCGGCCCTGGACGTACGCCTCACGGAGGTGGACCCCCACCTGTCGGTGGACCTCGTGGCCCGCGGGATCAGCGACCTGGCGGTGGCCCACGACTGGGACATCGCCCCGCTGCCCGCCCCCGAGGGCGTCGAGCAGGCCGTGATCGGGGACGACCTGTGCGACCTGGTGGTACCCGCAGGGCACCCGTTCACCACTCGGGCCGTCATCCGCCGGTCGGACCTCGGCGGCCAGCGGTGGGTGTGCCAGCCGCCCGGCCGGGTCTGCCACGACTGGCTGGTACGAACGCTGCGCACGGCCGGCTTCGAGCCCGACATCGCCCATGTGGCCGAGGAGAACCACACGATCGCCGCCCTGGTCGCGGCCGGGCTCGGAGTGGCCGTCGTCCCCCGGCTGGGCACCGGCGCACTGCCGCCCGGCGCGGTGGCCGTGCCGCTCGAACCGGGCCCCGTACGCAGGCTGTACGCCCTGTGGCGGACGGGAGCGGCGCGCCGGCCGGCGATCACCGAGGCCGTACGCACCCTGCAGGAGCACTGGGCCGGGGCCGCAGCCCGTCCGGGGGACCCCGGACGTGTCCTCAACGGCGGGAGCACGGCCCCGCAGTAGGGTCCGGCGCGTGCCGAACCACGCCTCCCGCCGGTCCCTGCTCACCGCGGCCGCCGTGGCCGCCGCCGCAGCCGCCGGGGCGGTCACCTACGCCCTGGGCAGCTCCTCCGGCCCCCCGGGCTCCCCCGGCGGCTCCGGGGGAGCCCGCCGCGGCGACGCGCGCCCCGGCGACCGGGCCCCCGGCCCGGCCCCCGACCGGGCCGAACTGCGCCGCGCGGTGGCCGGGATGAGCCTGACCGAGCAGGTCGGTCAGCTCTTCGTGTCCCGGGCCTACGGGCATTCCGCGACCGAGCCCGACCCGGCCGACGCCGAGAAGAACCTGTCGCACTTCGGGGTGCGCACCGCCGCCGAGCTGATCTCCCGCTACCACCTGGGCGGGGTCGTCCTGTTCTCCTGGGCCGGCAACACCCGCAACCCGCAGCAGATCGCCGACCTGTCGGCCGGCCTCCAGCAGGCGGCCGCGGCCACGGGTGCCGGGATCCCGCTGATGCTCTCCATCGACCAGGAGCACGGCGCGGTGGCCCGGGTCGGCAAGCCCGCGACCCTGCTGCCCGGGGCGATGGCGCTGGGCGCGCACGGCGGCAGGGCGCGGGCCGCGGCCGAGGCCCGGCGGGCGGCGCGCATCGCGGGCGCCGAGCTGGCCGCGATGGGCATCCGGCAGGACTACGCGCCGGTGGCCGACGTGAACGTGAACCCGGCCAACCCGGTGATCGGCGTCCGGTCCTTCGGCTCCGATCCGAAGGCGGTGGCCGCCCTGGTCGCCGCCCAGGTGCGCGGCTACCAGGGTGCGGGGGTGGCCGCGACGGCCAAGCACTTCCCCGGCCACGGCGACACCGAGACCGACAGCCACGTCGGGCTGCCGGTGATGCAGCACAGCCGGGCCCGGTGGGAGGAGCTGGACGAGCCGCCGTTCCGGGCTGCGGTGGAGGCGGGCGTGGACGCCGTGATGACGGCGCACATCGTCTTCCCCGCGCTCGATCCCTCGGGGGACCCGGCGACCCTCTCGCGGCCGATCGTCACGGGCATCCTGCGCGAACGCCTGGGCTTCCGCGGGGTGGTGGTCACCGACGCCCTCGACATGGCCGGCGTCCGCCAGAAGTACGGGGACGACCGGGTGCCGGTGCTCGCCCTGAAGGCGGGCTGCGACCAGTTGCTGAACCCGCCGGACCTGGGGCTCGCGTTCCGCAGTGTGGTCGCCGCGGTGGAGTCGGGCGAGCTGACGCAGACCCGGATCGCCGAGTCGGTGCTGCGGATCCTGGAACTCAAGGCGCGCCGGGGCGTGTTCGACCGGCCGCAGACCGCGGCGGGGCGGGTGGACGGGGCGGTGGGCACCACGGCGCACCTGGCCGCCGCCGACGAGATCGCGGCGGGTACGACGACCCTGCTGGCCAATCCCGTGAACCTGCTGCCGCTGGACCCGTCGGCCGCGCCCGCGCTGCTGGTCACCGGGACCGACCCGGCCTCCCCCAGCGGTACGACGGGTCCCCCGACGGCGGTACTGGCCCGGGAGCTGACCGCCCTGGGCTGCCGGGCGACGGCGGTGCCGCCGGGGCGGGCGGCGGCCGCTGCCCCGGGCAACGCGGCGGTGCTGGTGTGCACGTACAACGTGCCGGAGGGGGACAGTCCGCAGCGCACGCTGGTGGCGCACCTGGTGGCGACCGGGGTGCCGGTGGTCCTGGTGGCGCTCCGGAACCCCTACGACCCGGCCCGGCTCCCGGCGTGTGCGGCCGAGCTGGCGACGTACACCTGGGCGGACGTGGAGATGCGGGCGGCGGCCCGGGTGGTCACCGGTGCGGCGCGGCCGGCGGGCCGGCTGCCGGTCCCGGTGCCGGGCCGCTACCCGCTGGGCCACGGGCTGGCGTACGGCTGATCCCGTACGCCGGCCCGCGGTCCGTGCGCTACGTGCGCTCCGTGCGCGGGGCCGGGCGCCGGTGGTCCCGTGCGCCCGGCCCGGCGGCTGCAGCCGGGAGCGGGTTACGGCCGCAGCTGCGGCTCGCGCTCCAGGTCCTTCTGGTCGAGCTGGGCGTCCGGCTTCGCCAGCGGCGCCGCCCGGCCCGCGTCGAGGGCCGCGGCGGACGGGGCGACCCCGGCCCACTGCAGGATCCGCTGCGTGGCCAGCGTCTTCTCGCCCTCCTGGAGCTTCGAGACGTTGGCCCCGTGGTTGGCGCCGGGCGCGATCATCACGTAGCTGTCGCGGGCCCCGTAGCCGAGGCGGAACGGTTCTGCACCCCACGGGTCGTTCTGCCCGTACACGAAGAGCATCTGGTGGGCGTTGTTCTTCACCCAGTTGTCCACGTCCGCCATGGCCCCCGGCTGGAAGGTCATGGGGATGTCGCGCGGCACGAAGTTGCGCGGCGGCTGGTAGCCGTACCGGCTCAGCCCCTTGAGGTGCGGCTGCTTGATGTCCGGCGACCCGAGCTGCGTGCCGGCCTGGTAGTAGTACGGCGTGTACGTCTCCAGGCCCTGGTCGGAGTAGGCCGAGAAGCCGGAGATCGCGTCGATCGAGTCCCAGATTTCCTGGTCGCTCGCGGCCTTGGCGTCCGCGGGGATGGTGCCGCAGTCGGACAGCAGGCTGTACTGCCAGAACGCCCACACGTAGTCGAGGACGACGGCCTCGTAGGCCTTGTCGAGGTTGCCGACGGTGTTGAAGGTCCAGCCGTTCTCGGCGGCGGCGGCCGCGTACTTGACCTCCAGCGGCTCGCGGCGCACGAGCGCCTCGCGCTGGACGGCGTTCAGCTTGTCGCGGCACTCCTTGGTGCCGACCTTGGCGAAGAACCGGTCGTAGGCCGAGTCCTCCTTGTCGACGACGTCGTTGGGCGCGACGTACGCGACGACGCCGTCCATGTCGCGCGGGTAGAAGCGCTCGTAGTACGTCGCGGTCATGCCGCCCTTGCTGCCGCCCGTGGCGAGCCAGTTCTTCGGGTACAGCTTCTTCAGCGCCGTGAAGATGCGGTGCTGGTCGCTGGCCGCCTGCCAGATGTCCAGCTTCGACCAGTCCGCCGGGTCGGGGCGGGACGGGTTGAAGAACCGGTACTCCATCGACACCTGGTTGCCGTCGGTGATCGTCGTCGGCTCGGCGCGGCGCGGGTTGGTGTTGACGTTGTAGCCCGAGGTGTAGAACACCGTGGGCCGGGAGACGTCCTTGTGCAGCAGGGTGATGCGCTGCTTGAAGGTGCCCTTCGACGGCTGCCGGTGGTCGACCGGCTGCTCGTAGTTCAGTACGAAGAAGCGGTAGCCGGGGTACGGCTTCTCCTCGATCAGGCTCATGCCCGGAATCGCCAGGATCTGGTCCTTGATGTCCGTGGCGGCGGTCTGCCCTGCGGTGGTCGGCGCTGCGGCGGCCGGCTCTGCGGCGGTGGCCGCCTGAGCCGTGAAGCCGGCCGTGCCCATGGTGCCGATCAGCACGGCGAGCGGCAGCAGCCGGCCAAGCGTCTTGCGCATTCACCCTCCCCTTGAGTTCACTGTGGTCGCACGCGAACCTAGCGGGGTCAACACGCAGCTGACCAGACCCCGTTGGGACGCGCTCTCAGCACAGGATCCAGCCGGATTCGGTGGACCCGGCGCCGACGCTCCCCTTGACATACACGCAGCGGCTGATCGCACCGACGGTGACAGGCCCGGCATATCGGGTGAATTGCCCGATATCGCGGATCGGGACCCCGCCGCGCGGCTGGATGCTCACCGCCATCGGCCGGCGCCTGCCCGGCTCCCGGGCGAGGGCGACGGCGCACGCCTGTGTGCGGGTCTTGAAGATGCGCACCTCCCCCGCGGGGAACGGCAGCGTCTTGACGAGCTGTCCGCCGCAGCCGCCCTCGGCGGCCCGGGCCGGCGGCGCCACCAGCAGTCCCCCCAGGCAGAGCGCGAGCACCGCCGACGACACGCCCGCGCGGACGGCCCCCCGGCCGCCGCCTTTCCCTCCGCGTACCACACTGCCCCCCGGTCAATTGTGCGTACTTATGTACGCCATACGTGCATCCGTACGACGCACGTGGCCCCCGGAAGGTTGCACACGGCAAGATCCGGGGGCCTGGCAGGAGAAGGACGGCCGGGCGCCGGGCGACGCCTCAGGCCGGTCGCGGCCTCAGGGCGTCGCCAAGCCGTCGCGGCCTCAGGCCGCGGCGCGCTCGTCCTCGCCGACGAACGTCCGCCACAGGACGGCGTACCGGCCGTCGCGGGCCAGGAGTTCGGCGTGCGTGCCGTCCTCCACCACCCGGCCGCCGTCCATGACCACGACCCGGTCGGCGCGCGCGGCCGTGGTCAGCCGGTGTGCCACCACCAGGGTGGTGCGCTTGCCGGCGAGCCGGTCGGTGGCCTGGTTGACCTGCGCCTCGGTGGCCAGGTCGAGCGCGGCGGTCGCCTCGTCGAGCAACAGCACGTCCGGGTCGACGAGTTCCGCGCGGGCCAGTGCGATCAGCTGGCGCTGGCCGGCCGAGAGGTTGCGGCCGCGTTCGGCGACGGTGTGCAGGTAGCCGCCGTCGAGCGTGGCGATCATGTCGTGGGCGCCGACCGCGCGGGCGGCCGCCTCGACCTCCGCGTCGCTCGCGTCGGGCCGCCCATACGCGATCGCGTCGCGCACGGTGCCGGCGAAGAGGTACGGCTCCTGCGGGACCACCCCGAGCCGGCGGCGGAACGCCGTCAGGTCGAGCTCCCGCAGGTCGGTGCCGTCGGCGGTGACCCGGCCGCCGGTCGGGTCGTAGAACCGGGCCACCAGCTTCACCAGCGTGGACTTGCCGGCTCCGGTCTCGCCGACGAACGCGACGGTCTGGCCCGCCGGTATCCGCAGGCTTATTCCGGCCAGGGCCTCGCTGCCCTTCTCGCCGCGCTCCTCGGCGGTCCCGTACGCGAAGTGCACGTCCTCGAAGGCGATCTCGCCGCGCAGCTCCCGCACCCCGCGCGGGTCGGCGGGCAGCGGCGTGGTGGTCGGCTCGCGCAGCAGCCCCTGGATCCGGCCGAGGGAGACGGTGGCCTGCTGGTACCCGTCGAAGACCTGCGAGAGCTGCTGGACGGGGGCGAAGAACAGGTCGATGTACAGCAGGTACGCGACCAGCGCGCCGGTGGTGAGGGTGCCCGCCTCGACCCGGCCCGCACCGGCGATCAGCACGGCCGCCGCCGCACCCGAGGACAGCAGCTGCACGAACGGGAAGTAGACGGATATCAGCCACTGGCCGCGCACCCGCGCCGCGCGGTAGGAGTCGCTGCGCTCCGCGAAGCGGACGGCGCCGGAGCCCTGGCGGCGGAAGGCCTGGACGATGCGGAGCCCGGAGACGGACTCCTGGAGGTCGGCGTTGACCAGGCTGACCCGGTCGCGCGCGAGCTCGTACGCGGCGACCGACTTGCGGCGGAACACGATGGTGCCGACGACCAGCACCGGCAGGGTGGCGAAGACGATCAGCGCGAGCTCGACGTCGAGGACGAGCAGGGCGGCGAGGATCCCGAAGAAGGTGAAGACGGAGACGACGGCGGTGACCAGGCCGGTCTGGAGGAACGTCGACAGGGAGTCCACGTCGGTGGTCATCCGCGTCATGATCTTGCCGGTCAGCTCGCGCTCGTAGTAGTCGAGGCCGAGGCGCTGGAGCTGGGCGAAAATCTTCACGCGGAGGGCGTAGAGGACGCGCTCGCCGGTGCGGCCCGTCATCCGGGTCTCGGCGAACTGGGCCGCCCACTGGCCGAGGACCACCGCGAGGGCCAGCAGCGACGCCGCCCAGACGGCCCCGAGTGCGGCCTGCTCCACGCCCTGGTCGATGCCGTACCGGATCAGGACGGGCAGCAGCAGGCCGGCGCCCGCGTCCGCGGCGACCAGGCCCAGGCTGACGGCGAGCGGCGCCCAGAAGCCGCGCAGCAGGCGGCGCAGGTTGTAGCTGTCCTCGGCGGCCGCGGCACGGTCCTCGTCGACGCCCGGCTCGTCGTCGGCGGGCGGCAGCGCCGCCACCTTGGCGAGGAGCTCGGGGGTGGCCGGCATGCCGGCGACGGCCCCGGCCATGGAGTGCGGGGGGCCGCCGGCGCCGGGGGCTGCGGCGGGCGCGGACGGGGACCCGCCGGCGGGCGCGGACGGGGAGCCGGCCGCGGCCGCCGCCGCCTTGGTGTCCTCGCGGCGGCGCCACAGCTCGGGGGTCACCCCGTCGACGACGCGGCGCTTGGCGTTGACCGGCTCGGCGTCTATCTCCGCTTCGACCTCGATGTCCTGCTCGAAGTCCCGCTCGAACTCGGCCATGGCCGCCGGGGCGTCGGGGGTGCGCGGCGAGGCGGCGCCGAGCGCGTCCGCGTCGGTCAGCAGCCGCCGGTACAGCGCGGAGCGGTGCTCCAGCTCCTCGTGCGTACCGATGTCGGCGAGCCGGCCGCGGTCGAGTACGGCGATCCGGTCGGCCAGCGCGAGCGTGGAGCGGCGGTGGGCGATGAGGAGGGTGGTGCGGCCCGCCATGACGGCGCGCAGGGCTTCGTGGATCTCGTGCTCGACGCGGGCGTCGACGGCGGAGGTGGCGTCGTCGAGGAGCAGCAGCCGGGGGTCGGTGAGGATGGCGCGGGCGAGCGCGATGCGCTGGCGCTGGCCGCCGGAGAGGGTCAGGCCCTGCTCGCCGACCTTGGTGTCGTACCCGGCGGGCAGGCGCTCGATGAAGGCCTCGGCCTGGGCGGCGCGGGCGGCGGTCCGGATCTGCTCCTCGGTGGCCTCCGGGTGCCCGAAGGCGATGTTGGCGCGGATGGTGTCGGAGAAGAGGAAGGAGTCCTCCGGCACGAGGCCGATCGCGGCGCGCAGCGAGTCGTAGGTGAGCTCGCGGACGTCGTGGCCGCCGACGCGGACGGTGCCGCGGTCGGCGTCGTAGAAGCGGGGCAGGAGGAGGGAGACGGTGGACTTGCCGGAGCCGGACGCGCCGACGACGGCGACGGTCTCGCCGGCGGCGACGGTGAGGGAGAAGCCGTCGAGGACGGGCCGCTCCGGGTCGTAGCCGAACACGACGCCGTCGAACTCGACGGTGGCGGGGGCGTCGGCGGGCAGCTCCCGCGCGCCCTCCCGGATCGTGGGCTCGGTGTCGATGAGCTCGAACACCCGCTCCACGCCGGCCCGGGCCTGCTGGCCGACGGTGAGGACCATCGCGAGCATGCGGACGGGGCCGACGAGCTGGGCGAGGTAGGTGGAGAAGGCGACGAAGGTGCCGAGGGTGACCTGGCCGTTGGTGGCCAGCCAGCCGCCGAGGGCCAGCATGGCGACCTGGGCGAAGGCGGGAACCGCCTGGAGGGCGGGGGTGTAGCGCGAGTTCAGGCGTATGCTCCGCAGCCGCCCCGCGAAGAGCCCGCGGCCGGCGGCGCGCAGCTTGGCGGTCTCCTGGTCCTCCTGGCCGAAGCCCTTGACGACGCGGACGCCGGTCACGGCCCCGTCGACGACGGACGCGACGGCGGCGGCCTGGCCCTGCGCCCACCAGGTGGCGGGGAACAGCTTCTTGCGGCTGCGGTCGGCGATGAACCAGAGCGCGGGCGCCATGAGCAGCGCGACGAGCGTCAGCAGCGGCGACAGCCACAGCATGACGGCCAGGGATATGCCGAAGAGGAGGAAGTTGCCGATGGTCATCGGCAGCATGAAGAGCAGGCCCTGGATCAGCTGGAGGTCGCTGGTGGCCCGGCCGACGACCTGGCCGGTGGACAGCTCGTCCTGGCGCCGGCCGTCGAGCCGGGCGATGGTGCCGTACATGTCCGTGCGCAGGTCGTGCTGCACGTCGAGGGCGAGGCGGCCGCCGTAGTAGCGGCGTATGTAGGTGAACGCGTACACGAGGACCGCCGCGCCGATGAGCAGCCCGGCCCACGGCGCCATCGGCCTGCTCTGCTCCCCGATGACGTCGTCGATGATGACCTTCGTGACGAGCGGGACGAGGGCCATGACGGCCATGCCGGCGAGGGAGGAGCCGAGCGCGAGCAGCACGTTGGCCTTGTACCGCCAGGTGTAGGCGGTCAGCCGCCTGGCCCAGCCCTGCTGCCCGGGCTTGCCGTGGTCTTCCGGCCTCTCACCGGCCGTCTGCGCCGTCTTTGCCGCTGTCTGCGCCGCCGCCACGTTCTGCCTCCCCGTCCGTCCGTCGCTGCCGCCTCCCCCAACGCCCCGACCGGCGGATTTCATCCCGCCGCAACGATTCGACGGTGCGGGTATGTCACCTCGCACGCACGCGGGGCGGGGCCGTTGGGGGTAGCGGGCCAAACACGCCGGCAAGGTCTGCGAGGCCGAGCACGGCCCGGCACTCGACGTGTATACCCGTGACGTCTAGAACGGAGAATCGCCTGGTCAGCCACGCTCAGTGGAAGCTCGCCAGGGACCGCAAGGCAGCACAGGGAGTCACCGAGTCCCCCGCAGCCACACGCCACCGGGAGGAGATCCGGCTTGCCTTCGAGTTGGGGCAGGCCGTGTTCGACCGGCGGCGCGAGCTGGGGATTTCACAGACCGAGCTGGCCCGGCGGGCCGGGATGACGCAGCCGCAGGTGTCGAAGCTGGAACTCGGCGGGACCGTGCCCACGGTTCCGCTGCTGGCGCGGCTGGCGCGGGCAATGGACTCCGAGCTGCGGCTGACGCTGATCGGAGAGACCTCCCAGGTCGCGTTCACGGCCCGGGAGGGCGAGGCAGCCTGAGGCGGTCGATGCGTCGGGCCGAGTCGGGGACCTCCCGCCCGCCGACGCCCGGCCGTCACGGTGCGTCGAAGTCGTACTCCAGGACGTAGGCGGCGGAGTCGAGCACCATCTCGTTCACCTCGACGACCTGCCCGTCGGCGGCGAAGGCGGTACGACACACCAGCACGACCGGCGTCCCGGGCCCGAGCGCCAGTGCTTCGGCCTCCTCGGGCGCGGGCATCCGCGAGCGGATCTCCTCCCGGAACCGGACCGGCTTGCGACCGAGCTCGGCGAGGCGGGCGTAGATGCCGCCGGGGCCGGTGTCGGGCTCGGCGATGGGGGTGCCGGCCGTGAGGGCGGCGTCCAGGTAGGAGGTGGCGACCATGACCGGCCTGCCGGCGAGGAGGAACCTCCTGCGGCGGACGCAGACAGCGGACCCGGCCGGGAGCTTCAGGGCTGCGGCCACGGCGCTCGGGGCACGCTCTTCGGACACGCCGAGGAACTCCACCTCCGGATCATGCCCCTTGCCGTCGGCGGCCCAGATCGAGCCGCCCGCACCCCAGACCTCGACGGCGAGCCGCTGGATCCCGCGGCGCCGGATGCCGACCTTGAACTCCCGGACGAAGACGCCGGCACCCTTGCGCGCCTCGACCAGCCCCTCGGCCTGGAGCGCGGCGAACGCCTGGCGGGCGGTCATCCTGGCCACCCCGTAGGTGGCCATCAGGTCGCTCTCACCGGGCAGCCGGTCGCCCGGGCCGTACCGGCCGGACGCGATGGCGTCCTTCAACGCGGCGGCGATGCGCTGGTACTTGGGCTGCCGCTTCTCGGCGCCACTTGGCATACAAACCCTCCCGATCACCTCCGGACAGACTAGGGGGCGGCAGATGGCAAGAAAGGGCATTCGTCCGTTCGCGACCCTGCACCCGCGAACATATCTAGATATCTTGCGGTCGGATGGGCGGACCGACGGGAGTCGACGCTTTACTGGACACCTATCTAGATAGGTGAGGTGATAGTTGTGGCTCCTGCTGACGACGCCTTCTGGCTCCTGCCGCGAAGCCCGCGCACGCCCGGCTGGGCCCGTGCGTTCTTCCGGGCCCAGGCCCGTTCGTGGGGTATCGCCCCACAGGTCGTGGAGGCTGCCGAGCTGGCGCTGTCGGAGCTCGTCACCAACGCCGTACGGCACGCGCGTGCGCCCCGCGGCCGGGAGATCGGCGTACGGGCGGTGTGGGGCGGCGCGTGCCTGCGGGTGGAAGTCGCAGACGCGGGCGATTGGGTGGACCTGGAGCCCCGGCCCCACCGGCCGGCCGGCGAAGACGGGCGCGGCCTCGCGGTGGTGACGGCCGTCGCCGGCCGGTGGGGCCAGGAGCCCCGCCCCCACGGCATCGGCAAGACGGTCTGGGCCGAGTTCCCGGTCAGGGGGTAGGGAGGGGCTTCACGACCGGGGGCTTCTCCAGGGGCTTGTTCTCGCAGCCGAGGGCCTCGGTGACGCGGCGGGTCATGAGGTAGGTGAGGGCCGTCTGGCGGTCCCGGGCCGCCTGGTCGAGGTCCGTCCGGGCGATGTTGACCGTGTACGAAGCGTTCGCGTAGAGCCATGCCGACTTCGACTTCTCGCCGAGTTCGCCGGGCATGTCGCACTGGACGTGCAGCCTCGTATAGGTGTCATTGGTCAGGCCGACGGCGCCGTTCACCTCGTACGGGACGCCCTTGGCCAGCGGTCGCGCCGCGTCCTTCGAGGCGCGGGGGACCCACCCGAAGCCGAACGTCACACGCTCAAGTCCCTTCTGGCCGCCAGGCCAGTAAGCGCACGTGTACCTCGGAAGCGTCTCCTGCTCCGGACCCATATCCCGCAGTTCGCGCTCCAATTTCTCCGCCACGCGGCTGGTGAGGTTGCTGATCTCGGTCTCAAAGCGTTCTGCACGAAGGATCCCCCGTAGGAGCACCTCCTCTTCCGAGGAAGGGGCGATCCCGCACGGGTGATCGGTCTTTGCCTCCGAGTCGCCCGAGTCGCACGATGCCAGCATCAGCACACAAAGGAGAGCAGCCGTCGACCGCCCGAGAGCCTCGAGCACATCAGGACCGGAGGTGCGCACGGGCGGCGTCCCGTCCAGTCGTGTATGCGGTGCCTGCACCATTCTTGGCATGGTCGAAAGCAGGGTCCCTGTCGATCTGTCGATCCCTGCCCCATGCGTCGAGCATGTCGTTGGTCGCCTCCATGCCCTTCCCGTAATTGCTACTGGAATCCTTCTTCCCCTGGTCCTCGGCCTCTTCCTTGACCCCATCGACCCACTCGTACTTGAGCGAGTCGATCAGCGAGCCTCCAACCGTGCCCGCGATCGGGATCTCGCCGATGAGTCCGTTCGCAACGGCAGCCGTGTGCTCAGATGTGCCTTCCGCCCACTTGATCTGGTCGTCTTCCTTGTCCTTGTAGACGTCGGCCCCGATGCCGTTCAGGGCTCCCGCCGCCACGCCGATGCCATGGGCCCGGTTGTCCCAGTCCGCGCTCACACCATGCATGTCGCCCTTGTACGGGGCGGCAGCGGTGAGCTGCTCCGCCGAGTACATCCGCTCCGCCTCGACCAGCAGGGCGAACGCCGGGCCGTCGTCGGCCACGCCGCGCATCACGCGGACCAGGCTGGCCTGGCCGACCGCGATCTGGGCCTTGTCGCCCGAACCGTGGATCGAGTCACTACCACTGATGGCGCCCAGGTCGGAATTCTTTCCGCCGAGGATGACGTGGGTGTCCGCCACGTAGTCGACCAGTGCCTTCGCCATCGGCTGGCGCAGGCCCTCCAGGTCCTTCGGGAACTTGTCGCCGCCCATCTCGCCGTCGAGGAGGCGGATGGCGTTGTGCATCACGCGCGCCTGGCCCTCGGTGTGCGGTCCGGGCGGGCCGAGCTTCTCGCCGTCCGTGTGGCCGGTCGCCGCCGCCTGGAGGGCCGCGCCCAGGCCCGCCGTCTTGTCGCCGCGCATCTCCATCGGCTGGCCGACGCCGGCCGAGATCCAGGGGTCCGGCATCTCGCGCTCGGTGAGCATGTACTTCAGGTGCTCGTTCTTGTTGCCGGGCGCCTCGGGGTCGAGGAAGTACGTCGCCGAGTCCGGGTCCTTGGCCATGATGCCGAGCAGGCCGTCCAGCGGGTCGGAGACCAGGTTGGGGCGCTGGGAGTCGTAGGCGTGGTCGTACATGTGCGGCTTCGACTTCTCGGCCGCGATCATGCCGTCGCCGATGTCGTTGAGGAACTGCTTGCCGTAGCCTTCGCCGTTCGACATGAGGGTGACCAGCGCCTGGTAGCCGTACGTCGGCCGCAGGCCCTTGGCGACCAGCTCGGGGCCCTGCTCCTTGAGCCCGTTGACGAAGGGCTTGTACGCGTAGCTGTCCGGGTCCTTGGTGCCCGAGGCGATCGTCCCGGCGAGGCCCGAGTTGATCGATTCGTAGAGCTTCCTGTCGGCCGCCGACGTGCCGCGGTCGTTCGACGCCAGGTTCATCTGGTCGGCGAGCAGCAGGGTGTCCTTCGCCCCCAGCGAGTTCAGGTATGCCTCGCTGAAGTGCTTGTCGCCGGAGTTCTGCTTCAGCACCTCGTCGTAGTGCCGCAGTTCCTCCGGAGAGGCCTTGCCGTCACGGATCTTCTGGGTGAGGGCCAGCGCCTCCACCGCCTCGACGTCGTTGACGGGCTTCGGGTTGAAGCCGAACATCGCCGTGCCGTCCGCGCCCGACGCGTTCAGCAGGGCGGTCTTGACGTCCGCGTCGAACTCCGTGACCGCCTTGACGGTGTCCGCGATCCGGCGGGTCCAGGCCCGCTCAACCTCCGGGAGGTCGGGATCGTGCCGCGCCGCGTTCGCAGTGCCGGCGTCGACCTTGGAGAAGTCGAAGCTCGCGATACCGGCGTCCGAGACCTTCATGCCGGCGTCCCTGGCGTCCGACACGGCGGACACCACCCGGCCCTTGAGGTCCGTGAACCGGGCGTGCGCGTCTCGGAGCAGCGACTCCATGGCCAGCGCCTCCTTCTGCGCCGACGCGTACTCCTGGCGCGTGACGGAGGAGTTGGTGGCGGCGGTCGTGGCGCTGGTGCCCAGCCAGCCGTTGCCGGCGGAGACCTTCTGGACCTCGTCCTTGTAGACGTCCTCCATGGTCTTGAACTGCGTCGCCATGGCCTTCCAGCCGTCGGCGGCCGTGGTGAGCGCTGAGATGTCCGTCTGCATGATCTCGGCGTAGTTCGGCACGTCCGTCTCCCCCTAGAGTCCCGTGACCTTGGACTGCACCGGCTGAAAGCTCCGGCCCGTCAGCTGGTCGGTCCCGGTGAACAGGTTCGACGCCCCGCGCAGGGCTGTCTTCTCCGAGTCCAGCCGTGCCATCAGGCGCTTGACCTGGTCGTCCCAGTGCGTGTGCGCCTTCGTCAGACCGGCCGCCGTATCCCAGCCGGTGAAGGCCTTGACCGCGTTCTTGGTCGGCTCGTCCGCCGCGTCCGCGGCCTTCGTCGTGCCGGGCTGCAGGACGTTCTCGATGGTGTTGGCCGCCTTCTTCTTCTCGGGAGGGGCCGTGGCCAGCACGCCGTACCCGCCGGGCGTCCCGGAGCCGCCGCCCGGGTCGGCGGCGAGCTGGTTCAGCCGCATCTGCGGCGCCGGGCCCTCGGTCGCGGCCGACTGCGTGTTCCGGCCCCGCTCCTCCTCGAACGACACTGCTCCCCCTCGCACTTCGCCCACCTGATCACGGCACTCTATGAGCCCTGAGCAAGCCTTAACCGTGCGTGGGGGCGAACATGCGGAGTTTGGCCGGAAGTACCACCACCGAGGGGCCCGGGGTGGCGAGAGCCTTCGCCAGGTCCGCGCGGAGGGCGTCCGGGGCGGTCAGGGTCGCCGGGACGCCGAAGGATTCCGCCAGGGCCACGAAGTCGGGGCGGTCCAGCTCCGTCGCGGTCGTGCGGCCGTCGAAGGCGTCCGTCATGTACTCGCGCAGGATGCCGTAGCCGCCGTCGTCGACGATCAGCCAGGTGACGTCGAGGTCGTGCTGCCGGGCAGTGGCCAGCTCGGCCAGGGAGTACATCGCGCCGCCGTCGCCGGAGACGGCCAAAACCGGGGTGCCCGGCTCGGCCAGGCAGGCCCCGAGGGCCGCGGGGAAGGCGTAGCCGAGGCCGCCCGCGCCCTGGGCCGAGTGCATGGTGTTCGGGTGCTTCGGGTCGAAGGCCGACCACGCCCAGTACGCCAGGATCGTCATGTCCCAGAACGACGGGGAGCGGGGCGGGAGGGCCGACCTGATGGAGTGGAGGAGGTCCTGCTCCAGGGTGAGGTTCTGGGGGGCCAGCCGGTCTGCGACGGCAGACAGGACCGCGCGGACGCGGTCGGGGGCGGTGGGGTCCCGGCGTTCGGCCACGGTTTCGAGGAGGGCCTGGAGCGCGAGGCGGGCGTCCGCGTGGATGCCGAGCGCGGGGTGGTTGGACTCCAGCTTGCCGAGGTCCGCCTCGATCTGGATCACCCGGCCGCCGGGCCGAAACGTGTGGTAGTTCGAGGACAGCTCGCCCAGGCCGGAGCCGACGACGAGGAGGACGTCCGCGTCCTCCAGGAAGTCGGTCGTGTGGCGGTCCTCCAGCCAGGACTGGAGGGAGAGCGGGTGGGTCCAGGGGAAGGCGCCCTTGCCGCCGAAGGTGGTGACCACGGGGGCGGAGAGGCGTTCGGCGAGTTGCTTCAGCTTGCCTGCTGCGTCCGAGCGGATGACGCCGCCGCCCGCGATGATCACGGGGCGTTCGGCGTTCTCCAGCCAGTGCGCGGCGAGGGCCGTCAGCTCGGGGCGCGGGGCGAGCTCGTGCGGGGTGGCGTCCATGCCGGTGACCTGCGGGATGAACGTTTCGGCGCGGAGCACGTCCTCCGGGATCTCCACCCACACCGGCCCGTGCGGGGCGGTCAGCGCCGACTCCCAGGCCTCGGCGATGGTGGAGGGGATCTGGGAGGGGGTCCGGGCGAGGTGGACGGACTTGACCACGTCCCGGAAGGAGGCGGCCTGGTCGCGCAGCTCGTGGAGGTGGCCGCGCCGGCCGCCGCCCAGGCCCGCAGTGGGGATTTGGGAGGAGATCGCCAGTACGGGCGAGGAAGCCGCCGCCGCCTCGGCGAGTGCGGGGAGCGCGGTCAGGGCGCCCGGGCCGGTGGACAGGAGGAGGGGCACCGCCTCGCCGGTGAGCCGGCCGTACGCGTCGGCGGCGAAGCCGGCGTTGTTCTCGACGCGGAGGGTGATCAGCCGCAGGTCGGAGCGGCCCACCGCGTCGAACAGCCCGAGGGCGTGCTGCCCCGGCAGCCCGAACACGGTGGTCGCACCGAGCCCGCGCAGCGTCTCCACGACCAGGTCCCCGCCCGTCCGGCCCGGCGGCGGCGCGAGGGCCGCCGCCCGCTGGGCGTCGGTGGGGCGGAGGACCAGGTCGTGGTCGTGCGTCACGCTGTTACGTGCCTTCCGTGCTGACGTGCCTGGCGGCGCTGCCGACACGCCGGGAGGGGCTTACTTGCCCTTCGCCGCGGCGATCTGGCGGCTCATGATCGTGGTCAGCTCGTACGCGGTGTGGGAGGCCGCGACCGAGGTGATCTCGGCGTGATCGTACGCCGGGGCGACCTCGACCACGTCGGCGGAGACCAGGTTGCAGGAGGCCAGGCCGCGGATGATCTCCAGCAGCTCGCGGGAGGTCATGCCGCCCGCCTCCGGCGTGCCGGTGCCGGGCGCGTGCGCCGGGTCCAGGACGTCGATGTCGATGGAGATGTACAGCGGGCGGTCGCCGATGCGCTGGCGCAGCTGGTCGGCGATCTCGTCCGCGCCGCGGCGGTACACGTCGGCGGAGGTCACGATGCCGAAGCCCATCTTGGCGTCGTCGTCGAGGTCCTGCTTGCCGTACAGCGGGCCGCGGGTACCGACGTGCGAGAGGGCCTCGGTGTCGAGGATGCCTTCCTCGACGGCGCGGCGGAACGGCGTGCCGTGCGTGTACTCGGCGCCGAAGTACGTGTCCCAGGTGTCCAGGTGGGCGTCGAAGTGCAGCAGGGCGACCGGGCCGTGCTTCTTCGCGACCGAGCGGAGCAGCGGGAGGGCGATGGTGTGGTCGCCGCCGAGGGTCATCAGGCGGGAGCCGGCGGACAGCAGCTCGTCGGCGGCGGCCTCGACCGTCTCGACGGCCTCGTTGATGTTGAAGGGGTTCACGGCGATGTCACCGGCGTCGGCGACCTGCGCGAGCGCGAACGGGGAGGCGTCCTGCGCCGGGTTGTACGGGCGCAGCAGGCGGGAGGCCTCGCGGATGGCGTTGCCGCCGAAGCGGGCGCCGGGGCGGTAGGACACGCCGGAGTCGAAGGGCACGCCGACGACGGCGACGTCCACCGAGCCGACCTCGTCCAGGCGGGGCAGCCGGGCGAAGGTCGCGGGGCCCGCGTAGCGCGGGATGCGGGAGGAGTCGACCGGTCCGCGCGGCGTCTGGGGCGTCTGCTCGGTGCTCATGGGGGTGCCCTTCGGGAGGTCCTACTGTGCGGTCCTTCGAGCGTAAGGCGCGTCCAAGGGGGCGCGAAGTGTACGTTTCATACATACGACCCTGCTGACGTGTCCGGAGTATCCATGGGCGAACCTCGCATACCGGAAAAGCCCGGTCCGGAGAATTCTGCCGTGTCGCGGGCGACGGCAACGACCGGAGCAACGGGGGCGGCGGGGGCAACGGGGGCGGCGGGGGCCTCGCGGCCAGCGGGGGCCTCGGGCGTGGGGCCTGCCGTCTCTCCCGTGCCGCCTGTGCCGCTGGGCGCGCTGCTCGGGGACCGGGAGCTCGGGCTGCGGCATCTGGCCGGGCCGGCCGAGGCGTGGGTGCACGGGGTGCACGCCTCCGAGATGGCCGATCCGTCGCCCTACCTGCTGGGCGGGGAGCTCCTGCTCACTGCGGGTGCCGGGCCCGGGAACGAGCCTGCTGCCGAGGGTCCCGGTGGGCACGGTCCCGCCTCCTACGCCCCCTACGACCGGTACGTGGCCCGGCTCGTTGCCGCCGGGGCTGCCGCCCTCGGGTTCGGTGTGGCCCCCGTGCACGAGGAGGTCCCGCCTGCGCTTGCCGACGCCTGTGCGCGGCACGGGCTGCCGCTGCTGGAGGTCCCGCCGCGCACCCCGTTCACCGCGGTCGCCCGCACGGTGTGGCGGCTGATGGCCGAGGCGCGGACCCGTGAGCTGCGCCGCGTGACCGAGGCCCAGCAGGCCCTCGCCGCGGCCGCGGCCCGGCCGGATCCGGTCCCGGCGGTGTTGTCCCGCCTTGCGGCGAGCCTCGGCGGGTACGTGGTGCTGTGGCCGGACGGGCGGGCCGCGGGGACCCCGCCGCCGGCTGGTGGCGATGCCGCTCTGGATGCGCTCTTGGCCCGGGTCGGCCGGGCCGGGGGTCCCGCAACCGCCACCGACCAGGCCGGGGGCCGGCACCTCGCCGCGTACGCCCTCGGCCGGCATGCGGGGCGGCATGCCGTCCTGGGAACGGCCACCCCGTCCCGTACCCCCGGCGACCACACCGTCGCCTCGGTCGCCGCCGTCCTGCTGACCTTGCTCACCGCCGAGCGGCCGGCCGGGGACGACACCGCCGCCCTGGCCCGGCTGCTGCTCGGCGGCTCACCGGCGGAGGTGCTGGGCCCCGGCCCCTGGTACGCGGTCCACGCCCGCGGCGGCGGCACCGATCCCGACCCGCGGGCCCTCGCCGCGGCGCTGGGGACCGTACTGCTGGATCCGCGGCCCGGTCCCGGCGGCCCCGCCGTACGGCTCCTCACCGACCGGGATCCCGGCCCGCAGCCCGGATGGCGGCTCGGGGTCAGTGCCCCGGCCGCGCCCGAAGCCCTGGCCACCGCCGACGCGCAGGCCCGGCGCGCCCTGGACCGCGCCGAGGCGGCCCGTGCCCCGCTGGCCCGCCACACCGACCCCGGCTTCGCGGGCCTGGTCGGCGAAGCCGAGGCCCGGGCGCATGCAGAGGCGCTGCTCGCCCCGCTGGCTCCCGTGCTGCGCGAGACGCTGCGGGGCTGGCTGGCCCACCACGGCAGCTGGGACCGCAGTGCCGCCGCCCTGGGAGTGCACCGGAACACGGTCCGGCAGCGCGTTGCCCGCTGTGCGGTGCTGCTCGGGCGGGACCTGGACGATCCGGATGCGCGGGCGGAGCTGTGGTTCGCGTTGCGGTGGGAGGGCGGGGCGGGCTCCGGCTCGGGCCCTGCGGACCCGGCGCGGTGATCCCCCGAGCGCGGTGTCCCGCCCCGGTGGCCCCCTACGGGATACCGCCGGCCTGCATCAGCGAAGCCGCTTGGGGCCGTCCGCCGGGCGGGGGTGTGGTGCGCAGGGGATCGCTGCGTGCTTCCGGTGGGTGGCGGCTGCGGGCCGTTGGCGGTGGGTTCGTCAGTGGGCTGCGCGGCGGATGGCGGCCACCGTCGGGACCGGGTCGTTCGTGAGGAAGTCCAGGACGATGGCGTTGACCAGGGCCGGCTTCTCCTGGGTGAGGAAGTGGGAGGTGCCGGGAACGACGGCGAGTTCGGCGTGGGGGAGGGCGTCGTATGTGTCGATCATGTGTTGTGGGGTGACCAGGTCGTCGTCGGAGAACATGACGAGGGTGCGGGCCGTGACCGCCGACAGGTCGGAGGCCTGGAGGTTCGGCTCCTTGGCGGCCATGTCGCCGATCTTCGTGGCGACGGTCTTGAAGTGGTCGATGCCGTCCGGGGAGACCTCGCCGTAGGCCGGGCCGAGGAACGCGAAGAGCTGGTCGACGTCCCACTCCATGTCGGGCATCGCCTCGCCTGACTTGTTGAAGCCGCCGCTGATCAGGACCAGGCGCTTGACGAGTTCCGGGCGCTGCATCGCGACCAGCATGGCGACGAGGGCGCCGTCGCTGTGGCCGACCAGGTCGGCGGGCTCGCCGACCACCGTTTCGAGGAAGGCGATCGTGTCGTCGGCCATCAGCTGGTAGGTGATGGGGCCGGGTACGTCCGGGGTGTGGCCGTGGCCTCGGCGTTCCGGGGTGTAGACGTGGAAGTGGCGCGCGAGGGCGGGCAGGTTCGGTTCGAAGAAGCGGGCGTCGACCAGGCCGCCGTGCAGGAGGACGAGGGGGTCGCCCGCGCCGTGCTCGTCGTACCAGGTCTTCACCGCGCCGAGCTGGATGTACGTACCCATGGGTTGGCTCCTTCGTCAGTGTGTCGTGACGGTAGACCGCGAGCGCGGGAGGAATTCATCGGCGCGCCCGCGATCCGGGTCTCAGCGGTTGAAGGCCGGGAAGGCGAAGCGCTGGATGGTCTTCAGGCCGTCGCCCTTGGCGTCGGTGCTGTTGACCGAGTAGACGAGGGTGCGGGAGAGGTCGCGGGTGGCGGCGATCACCGTGTGGTAGCCGGGGCGGGCACCGGTCTTGCCCCAGACCTCCTGGCCGTTGATGACGTGGCGTTCGAGGCTGGCGCTGCGGGTGGCCCCGGGGATGTTCGGGATCGTGAACATTTCGGCGAGTTGGGGCTCCGGGACGACCTGGCCGCGGAAGAGGGCGACGAGGAAGCGCTCCAGGTCGCGGGTGGTGGAGATCATGTCACCGGCGGCGAAGCGGTCGGACATGTTCCATTGGGTGACGTCGACCGGCTTGCCGTTCATGAGCTGGTAGCCGCGGTTGTGCGGGCCGTGGATGCGGGGGTCGGTGCCCTTGGGGAAGGAGGTGCCGGTCATGCCGAGCGGGCGGAAGATCCGGACCTCGGCCTGGTGGGCGTAGGTGTCGCCGGTGGTCTTCTCGATCAGCATGCCGAGGATCGTGTAGTTGATGTTGTTGTACTGCTGCTTGGTGCCCGGGGAGAAGGCCGGGCCCTTGGCCGTCCCGGAGGCCACCGCCTGCTGGGGGGTGATCGTCTCGAAGCGGTGCGGGTACTCCTCCTCCACGGTGTCGCCGAAGCTGATGCCCGACTGGATGCCGCTGGTGAAGTTGAGGAGGTTCCGGACCGTGATCGGCTCGGTGAAGGAGGCCGGGAGGAGGTCCGGGAGGTAGCGCTGGACCGGGGCGTTCAGGTCGACCCTGCCCTCGGCGGCGAGCTGGAGGACCACCGCCGCGGTGACGACCTTGGTGGTCGAGCCGGCCCGGAAGCGGGCGTCGGCGAGGGCGGGGGCTCCGGTCCTGAGGTCGCGTACGCCGGCGGTGCCCGTCCACCGGCCGTTCCCGCCGACGCGGACCAGGGCCGCCGTGGCGTCCTGGTCCGGCAGCCCGGCGAGGGCCGCGCGCAGCGCCGCGCTGTCGGGGCCCTGCACGGTGACGGCGGCAGGGGCGGGGGCCGCGGCGGCGAAGGCGGTGGCGCCCAGGGGGCCGGCGGTGAGGCCGAGGAGGAGGGCGGCGGCGAGGGCGGTGCGGGTGCGGCGGTTCATACGGGCTCCTGGCTTGGCTGCTGCTGTGGACGGATTCCATCCTGGTGATCGCGTGCGGCCGTCGGATCGTCCGTGGAGAGGAGCCGCCCCCTGCGGGTAACCGGGCTCCGGGTCAGGGGAGTTGGCGGGGACGGCCCTGAGGGCGCCGCCGGGCTGCCGACCTGGGGAGGTGGCGCTTGTCATACCGTCTGCACGGCTCTGGACAGAGTCGACAACTCGCCGGTAACTTTGTATGAGCAAGCGCTTAGACATAAGCGGCGGACCGCCGCGACGAAGGGAGCCGGCCGTGCGCCGTACGGTGTTCAACGAGGACCACGAGGCCTTCCGGGAGACCATCCGCGCCTTCATCGAGGCCGAGGTCGTACCCGTCTACGACGAGTGGTTCGCCGCCGGCCAGGCGCCCCGCGACTTCTACTACAAGCTCGGCGAGCTGGGCGTCTTCGGCATCAACGTCCCCGAGGAGTTCGGCGGCGCCGGCCTGGACACCCACAAGTTCGAGGCCGTCCTCTACGAGGAGACCTCCCGCGCGGGCGTCAACTTCGGCGGCTCCGGCGTGCACGTCCTGCTCGCCCTGCCCTACATCAAGATGCTCGCCACCGACGAGCAGAAGAAGCGTTTCCTCCCGAAGTTCGTCTCCGGCGAGGAGATGTGGGCGCTGGCGATGACCGAGCCGGGCACCGGCTCCGACGTCGCGGGCATGAAGACCACCGCCAAGCTCTCCGAGGACGGCACGCACTACGTCCTCAACGGCGCCAAGACCTTCATCACCGGCGGTGTGCACGCCGACCGCGTCATCGTCTGCGCCCGCACCTCCGCCCCGAGCGAGCAGGACCGCCGCTTCGGCATCTCCCTCTTCGCCGTGGACACCAAGTCCGAGGGCTACTCCATCGGCCGCAAGCTCGACAAGCTGGGCCTGAAGACCTCCGACACCGCCGAGCTGGCCTTCGTCGACGTCAAGGTCCCGGTCGAGGACCTGCTCGGCGAGGAGGGCAAGGGCTTCTACTACCTCGGCCACAACCTGGCCTCCGAGCGCTGGGGCATCGCCTTCGGCGCGTACGCCCAGGCCGCCGCGGCCGTCCGGTTCGCCCAGCAGTACGTGACCGAGCGCACCGTCTTCGGCAAGCCGGTCGCCCACTTCCAGAACACGAAGTTCGAACTGGCCGCCTGCCAGGCCGAGGTGGACGCCGCCCAGGCCGTCGCCGACCGCGCCCTGGAGGCCCTGGACGCCGGCGAGCTGACCCCGGCCGAGGCAGCCTCCGCGAAGCTGTTCTGCACCGAGGTCGCCCACCGCGTCATCGACCGGTGCCTCCAGCTGCACGGCGGCTACGGCTACATGAACGAGTACCCGATCGCCCGCCTGTACGCCGACAACCGCGTCAACCGCATCTACGGCGGCACCAGCGAGATCATGAAGTCGATCATCGCCAAGTCGATGGGGCTGTAAGTCCCCTTGAGCGAGGCACTCACGGATCTCCTCGATCTGCTCGACCTGGAGCAGATCGAGGAGAACATCTTCCGCGGCACCAGCCGCACGTCCCTGGTGCCGCGCGTCTTCGGCGGACAGGTCGCGGCCCAGGCCCTGGTCGCGGCCGGCCGGACCGTGCCCGGGGACCGCACCGCGCACTCGCTCCACTCGTACTTCCTGCGCACGGGCGACCCGGGCGCGCCCATCGTCTACTCCGTGGACCGGATCCGCGACGGGCGCTCCTTCACCACGCGGCGGGTCGTCGCCGTCCAGCACGGCCAGCCGATCTTCCATCTCTCGGCCTCCTTCCAGGTGTACGAGGAAGGCCTCGACCACCAGGTCGCGATGCCGGACGCCCCGGACCCGGAGAGCCTGCCGACCGCGGCCGAGTCCCTGCCCGCCCATCGGGACCTGTTCCTGGACCCGGGCGCGGTGGACCGGCTGCTGGAGTCGCGCGCCGCGGTGGACCTGCGGTACGCGACGACCCCGCCGTGGGGCACCATCGGCGAGCCGGTGGAGCCGCGCTCACAGGTGTGGTTCCGGACGGCCGGCAAGCTGGAGGGCGACGACCCGCTGCTGCACACCTGTCTGGCCACGTACGTCTCGGACATGACCCTGCTCGACTCGGTGCTGCTCGCGCACGGCCGGGGCGGCTGGGCGGTCGGCGACGTGGTCGGGGCCTCGCTGGACCATGCGATGTGGTTCCACCGGCCGTTCCGGGCCGACGAGTGGCTGCTGTACGACCAGGACTCCCCCACCTCGCACGGCGGGCGGGGCCTCGGCCAGGCGCGCATCTGGACGCAGGACGGCCGGCTGGCCGTGACGGTGATCCAGGAGGGCGTCGTACGCGTCCCGCGCGCCTGACGCGCCCCGGCCGGGGCGGTCCGGGCGGCCGTCCGGCCCCGGCCCCCGGACACCCCCTCGGTAGGGTGGGCGCGACAGCACACCGCGGCCGGAACAAGGAGCAGACGTGAGCGAGCCGGCGTCCATCGCCCTCCAGCAGGAGATCGCCCGGGAACTGGAGGTCGCCGAGGCCTTCGACGCCGAGCGGGAAATCGAGCGCCGGGTGGCCTTCCTCACCGAGCGGCTGACCTCCGCGGGCTTGCGCTCCCTCGTGCTCGGCATCAGCGGCGGCGTGGACTCCACCACCACCGGCCGGCTGTGCCAGCTCGCCGTCGAGCGGGCCCGGGCCGCCGGACACGAGGCGGTGTTCTACGCGATGCGGCTGCCCTACGGGGTCCAGGCCGACGAGCACGACGCCCAGCTCGCGCTCTCCTTCATCCGGGCCGACCGGGTGCTGACCGTGGACATCAAGCCCGCGAGCGACGCCGCCCTCGACGCCACGGCGGCCGCCGGCGTGAGCTTCCGCGACGCCCACCACCAGGACTTCGTGCACGGCAACATCAAGGCCCGCCAGCGCATGATCGCCCAGTACGCGGCGGCCGGCGCGCACGACGGCCTGGTCGTCGGCACCGACCACGCCGCCGAGGCGGTCTCCGGCTTCTTCACCAAGTTCGGCGACGGCGCCGCGGACGTGGTCCCGCTGACCGGTCTGACCAAGCGGCGGGTGCGCGCCGTCGCGGACGCGCTGGGCGCGCCGGCCGGGCTGGTGTGGAAGACGCCGACGGCCGACCTGGAGACCCTCGACCCGGGCAAGGCCGACGAGGACGCGCTCGGGGTCACGTACGACCAGATCGACGACTTCCTGGAGGGCAAGCCGGTGGACGAGCGGGCCTTCGAGACGATCGTCCGCCGCTACCGCCTGACCGACCACAAGCGCCGGCTGCCCATCGCCCCCTGAGGCCCGGACCTCCCGGCGGACGTGCGCGGGGCGCGCGCCCGCCGGAGAGGTCCTGGAGCGCCCCTTCAGTCCGGGCTCAGCCCTCCAGGAGACCCGCCGCGTTCAGCAGGTACGCGACCATCGGGTCGTAGAAGCGCGGGTCGCGGACGTGGTCGTCCAGCGGGACCACCACCTGGAGGGTGCCCTCCGCCTCGCCGAGGAACAGGGCGGGGTCGTTGCAGTCCGCGTACCCCACCGCGTCCAGCCCGCGCTGTGCGGCGCAGCCCGCCCAGCCGTGGTCGGCGACGACCAGGTCCGGCTGCGGGCGGCCGGCCGCGGCGAGGCCGTCGAGGATCGCGGCCATCGGCGCCGGGGAGTGGGTGTGCCACAGGGTGGCGCCCCGCTCCAGTACCGCGATGTCGGCGAACTGCCACACCGAGGCCTCGTCGGCCGTCAGCCCGGACGGGATCACGACGATCTCGCAGCCCGCCGCCCGCAGGGCGTCGGCGGTGGCCCGGTGGACGTCGAGCAGACCGCCCGGGTGGCCGGTGGCCAGCAGGACGCGCTGGCGGTCCAGGGCCGCCTTGTGCAGCCGGGCCGCCATCCGGTCGAGGGCGTCCACGGTCAGTTCCGGGTCGATGGTGTCCTGGCCCTGCCGGTGCTCGGGGTCGTCGACGACCCCGCAGCGTTCGGCCATCACCGCGAGCACGTCCTGCTCGTCGGTCCAGCGGTCGCCCAGTTCCAGGCCGAGCCAGTAGTGCCGGTCGCCGTTGGCGAGCTTGCGGTAGTGGGACAGGTTGTTCTCGCGCGGGGTGGCGACCTGTCCGGCGATCCGCGTGCGAACCAGGTGTTCGATGAGCTCGGCGCGGGCGGGTACGGACGTCTCTATCGGCTTCGGCATGCGGCCCATTCTGCCGCCGCGACCCCGGATGCGCCGGTTCCATCCCAGCCGTCGGACGCGTCGTGTCACGCGGTCAGCGCCCCGAACGCCCCGTGCGCGAGCCGGCGCAGCAGCGCCTCCGTCGCCTCCCGGCCGAGCGCCGCCAGGTGCGGAGTGGAGTTCAGCAGGCCGAAGACGGCGTGCACGGCCACCCGCACCTCGGCCTCGCCGACCTGCGGGTGCAGGGACCGTACGACATCCACCCACAGCTCGACGTACTTGCGCTGGAGCTGGCGTACCAGCTTGCGGTCGGCCTCGCGGAGCCGGTCGAGCTCCCGGTCGTGCAGGGTGATCAGCGCGCGGTCGTCGAGCGCGAAGTCGATGTGGCTGTCGATCAGCGAGGCCAGGACCGCGGACGGGTCCCCGTCGGCCTCCTCCACCCGGCGGCGCCCGCCGGTCAGCAGCCGCTCGCTGATGCCGACGAGCAGCTCCGCGAGCATGGCGTCCTTGCCCGCGAAGTGCCGGTACAGCCCGGGGCCGCTGATGCCCACCGCGGCGCCTATCTCGTCCACACCGACGCCGTGGAATCCGCGTTCGGCGAAGAGGCGGGCTGCCTCACTGAGGATCTGCTCGCGACGGGTCGGGGCGGCCGCTGAAGTGCTCATGGGAATCCATTCTAGACAGGGCCGTTAGCGATCGTTAACCTTGGCTCCACAGAGGTTAACGCTCATTAACCGCGTGGACCGAGCAAGGGAGCTCGACCGATGCAGCAGGCACCCGTCCTCACGAGCGCCGCCGACCCGGCGTCCGAGGCCTGGCGCACCAACGAGGCCGCCCACCGCGAACTCGCCGAGGGCCTGCGCGCCCGCCTGGACGCGGCCCGGCTCGGCGGCGGCGAGAAGGCCCGCGCCCGCCACACCGCGCGCGGGAAGCTGCTGCCCCGCGACCGGGTGGACACCCTCCTGGACCCCGGCTCCCCCTTCCTCGAGCTGGCCCCGCTGGCAGCCGAGGGCATGTACGGGGGCGCGGCCCCGGCCGCCGGTGTGATCGCCGGCATCGGCCGGGTCAGCGGACGGGAGTGCGTGATCGTCGCGAACGACGCCACGGTCAAGGGCGGCACCTACTACCCGATGACGGTCAAGAAGCACCTGCGGGCCCAGGAAGTCGCGCTGGAGAATCGTCTCCCCTGCCTCTACCTGGTCGATTCCGGCGGCGCCTTCCTCCCCATGCAGGACGAGGTCTTCCCCGACCGCGAGCACTTCGGCCGCATCTTCTACAACCAGGCCCGCATGTCCGGCGCCGGCATCCCGCAGATCGCGGCCGTCCTCGGCTCCTGCACCGCCGGCGGCGCGTACGTGCCGGCGATGAGCGACGAAGCGGTCATCGTCCGCAACCAGGGCACGATCTTCCTCGGCGGCCCGCCGCTGGTGAAGGCGGCCACCGGCGAGGTGGTCACGGCCGAGGAGCTCGGCGGCGGCGAGGTGCACAGCCGCGTCTCCGGCGTGACCGACCACCTCGCGGAGGACGACGCGCACGCGCTGCGGATCGTGCGGAACATCGTGGCGACCCTGCCCGAGCGCGGGGCCCTGCCCTGGTCGGTCGAGCCCGCCGAGGAGCCGAAGGCGGACCCGTACGGCCTGTACGGCGCGGTCCCCGTCGACTCCCGCACCCCCTACGACGCCCGCGAGATCATCGCCCGGATCGTCGACGGCTCCCGCTTCCAGGAGTTCAAGGCGGAGTTCGGCACCACGCTGGTCACCGGCTTCGCCCGGATCCACGGCCACCCGGTCGGCATCATCGCCAACAACGGCATCCTCTTCGCCGAATCCGCCCAGAAGGGCGCCCACTTCATCGAGCTGTGCGACCAGCGCGGGATCCCGCTGCTGTTCCTCCAGAACATCTCCGGCTTCATGGTCGGCCGCGACTACGAGGCCGGCGGCATCGCCAAGCACGGCGCGAAGATGGTCACCGCCGTGGCCTGCACGCGCGTGCCGAAGCTGACGGTGGTCGTCGGCGGCTCGTACGGCGCGGGCAACTACTCGATGTGCGGCCGGGCGTACAGCCCCCGCTTCCTGTGGATGTGGCCCAACGCCAAGATTTCGGTGATGGGCGGCGAGCAGGCCGCCTCCGTCCTGGCCACGGTCAAGCGCGACCAGTTGGAGGCCGCCGGCCAGGAGTGGCCGCTGGACGACGAGGAGGCCTTCAAGGCCCCGGTCCGCGCCCAGTACGAGGAGCAGGGCAACGCCTACTACGCCACGGCCCGGCTGTGGGACGACGGCGTCATCGACCCCCTGGAGACCCGGCAGGTGCTGGGCCTGGCCCTGACGGCGTGCGCGAACGCGCCGCTGCCGCAGAGGGACCCGGCGCAGCCGGCCTTCGGCATCTTCCGTATGTGACCTGAGACCTGTGACGTGAGGACCCCAATGTTCAGCACTGTCCTTGTGGCCAACCGGGGCGAGATCGCGGTCCGGGTCATCCGCACCCTGCGGGAGCTCGGGATCCGGTCCGTGGCCGTGTTCAGCGACGCCGACGCGGACGCCCGGCACGTACGGGAGGCCGACACGGCCGTCCGCATCGGCCCGGCCGCGGCCGCCGAGAGCTACCTGTCCGTGGAGCGGCTGCTCGACGCGGCCCGGCGCACCGGCGCCGAGGCCGTCCACCCCGGCTACGGCTTCCTCGCGGAGAACGCGGCGTTCGCCGAGGCCTGCGCCGGGGCGGGCCTGTCCTTCATCGGCCCGCCCGCGTCCGCGATCTCCCTGATGGGCGACAAGATCCGGGCGAAGGAGACCGTACGGGCCGCAGGTGTGCCCGTGGTCCCCGGCTCCTCCGGCAGCGGCCTGTCCGATGCCGAACTCGTCGCGGCCGCCGAGAAGATCGGTATGCCGGTGCTGCTCAAGCCCTCCGCGGGCGGCGGCGGCAAGGGCATGCGCCTGGTCCGCGACGGTGCGCTGCTCGCGGACGAGATCGCGGCGGCCCGCCGCGAGGCCCGCTCCTCCTTCGGCGACGACACGCTGCTCGTGGAGCGCTGGGTGGACCGGCCGCGGCACATCGAGATCCAGGTGATGGCCGACGCCCACGGCAACGTGGTGCACCTGGGCGAGCGCGAGTGCTCGCTCCAGCGGCGCCACCAGAAGGTCATCGAGGAGGCCCCCTCGGTCCTGCTGACCCCGGAGATCCGGGCCGCCATGGGTGCGGCGGCGGTGGAGGCGGCGCGGGCGTGCGGGTACGTCGGCGCGGGCACGGTGGAGTTCATCGTCCCCGGCGGGGACCCGTCCTCCTACTACTTCATGGAGATGAACACCCGCCTCCAGGTGGAGCACCCGGTGACGGAGCTGATCACCGGCCTGGACCTGGTGGAGCTCCAGCTGCGGGTGGCGGCCGGCGGCGAGCTCGGCCTCACGCAGGACGACGTGACGCTGACCGGGCACGCCATCGAGGCCCGTATCTGCGCGGAGGACCCGGCCCGCGGCTTCCTGCCGTCCGGCGGCACGGTGCTGGCGCTGTCGGAGCCGTCGGGTCGGTCGGTGCGGACGGACTCCGGGCTGACGGCCGGGGTGGACGTGGGCTCCACGTACGACCCGATGCTGTCGAAGGTGATCGCGTACGGGCCGGACCGGGCCGCCGCCCTGCGGGTGCTGCGGGGGGCGCTGGCCGACACCGTGATCCTGGGTGTGCAGACGAACGCCGGCTTCCTGCGGCGGCTGCTGGCCCACCCGGACGTGGTGTCCGGGAACATGGACACCGGTCTGGTCGAGCGCGACCTGCCGGGCCTCCTGCCGGAGGGGGTTCCGTCAGAGGTGTACGCGGCGGCCGCCCTGCTGGGCCGGACGTCCTTCCCCCACGCCGCCCCTTCCCGGAACCGGGGCTCCGCCCCGGACCCCGCCTGGGCCGACCCGTTCGGTTCGGGCAACGGCTGGCGCATGGGCGGCACCCCGGCCTGGACGGTGCACCACTTCCGCCTCCCGGGCCAGGACCCGGTCACGATCCGCACCCGCCGGCGGGGCGAAGGGCTGGAGTTCCTGGAGCCCGCACACGACAGCGGCGCCGGGCAGAACCAAGCCCCGCCGGTGATTGAGGCGCGGGGTCCGGGGCAGGGCCCCGGCGGGCCGGCCGCGGGCCGGATCGTCAGCCGCACCGCCGACCACCTCACCATCGAACTCGACGGCGTCACGCACACCTTCAGCCACGCCGCCTCCCCGGAGGGGACCTGGCTGGGCCGCGACGGCGACAGCTGGCACGTCCAGCACCACGACCCGGTCGCGGCGGCCCTCGGCGGCCGCGGCCACGCGGGGGCCGACACCCTCGCGGCGCCGATGCCGGGCACCGTCACCGTCGTGAAGGTCGCGGTCGGCGACCGGGTCGCCGCCGGCCAGAGCCTGCTGGTCGTTGAGGCGATGAAGATGGAGCACGTCATCTCCGCCCCGCACGCCGGCACCGTCACCGAGCTGGACGTCTCCCCGGGCACCACGGTCGCCATGGACCAGGTCCTGGCCGTGGTCACCCCCGAGGACGCAGAGGAGGAGGGCGCATGAACGGGCTGCCCATGACCATCCCGGCCGCCGGCCTGCCGGCGCGGGTGCGGATCCACGAGGTCGGGGCCCGCGACGGGCTCCAGAACGAGAAGTCGGCCGTACCGACCGCGGTCAAGGCGGAGTTCATCCGCCGGCTGGCCGCAGCCGGGCTGACCACGGTCGAGGCCACCAGCTTCGTCCACCCCAAGTGGGTACCCCAACTGGCGGACGCCGAGGAGTTGTTCCCGCGGCTCGACGACCTCGCCCGGGCCGGGGTGCACCTGCCGGTGCTGGTGCCGAACGAGCGCGGGCTGGACCGGGCGCTGGCCCTCGGCGCGGAGCGGATCGCCGTGTTCGGCTCGGCGACCGAGACCTTCGCCTCCCGCAACCTCAACCGGACGATCGCCGAGTCCCTGGCCATGTTCGAGCCCGTCGTGGCCCGGGCCAAGCAGGGGAAGGCGCATGTGCGGGGCTACCTGTCCATGTGCTTCGGCGACCCCTGGGAGGGTGCGGTCCCGGTCCACCAGGTGGTCCGCGTCGCCAAGGCCCTGCTCGACCTCGGCTGCGACGAGCTGAGCCTCGGCGACACCATCGGCGTCGCCACTCCCGGGCACGTGCAGGCGCTCCTGTCCGAGCTCAACGAGGAGGGCGTGCCGACCGACCGGATCGGCGTGCACTTCCACGACACCTACGGCCAGGCCCTCTCCAACACCCTCGCCGCGCTCCAGCACGGCGTGACCACGGTCGACGCCTCCGCCGGCGGCCTCGGCGGCTGCCCGTACGCGAAGAGCGCCACCGGGAACCTCGCCACCGAGGACCTGGTGTGGATGCTCGACGGCCTCGGCATCGAGACCGGGGTCGACCTGGCCGCCCTCACCGCCACGAGCGTGTGGATGGCCGAACAGCTGGGGCGTCCGAGCCCCTCCAGAACCGTCCGCGCCCTCTCCCACAAGGAGTAACGAAGACATGTCCCTCGACCACCGGCTCTCCCCCGAGCACGAGGAACTCCGCCGCACCGTGGAGGCGTTCGCGCACGATGTCGTCGCGCCCAAGATCGGCGACTTCTACGAGCGGCACGAGTTCCCCTACGAGATCGTCCGCGAGATGGGCAGCATGGGCCTGTTCGGTCTGCCCTTCCCCGAGGAGTACGGCGGCATGGGCGGCGACTACCTCGCCCTCGGCATCGCCCTGGAGGAGCTGGCCCGCGTCGACTCCTCGGTCGCCATCACCCTGGAGGCGGGCGTCTCCCTGGGTGCCATGCCGATCTACCTGTTCGGCACGGAGGAGCAGAGGCAGCAGTGGCTGCCGAAGCTGTGCGCGGGCGAGATGCTCGGCGCCTTCGGCCTGACCGAGCCGGGTGCGGGCAGCGACGCCGGCGGCACCCGCACCACCGCCGTCCGCGACGGCGACGAGTGGGTCATCAACGGCTCGAAGTGCTTCATCACCAACTCGGGTACGGACATCACCGGCCTGGTCACGGTCACCGCGGTGACAGGACGCAAGCCGGACGGCCGCCCGGAAATCTCCTCCATCATCGTGCCGTCCGGGACCCCGGGCTTCACGGTGGCGGCCCCGTACTCCAAGGTGGGCTGGAACGCCTCCGACACCCGGGAGCTGTCCTTCGACGGCGTCCGGGTGCCGCTGGCGAACCTGGTGGGCCAGGAAGGCCGCGGGTACGCCCAGTTCCTGCGGATCCTCGACGAGGGCCGCATCGCCATCGCGGCGCTGGCCACGGGCCTGGCGCAGGGCTGCGTGGACGAGTCGGTCAAGTACGCCAGGGAGCGGCAGGCGTTCGGCCGGCCGATCGGCGACAACCAGGCCATCCAGTTCAAGCTGGCGGACATGGAGATGCGCGCGCACATGGCTCGAATCGGCTGGCGCGACGCCGCCTCCCGCCTCGTCGCCGGCGAGCCGTTCAAGAAGGAGGCGGCGATCGCGAAGCTGTACTCCTCGACGGTCGCGGTCGACAACGCGCGTGAGGCCACGCAGATCCACGGCGGCTACGGGTTCATGAACGAGTACCCGGTGGCCCGGATGTGGCGCGACTCGAAGATCCTGGAGATCGGCGAGGGCACCAGCGAGGTGCAGCGCATGCTCATCGCCCGGGAGCTGGGCTTCTCGGCCTGAACTCGCGTATAGCACAAGGGGGCCCGAAGAAACTTAGGGCCCCCTTACCGTTTTCAGCCAAGGTTAGGCTAACCTTCCCAGCGAACGGCCCCGTGGTCGCCCCGGCACGTACTGAAAGCGGACACCAAAATGCCCAAGTCCCGTACCTCCCCCTTCACCCGTCGCGGTCTCATCGCCGCCGGCGGCGCTCTCGGCCTCGTCGCGGCGCTGACCGCGTGCGGCGGCGGCTCCGACTCGGCGAAGAGCGAGGGCGACAAGGACAAGGGTGCCGCGGCCTCGGGCGCCTGGACCTTCAAGGACGACCTCGGCAAGGACATCAGCCTCAAGGCCCAGCCGAAGAACGTCGTGGCCTACACCGGCACCGCCGCCGCGCTCTACGACTACGGCGTCCAGGTCAAGGGCGTTTTCGGCCCGACCAAGACCGCCGACGGCAAGCCCGATGTGACGGCCGGTTCGATGGACATCTCCAAGGTGGAGATCCTCGGCAACGTCTACGACGAGTTCAACGTCGAGAAGTACGCCGCCCTCCAGCCCGAGCTGCTGGTCACCAACACCTGGGACGGCACCTACTGGTACGTCCCGGAGGCCTCCAAGGACAAGATCCTGAAGCTGGCCCCGGCCGCCGCGATCGGCACGGGCGGCGACGCCTCCATGGACAAGGCCCTGCAGCGCACGGCCGACCTGGCCAAGGCCCTGGGCGCCGACCTGAACACCAAGAAGACCACCGACGCCAAGGCCGCCTTCGAGGCCGCCGCCGCCAAGGTCCGCGAGGCCACCAAGGCCAACCCGGGCATCAAGGTGCTCGTCGGCTCCGGCACCGCCGACCTGTTCTACGTCTCCACCCCGAAGACCTCGGCCGACCTGAAGTACTTCGAGACCCTGGGCGTCGAGTTCGTCGTCCCGGAGAAGGACAAGCTCGACCAGGGCGGCTTCTTCGAGAGCCTCAGCTGGGAGAACGCCGGCAAGTACAAGGCCGACCTGGTCCTGCTCGACAACCGCACCGGCACCGCGCAGCCGGAGGACCTGAAGGCCAAGCCGACCTGGACCGAGCTGCCCGCCGTCAAGGCCGGCCAGGTCGCCCCGCGCGTGACCGAGCCGATCTACTCGTACGAGAAGTGCACCAAGATCCTGGAGGACCTGGCCAAGGCCATCCAGGGCGCCAAGAAGGTCAGCTGACCACCGGCCTGACGGCACCACAGGCCTGACGGCACCCACCGGCCTGACGGCACCACCGGCCACCGGCGCCGGGCCCGCGGCAACCGCCCCGGGTCCGGCGCCCACTCGACTCCCAGGGGGACTCCGCATGACCGCCACCGCGCCCGAGAGCGCCGAGGCCGCCGAGGCCGTGGCCCACTTCCGCTTCTTCACGATGGAAGTGGTCCGCACCCGCCGCCTCGGCCACTCGTTCCTGCGGGTCACCTTCGGCGGCGAGTCCCTCGCGGGCTTCCGCTCGGGCGGCCGGGACCAGAGCCTGTCGCTCTTCCTGCCGCCCGCCCACCGGGAGCACACCGAACTCCCGTCCACGGACGAGGACACCTGGTTCGCGGGCTGGCGCGGGATGCCGGACGGGGAGCGCCCGGTGATGCGCTCCTACACCGTGCGCGAGCAGCGCACGACGGCCGAGGGGGCGGTCGAGGTCGACATCGACTTCGTGCTGCACGGGGACTCCTCCCCGGCCTCCTCCTGGGCCGGGCGGGCGGTGACCGGCCGCCGGATCCTGGCGATCGGGCCGGCCGTCGCGGAGAACAAGTCCGTGCGCTTCCAGCCGCCCGCGGGCACCGACGCGCTGGTGATGTACGCGGACGAGACGGCGCTGCCCGCTGCCGCGGCCATCCTGGCGGGGCTCGACTCCGGCATGCGGGTCAAGGCCTTCTTCGAGGTGCCGCACGCCGACGACCGGCTCGACCTGTCCGCCCCGGCGGCCACGGACATCACCTGGATCGTGCGGGAGGCCGGCCCGGGCCGCACCGAGCGCGTCGTGGACACGGTGCGCGCGGCCGAACTGCCCGTCTCCGGGACCCCGTACGCCTGGCTGGCGGGCGAGGCCGGCACGATCCGCGCGGTGCGCCGCCACCTGGTGCAGGAACGTTCCATCGACCGGCGCGCGGTGCGCTTCACCGGCTACTGGCGCCTGGGTGCGAGCGAGGAGGAGCTCCTCGCCGAGGCGTACGCGGGCCAGGCGCCCAGCGAGGACCCCGGCGCCGAGCTGTAGCGGACTCCCGGCAGCCGCACGCGCCTTCACCGCGCACCCCCCGACACTCTCGACAGCTCTCCGGCGGGCCCTGGCATTTCCGGCCAGGGCCCGCCTCTATTTGGCTTGCAACTTAGGTTAGGCTAACCTAAGAAACATCTGTCCCACCCTTCTCCCCCTGCCCGGAGGAAAGTTGATGCGCTCGCATCTCCTGAACGAGACGACCTCGGAGCACTACCGCCGCTCCGTCACCGAGGGCGTCGAGCGCGTCGCGGCCAAACTCGCGACCGTCCAGGGTCCCCACACCGGGATATCGGTCGACGAACTCGCCCCGGTCATCAACGGGATCGACCTGGACCGGCCGCTCGAGGACCCGGCCGCCGTCCTCGACGAGCTGGAGGAGGTCTACCTGCGCGACGCGGTGTACTTCCACCACCCTCGCTACCTGGGCCACCTCAACTGCCCGGTCGTCATCCCCGCCGTCCTCGGCGAGGCGATCCTCTCGGCCGTCAACTCCTCCCTGGACACGTGGGACCAGTCCATCGGCGGCACCCTCATCGAGCGCCGCCTGATCGACTGGACCGCCGGGCGGATCGGCCTCGGACCGGCCGCGGACGGCATCTTCACCTCCGGCGGCAGCCAGTCCAACTTCCACGCGCTGCTCCTGGCCCGCGACGAGGCCTGCCGGAAGATCATGCAGGGCAGCGGGCGCGCCCCGGCCAAGTCCGAGGTCCTGCCCCGGCTGCGCATCTTCACCTCCGAGGCCAGCCACTTCAGCGTCAAGAAGTCGGCCGCCATGCTCGGACTCGGCTACGAGGCCGTCATCGCCGTCCCGGTCGACCGCAACCGCCGCATGGACACCTCCGTCCTCGCCCTGGAGCTGGAGGAGTGCGTCCGCGAGGGCCTGTACCCGATGGCCGTCGTGGCCACCGCCGGCACCACCGACTTCGGGTCCATCGACCCGCTCCCCGAGATCGCCCGCCTGACCGCCGAGCACTCCGCGTGGATGCACGTGGACGCCGCCTACGGCTGCGGACTGCTGGTCTCCCCCACCCGCCGGCACCTCCTCGACGGCATCGAGCACGCCGACTCGGTCACGGTCGACTACCACAAGTCCTTCTTCCAGCCCGTCAGCTCCAGCGCGATGCTGGTCCGCGACCGCGACACCCTGAAGCACGCCACGTACCACGCGGACTACCTCAACCCGCGCCGCATGGCCGAGGAGCGGATCCCGAACCAGGTCGACAAGTCCATCCAGACCACCCGCCGCTTCGACGCGCTCAAGCTCTGGATGACCCTGCGCACCATGGGCGCCGACGGCATCGGGCAGCTCTTCGACGAGGTCGTCGACCTGGCCGCGGCCGGCTGGGACGTCATCGCCGCCGACTCCCGCTACGAGGTCGTCGTCCGCCCGCAGATTTCCACCCTGGTCTTCCGCTACGTCCCCGAGGGCGACGTGCGCGACGACCTCGTCGACGAGGCCAACCTGCACGCCCGCAAGGCCCTGTTCGCCTCCGGCGAGGCAGTCGTCGCCGGCACCAGGGTCGACGGGAAGCAGTACCTGAAGTTCACCCTCCTCAACCCGCAGACCACCACGGCCGACATCAAGGCCGTGCTCGACCTCCTCGCGTCCCACGCCGAGCAGTACCTGGGAGAATCCCTTGCAGTCGTCTCGTGAGCCCCGTGACCCCCGCCGGCCGCACGATTTCATCGGTATCGGCCTCGGTCCCTTCAACCTGGGACTCGCCTGCCTGACCGCCCCGGTCGACGAGCTCGACGGCCTCTTCATCGAGACGAAGCCGCACTTCGAGTGGCACGCCGGGATGTTCCTGGACGGCGCGCACCTGCAGACGCCGTTCATGTCGGACCTGGTCACCCTGGCCGACCCCACCTCGCCCTTCTCCTTCCTGAACTACCTGAAGGACCAGGACCGGCTGTACTCCTTCTACATCCGGGAGAACTTCTACCCGCTGCGGACCGAGTACAACGACTACTGCCGCTGGGCCGCCGACCGGCTCGACAACGTGCAGTACTCCACCTCCGTCACCGAGGTCACGTACGACGAGCAGGCGGGCCTGTACGCGGTCAGCACCGACCGCGGCGAGACCCACCTGACCCGCCGCCTGGTCGTGGGCACCGGCACCCCGCCGTACGTCCCGGCCGCCTGCGGGCAGCTCGCCGGCGACTTCATCCACAACTCCACCTACATGCAGCACAAGGCGGAGCTCCAGAAGAAGAAGTCCATCACGCTGGTCGGCTCGGGCCAGAGCGCCGCGGAGATCTACTACGACCTGCTGTCGGAGATCGACGTCCACGGCTACCAGCTCAACTGGGTCACCCGCTCCCCGCGGTTCTTCCCGCTGGAGTACACCAAGCTGACGCTGGAGATGACCTCCCCGGAGTACGTGGACTACTTCCACGCCCTCCCCGAGGAGACCCGCTACCGCCTGGAGACGCAGCAGAAGAACCTCTTCAAGGGCATCGACGGCGAGCTCATCAACGCCATCTTCGACCTGCTCTACCAGAAGAAGGTCAGCCTGCCCGGCCCGGTGCCCACCACCCTGCTGACCAACACCTCGCTGAACTCGGCGGCGTACGACACCACCACCGGCACGTACACCCTGGGCCTGCGCCAGGAGGAGCAGGAGCGTGACTTCTCCCTCGCCACCGAGGGCCTGATCCTCGCGACGGGCTACAAGTTCGTCCTGCCGGAGTTCCTGGCGCCGATCCGCGGCCGCCTCAACTTCGACGGCCACGGCCGCCCCGACGCGGCCCGCAACTACAGCATCGACGTGACCGGGCGCGAGGTCTACCTCCAGAACGGCACCGTCCACAACCACTCCATCACCTCGCCCGACCTGGGCATGGCCGCGTACCGCAACGCCTACCTCGTCAAGGAGATGCTGGGCCGCGAGTACTACAAGGTCGAGAAGTCCATCGCGTTCCAGCAGTTCGCGGCCCCGGAAGGCACGCACATATGAGCACCACCGAGTCCCTGTACTCCCGCACCGACGCGGCCCTCGGCACCTTCGCCATCCGGCCCCTGGACCCGTTCTCCGACGCGGAGCTGCTCCACGGCTGGGTCACCCACCCCAAGGCGGCGTTCTGGATGATGCAGGACGCCTCGCTGCCCGACGTCGAGCGCGAGTACATGAGGATCGCGGCCGCCGAGCACCACGACGCGTTCATCGGCCTCCACGAGGGCCGCCCCGCCTTCCTGATGGAGCGCTACGACCCGAGCAGGCTGGAGCTGGTCGGCCTGTACGACGCCCGGCCCGGCGACGTCGGCATGCACTTCCTCGTCGCGCCCAGCGACACGCCGCTGCACGGCTTCACCCGCGCCGTGATCACCACCGTGATGGCCGCCCTGTTCGCCGACCCGGAGACCCTCCGCGTCGTGGTCGAGCCGGACGTGGGCAACGCGGCCGTGCACGCCCTGAACGAGGCCGTCGGCTTCGTCGTGGACGGCCCGGTGCAGAAGCCGGAGAAGGAAGCCCTGCTGAGCTTCTGCACCCGCGAGCAGTTCGAGGCGGCCACCGGCCTGGCGGGAGTGGCGGCATGAACCTCGCCGACGCGATCTCCCACCTCTCCCCCGAGCTGTGGGAGCGGGCGAACCGCGCGCTGGTCCGCAAGGCCCTGGCGGAGTTCTCCCACGAGCGCCTGCTGACCCCGAAGCCGCTCGGCGACGGGTCCTACGCGGTCCACAGCGACGACGGCACGGTGGAGTACCGCTTCACTGCCACCCGCCACGCCCTCGACCACTGGGCGGTGGACGAGGCCTCGGTCACCCGCCTCCGGGACGGCGCCGAGCTCCCGCTGGACGCCCTCGACTTCCACATCGAGTTGCGCGGGACGCTGGGCCTGAGCGCCGAGGTCCTGCCGGTCTACCTGGAGGAGATCTCCTCCACGCTGGCCGGCTCGGGCTTCAAGTACACCAAGCCGCAGGTGCCGGCCGCCGTCCTGGCGAAGTCCTCGTTCCAGGACATCGAGACGGGCATGACCGAGGGCCACCCCTGCTTCGTGGCCAACAACGGCCGCCTCGGCTTCGGCGTCCACGACTACCGCTCGTACGCACCGGAGGCCGCGAGCCCCGTCCACCTGGTGTGGGTGGCGGCCCGCAAGGACGTCTCCACCTTCACGGCGGGCGCCGGCCTGGAGCACGACTCGTTCATGCGGGCGGAGCTGGGCGAGGAGACCCTCGCGGTCTTCGAGGCGCGGATGGCCGCCCAGGGCCTGGACCTGGCGGACTACCACCTGCTGCCCATCCACCCCTGGCAGTGGTGGAACAAGACCACGGTGACCTTCGCCGCGGAGATCGCGGGCCGCCGTCTGGTGCTGCTGGGCGAGGGCACGGACAGCTACCTGGCGCAGCAGTCCATCCGGACCTTCTTCAACACCAGCGCCCCCGAGAAGTACTACGTCAAGACGGCGATCTCGGTCCTCAACATGGGCTTCATGCGCGGCCTGTCCGCCGCCTACATGGAGGCCACCCCGGCGATCAACGACTGGCTGCACCGCCTGATCGAGGGCGACGAGGTGCTCCGGTCGGTGGACTTCTCGATCATCCGCGAGCGGGCGGCGATCGGCTACCACCACCGCCAGTACGAGCGCGCCACGGACCGCTACTCGCCGTACCGCAAGATGCTGGCCGCGCTGTGGCGCGAGTCCCCCGTCGCGTCCCTGAAGGAGGGCGAGCGCCTGGCGACGATGGCCTCGCTGCTCCACGTGGACTCCGAGGGCCGGTCCTTCGCCGCCGCCCTGATCGCCGAGTCGGGCCTGACCCCGCAGGAGTGGCTGCGCCACTACCTGAGGGCCTACCTGGTCCCGCTGCTGCACTGCTTCTACCAGTACGACCTGGCGTACATGCCGCACGGCGAGAACACCATCCTCGTCATCGAGAACGGCGTGGTGAAGCGGGCGATCTTCAAGGACATCGCCGAGGAGATCGTGGTCATGGACCCGGACGCGGTCCTGCCGCCGGCGGTGGAGCGGATCCGGGCGGACATCCCGGAGGACATGAAGCTGCTGTCGATCTTCACGGACGTGTTCGACTGCTTCTTCCGCTTCCTGGGCCCCATCCTCGCCACGGAGGGAGTCTGCGAGGAGGACGTGTTCTGGCAGGCGGTCGCGGACTGCGCCCACGCCTACCAGGACTCGGTGCCGCAGCTCGCGGAGCGCTTCGAGCGGTACGACCTGTTCGCGGAGGAATTCCAGCTGTCCTGCCTCAACCGGCTCCAGCTGCGCAACAACAAGCAGATGGTCGACCTGGCCGACCCGTCGGCCGCCCTCCAGCTGATCGGCAACCTCAAGAACCCCGTCGCGCCCTTCGCGCGCCGGTGAACGAGGGGCGGGCGGTGCTTTCGATACGGTCCCTCGGAAGCACCGCCCGCCCCCTCCTGCTAGCGTCCGCGTCCATGGCTGAATTCACCAACAGGCGGCACATCACGTCGGTCGCGCAGCTCGACCCCGTCCAGGCCGAGCAGGTCAGGCTCTGCGGGGCCGCCTACGACGACGAGGACCTCCCGGCCGAGCGGCGCCTGAACCCGGAGGCGCCCGACGACGAGGCGGTGTTCTACGCCTGCGAACTCTGGGACGTGGTGGCCGACGGATCGCCCGTCTACGAGGCGTGGTTCTACCAGTCGGACAGCGGATCGATCTTCCTGGCCGGAACCACCGAGATGGTCGCCCAGATCATCCAGTGCGGCCTGGAGTGCGAAGACGCCGAGCGTGAACGGGAACTGGGCGCCGCGATGGTCCGCGCCGGCCTGCTCCCTCCCGGCGATTCGGAGTACCGGCGTCTGCGGCGGGCCGCCGACGCGACGCCGTAGGCCGCAGGCCGCCGCACGGGGCGGCGCCGGCACTCCGGTCCGCCGCGTGCGCCACCGGGGCGCGGAGCCTACGTCCAGGGCACGTCCGGGGCGCGGTGGAAGGCGATGCCCTGGGCGTCCAGCCGGGCTGCCTGCGCCGCGAGGCGCCCGCTGTACGCGCTCCAGTCGCGCGGGGCCGGGCTCCAGCCCAGCTCCGCCAGACTCAGCACCCGGGGGAAGGCCATGAACTCCAGGTCGGCCCGTGTCGCGATGGTCTCCGTCCACAGCGGCGCCTCCACGCCGAGGACGGCCGATTCCGGGACGTCGGGCAGGTACGCCCCCGGGTCCCAGTCGTACGAGCGGCGCACCGGGACGTAGCCCGCCCAGGCCAGGCCCTGCTCCGTCGTGGTGTCGTACTTCATGTCCAGGTACAGCCGGTCCGCCGGCGACAGGACCAGCGGGTGGCCGGCCTTCGCCGCCGCGGCCACCGCCGCCTTCTCCGCCGCCGCCGTCCGGTCGTGGCCCCAGTACTGCAGGACCGCGCCCGGGGCCGGCCGGGCCGAGGCCAGCTGGTGCCAGGCCACCACCGTCTTGCCGTGGCGTGCGACGGCCTGCTGCGCCCGGTCCATGAACGCCGCGTAGTCCGCGGCCGGGGTCTGGTGGGCCTCGTCGCCGCCGATGTGCAGGTAGCGGCCCGGGGTGAGCGCGGCCAGCTCCCCGAGCACGTCCTCGACGAACTCGTACGTCCGCTCCTTGCCGACGCACAGCGAGCTGAAGCCGACCTTGGTGCCGGTGTAGCGCTCGGGCGCCTTGCCGTCGCAGTTCAGCTCCGGGTAGGAGGCGAGGGCGGCGTTGACGTGGCCCGGCATGTCGATCTCGGGGACCACGTCCACGTACCGCTCGGCCGCGTACGCCACCAGGTCCCGGTACTGGTCCTTCGTCCAGTGGCCGCCGGGGCCGCCGCCGACCTCGCTGCCGCCGCCGTACTCGGCGAGCCGGGGCCAGGAGTCGATCGCGATCCGCCAGCCCTGGTCGTCGGTCAGGTGCAGGTGGAGGGTGTTGACCTTGTACTGGGCGAGCTGGTCGACGTACCGCTTGACCTGGTCCACCGTGAAGAAGTGGCGGGCGATGTCCAGCATCGCCGCCCGGTAGGCGAAGCGGGGCGCGTCGGTGATCCGGCCGCCCGGGACGGTGCCCGGGCCGGACACGGGCAGCAGCTGGCGCAGGGTCTGCCCGGCGTGGAAGAGGCCGGCCGGGGTGCGGGCGGTCAGGGTGACCCCGCGCGGGCCGGAGTCCAGCCGGTAGCCCTCCTCGCCGAGCCCCCCGGCCCGCTCGTCGATCCGCAGCAGGATCCCGTCGCCGGCCGAGCCGTGGACCACGGGCAGCGGCAGGCCGGAGGTGCCGCGCAGCTGCTCGGCGAGGAGCTCGCCGACCCGCCGGACCTCGGCATCGCCGGCCGGGCCGGTACGGATGACCGTGCCCGCCGCGACGGGGTAGCCGGGGCCCGCGGCCCGTGCGGAGGCCGGCGCGGGCAGGAGCCGCTCGTAGGGGGTGAGGGCGGCGGCAGGGCGGGCCTGCCCGGGGTGGGCGTCCCCGGGTCGGGCGTCGGCGCCGCGGGCGGAGGCGCAGGAGACGAGCGCGCCGAGGACGAGGAGGGTGCCGAGCGTGCGTCGCAGGACTCTCATGGCCCAGGTATAGGCCAACTGCCGTGCTGGGGACGGTGCGAGAATCGCAGGATGGCGGAAATCATCCAGAAGGACGGTACGTGGACCTTCGACGGGGACGCGGTGCGCATCGTGCCCGGTCGGGACAAGGGAGTGGGTCTGCTGCGCCAGACCCTCGGCGAGGTGGTCGTACCGCTGCGGGCCCTGGCGGGGATCAGCCACGAGCCGGGGCGCAAGACGGGCCGGCTGAGGCTGCGGCTGCGTGACGGGGCGTGCCCGCTGCTCCAGGTGACCGGGGGGCGGCTGCCGGAGGCATCCGACCCGTACCGGCTGACGGTGGAGTCGGACCGCAGCGGGGTGGCCGAGTACTTCGTGGACGAGGTGCGCAACGCGCTGCTGCTGGAGCAGGTGCCGGCGGGGCCGGTGGACGCGTACCTGCTGCCGGGGCCTGCGGTGCCGATCACGGTGGGGGCGGGCGACGGGACGGTGGCCTTCGACGGGGACCGGGTCGGCCTGGACTGGAACTGGACGACGGAGGAGGCCAAGAGCTCGGGCGGGCCGCGCGAGTTCCGGGTCGCGGACCTGCGGTCGGTGGAGTGGTCCCCGTCGAAGGGGCTGGACAACGGCTGGATCCGGTTCAGCCTGGCGGGGGCGGCGCCGGCTCCGGCGCCCAAGTACGACCCGTACACGGTGGAGCTGTTCGGCTTCAAGAAGGACCCGCTGATGGCGCTGGTCGCGGCGGCCGTGGCGGTGCGGATGCCGCATCCGGCGGCTCCGGCCGAGCCCGTCCCGGTGCCGGCGCAGTCGCCGTCGCTGGCTCCGGCGCCCGCGGCGGAGGCGGCGGGGGCGGCGGCGGGCGGGGAGGACCACGATGCGCTGCTGCGGCGGCTGCGGGAGCTGGGTGAGCTGCACCAGGCGGGGATCCTCACGGCGGACGAGTTCGCCGCCGCCAAACATGCCGTTTTGCGTCGTTTCTAGCCGGTTAATTAGCGGATCGATGCATTCCGCAGGTCTGTACCAGCGTGATCCTGCCCGCATTCGGGCAGGATCTTTGCTTTTCCCGGGTCTCGGACGTCAATATCTACGAGTGCTCGACCGCCGCCCGTCGTACGACGATCTTGTCGACCACCTGGTGCGCAGCACCGCGCTGCAGCGCGGGGAGGCCGCCCGGGTGGTGCTCGACGTGCTCGCGTACTTCGACGAGACGACCGAGGAGTTCGTCCGGCGCCGCCACCGGGAGCTTCAGTCCGGCGGGGCGGTCAACGCGGACATCTTCGAACGGATCGCGGCCGAGCTGCCGCACCGGGCCGTGGCGCCGCCGGAGCTGTCCCTGCGGCAGCTCCGCCGCATCGTCTACGGCTGACCGGCCCGCACGGCACCGGTCACGGCACACCGGCCGCTTCGGCAGCGGCAAGAGCGACACCCGAACCTCAGGAGGGGCAACACTTCATGTGCGGAATCGTGGGATACATCGGCAAGCGCGACGTGGCGCCGCTGCTGCTCGAAGGCCTGCAGCGGCTTGAGTACCGCGGGTACGACTCCGCGGGCATCGTCGTCAACAGCCCGAAGTCCGCGGCGCTGAAGGTCGTCAAGGCCAAGGGCCGTGTGCGCGACCTGGAGACCCGCGTCCCCAAGCGCTTCGCCGGCACCACCGGTATCGCCCACACCCGCTGGGCCACCCACGGCGCCCCGAGCGACATCAACTCCCACCCGCACCTGGACGCCGAGGAGAAGGTCGCGGTCGTCCACAACGGCATCGTCGACAACGCCGCCGAGCTCCGCGCCAAGCTGGAGTCCGAGGGCGTGGTCTTCGTCTCGGAGACCGACACCGAGGTGATCGTCCACCTCATCGCCCGCTCCGGGGCCGACACCCTCGAGGAGAAGGTCCGCGAGGCGGTCAAGGCGATCGAGGGCACCTACGGCATCGCCGTCATGCACGCCGACTTCGCCGACCGCATCGTCGTCGCCCGCAACGGCTCCCCGGTCGTCCTCGGCATCGGCGAGAAGGAGATGTTCGTCGCCTCCGACGTCGCCGCGCTGGTCGCCCACACCCGCCAGGTCGTCACCCTCGACGACGGCGAGATGGCCACCCTGAAGGCCGACGACTTCCGCACGTACACCACCAGCGGCGCCACCACCACCGCCACCCCGGAGACCGTGGAGTGGGAGGCCGCCTCGTATGACATGGGCGGCCACGACACCTACATGCACAAGGAGATCAGCGAGCAGCCCGACGCGGTCGACCGCGTGCTGCGCGGCCGCATCGACGACCGCTTCTCCACCGTGCACCTGGGCGGCCTGAACCTGGACCCGCGCGAGGCGCGCGGCATCCGCCGGGTCAAGATCCTCGGCTGCGGCACCTCGTACCACGCCGGCCTGATCGGCGCGAGCCTCATCGAGGGCATGGCCCGCATCCCCGCGGACGCCGAGCCGGCCTCCGAGTTCCGCTACCGCAACCCGGTCGTCGACCCCGACACCCTCTACATCGCCGTCTCCCAGTCCGGTGAGACCTACGACGTCCTCGCCGCCGTGCAGGAGCTCAAGCGCAAGGGCGCCCGCGTCCTCGGCGTGGTCAACGTGGTCGGGTCCGCGATCGCCCGCGAGGCCGACGGCGGCGTGTACGTGCACGCCGGCCCCGAGGTCTGCGTGGTGTCCACCAAGTGCTTCACCAACACGGTCGTGGCCTTCGCGCTGCTCGCCGTGCACCTGGGCCGCATACGCGACCTGTCCGTCACCGACGGCAAGCGGATCATCGAGGGCCTGCGCCGCCTGCCCGCCCAGATCGAGGAGATCCTCAAGGGCGAGGAGGACATCAAGAAGCTCGCCGCCGAGTACGCCGACGCGAAGTCGATGATGTTCATCGGCCGCGTGCGGGGCTACCCGGTGGCCCTGGAGGCCTCCCTCAAGCTCAAGGAGATCTCCTACATCCACGCCGAGGCCTACCCGGCCTCCGAGCTGAAGCACGGCCCGCTCGCCCTGATCGAGCCGGCGATGCCGACGGTCGCGATCGTCCCGGACGACGACCTGCTGGAGAAGAACCGCGCCGCGCTGGAGGAGATCAAGGCCCGCAGCGGCCGGATCCTGGCCGTCGCGCACCGCGAGCAGGAGAAGGCGGACCACACCATCATCGTCCCGAAGAACGAGGACGAGCTGGACCCGATCCTGATGGGCATCCCGCTCCAGCTGCTGGCGTACCACACGGCGCTGGCCCTGGGCCGGGACATCGACAAGCCGCGCAACCTGGCGAAGTCCGTCACGGTCGAGTAGCAGCCGCCGCGCCCTGCCGGCCCGTGGGCCGAAAACGGCGGGCACACGCGACGCGCACGGGAACGGCCCCCGGGATACCCCGGGGGCCGTTCCGCGTTCCGCCGTGCGATCAGCCCGGTTCCGCCGTGCGGTCAGCCCGCGGCGACCGCGCTGCCGCGGGAGGCCTTGCCGAGGGCGGTCGGCCAGTGGGCCAGCGCCGCCGTCGCGCCGTACCAGGCCAGCAGCCCGGAGACGGCGGCCACCCAGCCGGCGGCCTTGGCCAGCCCGCCGACGTCGGCGAGGGTGCCGATCGCGAGGAGCAGCAGGGAGAGGGTGAGCAGGGCGTACGCGCCCTGGCCGAACAGTCCGCTCGCGGCGCCCGTGGTGAGGGTCAGCGCGAGGAGCGCGAAGAGGATCAGGAACAGGCCCGCGGCGTGCGCGGAGACCTTTGCGTCGGCTCCTGCGGCCCAGGTGAACCAGAAGGCGCCGAGGCCCGCGAACGCCGTGCCGTTGAAGCCGTTCCCGCCGCGGAACTCGAGGAGTCCGAGGACGAAGAGGGCGAAGCCGCCGACGTAGGTCGCGAGCGAGACGGCGTCCGCCGCGGACACTCCGCTGATGATGCCGGTGTGGCCGATACCGAATGCGAGAAGGGTGAGACCCAGGGCGATGTTCCCGAGGGTCGAGGTCGAGGCCGAGCTTCCCGCAGAGACACCATTGTCCACGGCGGGCTCCCTTCGATCTGCAGTTGTGTGCTGCGTCCCAGCAGCATTTATCTACCCTTTACAGGGGTGCACAACCGCACAATCGATACAGGGCTGGTTACGGAATGACAACGACCGGTCGCTGTGCGCGTTTGGCGAGCCGGCCCGCCACGGATCCGAAGATCCGGCCGATGATCCCGTGCGTGGAGCCGACCACGATGGCGTCCGCCGAGTACTCCCGGCCGACCTCCTCCAGCTCGTGGCAGATGTCCCCGCCCCGCTCGACCAGGATCCACGGCACCTCGGCCAGGTAGTCCGCACAGGCCAGTTCCAGCCCGAGGACCTCGGTGCGGTGGTCGGGCACGTCCACGAAGACCGGCGGCTCGCAGCCGGCCCACACGGTGGTGGGCAGCCGGTTGGCCACGTGCACGATGATCAGGCCGGATCCGGACCTCCGCGCCATCCCGATCGCATAGGCGAGGGCGCGCTCGCTGGAGGTGGAGCCGTCGAACCCCACCACGACACCGTGCCGGAAGGCCGGGTCGCACGACGGGCGCGCCTGTTCCGCCGCGCGCAGGTCGCTCGGCACGTCATCGGCGAGCGGCTTGCGCTTGCGATCCGCGGGTTCGGGGAATTCGTGACCGGCCATGGATGTCTCGACGAAGAGGTCCTCGGGGGAAGGGACAAAGGCGACGGGGCAAGAATGGGCGAAAACGACGACTCAGGGTGACGGAGCTCTGTCCGGGAAGCATCTTCCCAAGCCCTTACCCACCAGGGTACGGCGACACTCCTGTCCTGGACAGGGCTTGCCGCACCTGGAGAGTGTCCCAGGGAGCATGCCGGAGCGAGGCCGCCTTGGCAATGCCCGCTGTCCCCTACAGCCAGTGACGAGCGCCCCCTGCGCGCCACCCGTGCGCGCAGTGACCGAGCCCCGCCGCACGCCGTTGGACAGGCGTCCGACCGTCCAGGAGAGCCCGCAGGGAGCACGCCGTGCCCGGCCATCCGGTTCACCCCGTCCAGCCCGCCCAGCCGACGCAGCCCACCCCGTTCACCGGCGCGCCCCCGCGTACCACCCCCGCCCGCGTTCACCCGTCCGTGCAGTCCGGCAGGCACGCCCATGACGACCCCGCGGGTGACGTCGTGCGCTGGGCCGCTTTCAGCTGCCTGCTCGTCCCGGTCGTCCTCGTCGTGTACGGGACCACCGTCGGCGGGGCCGCCGTGGCGACCCTGGGCCTGGCCGCCGTCACGGCGGTGTGCCGGGTGATGCTGCGCTGGTCGGAGAAGGGGGGCCGGGGCGCCGTGGCGGTCCTGGCGGAGGACCGGGTGCCGCCGCCGGACCGGCGCCGCCGGCACTCGCGCGGCGGGAGCGGGGCCCGGGGCGGCGGCCGGTCCGGGGCGCGGCACGGCTGCAACGGCCCCGGCGGGATGCCCCGGGGGGAGTGACCGATTCACACACCCACACCGCATAATTTCAGCCAACTTCGCGGCAGGCTGCCGGTCTTGCCGGAATGCCGCCCCACTCTTCCCACCACCAGCAACGATGGTGCCAGGGGGGTCGGAAGACCCGATGGGTACTGGCCACAGCCGGAGCGCGGGCTTCCTGCTCCGGTAGCGGAGTGGAACGCTTCCTGATCGAATGCTTTTCGCCAATTTGCCAAGTCGACATAGCGCTGCGTGCTGAACTTGTCACGCCGACACCACGGGACGCAGTAGATTCGATCATGTTTTACGGCGGGGGATCCACGTGCAAGGCCGAGGGGAAACGTGCAGGTGCGACCAGACCAGGGAGTCGCGACACCCAAGGGGGGCTTAGCCATGAGCCAGGATTCCACCGCCGTCGTCACGGACGCCGGCAGGAAGCTTGCGGGGCGTCGCCGCAGGGAGATCGTTGCGGTGCTGCTGTTCAGCGGCGGGCCGATCTTCGAGAGCTCCATTCCACTCTCCGTGTTCGGCATTGACCGGCAGGACGCGGGAGTTCCACGCTATCGACTGCTCGTCTGCGCCGGGGAGGACGGTCCGCTGCGGACCACCGGCGGACTCGAGCTGACCGCGCCGTACGGCCTGGAGGCGATCGCCCGCGCGGGCACCGTCGTCGTCCCGGCCTGGCGCTCCATCACGTCACCGCCGCCTCCGGAGGCGCTCGACGCCCTGCGTCTGGCGCACGAGGAGGGGGCCCGGATCGTCGGACTGTGCACGGGGGCCTTCGTGCTCGCCGCCGCCGGTCTGCTGGACGGCCGGCCCGCGACGACGCACTGGATGTACGCGCCGACGCTGGCCAAGCGGTACCCGTCCGTCCATGTCGACCCGCGCGAGCTGTTCGTCGACGACGGCGACGTGCTCACGTCCGCGGGCACCGCGGCCGGAATCGACCTGTGCCTCCACATCGTGCGCACCGACCACGGCAGCGAGGCGGCCGGGGCACTGGCCCGCCGGCTCGTCGTCCCGCCGCGGCGCACGGGCGGCCAGGAGCGCTACCTCGACCGGTCGCTGCCGGAGGAGATCGGCGCCGACCCGCTGGCCGAGGTCGTCGCCTGGGCGCTGGAGCACCTCCACGAGCAGTTCGACGTGGAGACGCTCGCCGCCCGCGCCTACATGAGCCGGCGCACCTTCGACCGGCGGTTCCGCTCGCTGACCGGCAGCGCGCCGCTGCAGTGGCTGATCACCCAGCGGGTGCTCCAGGCACAGCGGCTGCTGGAGACCTCCGACTACTCGGTCGACGAGGTCGCCGGGCGCTGCGGTTTCCGCTCGCCGGTGGCGCTGCGCGGGCACTTCCGCCGGCAGCTGGGGTCCTCCCCGGCGGCCTACCGCTCGGCCTACCGGGCCCGCCGCCCCCAGGGCGACGGGGCGCAGGTGTCCGAGATTCCGGCGGGTCCCGTGCCGCACCAGCGCACTCCGCAGCCCCAGCGGGCGGCGGCGGCGCTGGCCGCCTCCGGTCCGACGGTGACGGAGCTGTACGCCCCGTCGCGGGTGCTGCGCGAGCACGCGTAGCCCCGGCGCCGGGCGCTGCCCGACTCCCGAAGGCCCCCGTGCCGGTCACGACCGGTGCGGGGGCCTTCCGCACTGCGGGCCCGGCCGGATCCGCCGGGCGAGCGCATAAGGTGGACGCATGAACGATCGCATGGTGTGGATCGACTGCGAGATGACGGGCCTCTCGCTGACGGACGACGCACTTATCGAGGTGGCCGCGCTGGTCACCGACTCGGAGCTCAACGTGCTCGGCGAAGGCGTGGACATCGTGATCCGCCCGCCGGACGCGGCGCTGGAGACCATGCCCGACGTGGTGCGCGAGATGCACACCGCCTCCGGCCTGCTCGACGAGCTGGCCGGCGGAACCACCCTCGCGGACGCCGAGGCGCAGGTCCTGGCGTACGTTCGCGAGCATGTGAAGGAGCCCCGCAAGGCGCCGCTGTGCGGCAACTCGGTCTCCACCGACCGCGGCTTCCTGCTGCGGGACATGCCCGCGCTGGAGAGCCACCTGCACTACCGGATCGTGGACGTCTCCTCGGTCAAGGAGCTGGCGCGCCGCTGGTACCCGCGGGCGTACTTCAACAGCCCGCCGAAGAACGGCAACCACCGGGCGCTCGCGGACATCAAGGAGTCCATCGCCGAGCTGCGCTACTACCGGGAGGCGGTCTTCGTCCCGCCGCCCGGGCCGGACTCGGACACGGCGCGGGCCATCGCCGCGAAGTACGTCCTGCCCGCCGAGTAGCAGCCGCCGGGACCCTCCGGAGGAGGGGTCGGCGGAATCGGAGGAGCGAGCACCCTTCCGGACCCTGTACCCTTTTCTTCGGCCGGTCGGTTTCCGACCGGACATGGTGGGTGTAGCTCAGTTGGTAGAGCACCTGGTTGTGGTCCAGGTGGTCGCGGGTTCGAGTCCCGTCACTCACCCTTACCGGAGGCCCCGGTCCGCGCGAGCGGGCCGGGGCCCTCTGCGTTTCCCGCGTCGCCGGCGGGTTCAGTCCCGGTCGCGGAAGTCGTCCGCGTGGTCCTCGGCCCAGGTCTCGAAGGACCGGGCAGGCCGGCCGGTGAGCCGGGACACATCGTCGGTGAGGACGGCGGGAACACCGTCGCCCGCGGCCCAGTAGTCGAGGAGTGCGTCGGCGAAGGGCCCGGGTATGGAGGCGGCGGCCTCGACCTTCCACTGCTCGGCGGTGACCGTCTCGCCGGGCACGGGGCGCCCGAGGGCGCGGCCCAGTATGGACAGTTGGTCCGCGAAAGTGAGGGACTGCGGGCCGGTGAGGGTGTAGTCGCGCCCGGCGAGGGCGGGGTCGGTCAGCGCGGCGTACGCGGCCTCCGCGAGGTCGGCCTCGTGGAGCGGGTCGGTGTGCGCGCCCGGGTACGGCAGGCGGACCGGCAGGCCGGCCCTGATCAGCCCGGCCCAGCCGAGGGCGTTGGACGCGAAGGCCCCGGGGCGCAGCAGGGTGGTCCGCAGCGGCGAGGCCAGCAGGGCCTCCTCCACGGCGCGGTGGGCGGCGGCCAGCGGGTTGTCGGCGACGGCCGGGGCGAGCACCGAGGAGGAGGACAGGAGCACGACGTGCTCGACGCCCGCGGCGGCGGCCTCCTTGACGAAGGCGTCGATGCCGGAGGCCTCGGCGTAGAGGAAGACGGACCGGGCTCCGGCGAGCGCTTCGGGGAAGGTCCCCGGATCGGACAGGTCGCAGCGGACCGTGCCGGGGGTGTCCGGCTCGCGGGATCCGAGGCGGTGCGCGATGCCGCGGGCGCTCAGGAGGGAGGCGAGATTGCGGGCGACGGCGCCACGGGCGCCGGTGACGAGGATCGACATGACGGGATCTGCTTCCTGCTTCTGTGTCGGGCTGTGCACGTCCGGATCGGGCTGCGCACGATAGGATCACTCTGCGATGCAGATTGTGTACCGAACATTCTCTGCGTCGCGCAATCAAATTTCAGGCATGGAGAACCCGATGTCAACCGATTCCCCCCGTTCGGGTGAGCAGTGGAGCCGCGCAGAGCTGCTCGCGCACGTCGTGACGGAGAGCCAGCGCCACTACGCCGGCTACTCGCTCTTCACCCAGGCCCTCGCCGACCACGTCGGCCTGCACCCCACCGACATGCAGTGCATCGCGCTCCTCGACCTGGAGCCCGGCCCGGTCAGCACCGGCGACGTCGCCCGCCTCACCGGCCTGACCTCGGGCTCGGCCACCCGCCTCGTCGACCGCCTGGTCAAGGCCGGCATCGTGGAGCGGCTCGCCGATCCGGGCGACCGCCGCCGCTCCCTCGTCGCCCTGGCCCCCGACGCCCGCACACGGATCGGCGCGGCCTGGGAGACCCCCGGCCGCGCCTTCGGCGCCGTCCTGGACCGCTACTCGGACGCCGAGCTCGCCGTCATCGCCGACTACCTGCACCGCGCCGCCGAGGTCGGCCGGGCCCAAGCCGAGCGGCTCCAGTCCGGCGGCTGAATCAGGGGCTGGGGCTCAGGCCGGCGAAGCGGCCATCGCCGCCAGCCCCTTCGCCAGCTCCTCGCGGTTCATCACCGGGGAGACCTCCAGCTCGGCGTTGAACTGCAGGAACATGTCCTCCAGCAGCGCCGGCAGCCGCGAGCTGTCATCCAGCTCGAAGACGATCCAGCACGACCGCACGCCCTCGTGGAGACCGAAGTAGGCGGCCTCCGGCTTGACCTTCTCCATGAACTTCTGGATCACCGCGGGCAAGGCTCCGCTCTTGATGCCCTCGTTGGTGGCGGCCGTGTCCATGTGGGCCCGGAGCATGACTCTCATGCCTGACTCCCTTCGTCAGGCCCACCCTCGGCGGGGGCACCGGGCCCGGCAACATCTGTACGCCCGACCGTGGGCCAGGACCCGGCCCCCGCCCCGGGGTCAGGCGTCGGCACCCGGAAGCAGGCCCGTGCCGCCCCTGCGGGCACCCTGGATGTGGAAGTTGAAGTCCGTGTGCCCGAGGGCCCCCATCAGCCGCAGCCAGACCGGGAGCAGCATCTCCGCCCCGCGGGCCGTCTCGATGCCGCCCAGGTCCAGCATGCTCGCCTCGGGCCAGCCGAACGAGTGCAGCAGCGCCCGCACCTCCACCTTGGCCTCGGGGTCCTCGCCCGACAGGAACACCGTGTGCTCCCCCGGCACCCGCGCCGGATCCACCATGATCCGGCACTGCATGGTGTTCAGCGTCTTGACCACCCGCAGCCCCGGGAAGGTCCGCTGGATCCGCTCGCCCAGGCTGTCGTCGTTCACCGGGTCCAGCGTCGGCGGGAACCCCCGGGTGAAGTCCAGCGGGTTCGCGATGTCGATCAGGACCCTGCCGACCAGGTGCGCGGCGCCCGCCTGCATCAGGACGGCGACGCTGGACTTCCCTGCCGTGGCGTTGACCAGGGTCTCGCCGTGCCGGGCGGCCTCCGCGAAGCCGGCCAGGCCGACGTCCGCCGCGCTCCGCTCGCCCGCCCGCCACGCGGCGAACTCGTCGCGGCCGGCGGTGGCCTCGGGGTCTCGGGTGCCGATGACGACCTCGTGGCCGAGGGAGTTCAGGCGGGCGGCGACCGCGCGGCCGACCATCCCGCTGCCGAGGACTGCGTAGCGCATGACCCGTTCCGCTCCTTCCGATGTGCCCTGCTCTGCCGTGCCCTGCCGTGCCGTGTCCTGCCGTGCCGTGTCCTGCCGTGCCTGCCGTGTCCGTACGCCGGTCCGTGCGCCGGTCCGTGCGCCCGCTACCCGCCCAGGATCCGCAGGTCGTGGAAGAACTCGTAGCGCCGCGGGTCGTCCGGCAGGAACCAGTGGATTCCCTCCTGGAGGAACACGGCCACCGCGCTCGCGGCGATCACCAGCCCGAGGAGCCACAGCGCGAGCAGCCCCGCCGCCCGGTGCGGGCCCGGCCCGGTCGTCGGTACGGCGCGGTCCGCCGTCGCGTGGGCGCAGGCCAGTACGATGCCGACCGCGAGGGCCGAGGCCTGGAAGAGGACCCACACCCAGACGTCCGGGTGCAGGCCGAGCACCTCGCCGCCGAGCACCGCGCTGCCGTGGCCCGTGCCGCCCGGCAGGACGTGCAGCGCTGTCTGCCGCCAGGAGGCGAACGACCCGGCGGCGATCGCGACCAGCGCCAGCCCCCAGCCCGTCATGTAGTCGCGGCCCGTCACCGCCCCGTGCGCGAGCGCCGTACGGACGATGTACGCCGCTCCCGTCGCCGCCAGCAGCATGAACATCCGCTGCACCACGCAGAGCGGGCAGGGCAGCTCCCCCAGCGCGAACTGGACGAAGAGGCCGGCGCCGGCCACACCCGCCCAGCCGAGGGCGAAAAAGCACGCGAACCAGTACTGCGCCCGTCCCAGCAGACCGCCCTCCAGCGGGGCCTCCGGGAGGATGCTCTCCATCGTGGACATGGCGGCAGTCAGCGGATCGGGCCGAGGACGGGGCCGCCGGCCAGGTGGTGCGCCATCAGCAGCACCACCGCGGTCAGCGTGACCCACCAGGCGCCGAGTACGGCCGTCCGCGACGCGTCCCGGCACAGGGCGATCAGCGTGGCGAGGAGACCGCCGAAGATGAGGGTGTCCATGCCGCGGACCGTACCGACGAACGGCGCGTGCACCCCGCCAGGCGCGCCCCGGCCGCCCGCCGGTTACGTCGGTTGCCCGCCTGTTGCGTCGGCCACCGCCGGGTGCGCCCGTTCCGCCGGGGTGGCCCTCAGCCGCCGCGCCGCTTGCGCCGGCCGCGCCGCTCCCGCCCGCCGCGCGCCCCGCCGCCCCGGGCCCGGTCGTCCAGGGCGATCCACAGCCTGACCTCGGTGCCGCCGAGCACCGAGCGGCCGATCCGCACGTCGCCGCCGGTCCCCTCGGCGACCCGCCGCACGATGTCCAGCCCGAGGCCCGTCGAGCCGTCCCGGCCGCCGTCGTTGCCGCGGCGCAGGGCGGCGTCGGGGTCGTCGATTCCCGGCCCGCCGTCCGACACGAGCACGATGACGGCGTCCCCCGCGTCGTGCACGTCGACCGCGAACGCCGTGCCCTCGGGGGTGTGCCGGAAGACGTTGCCGAGCAGGGCGTCCAGGGCGGCCGCGAGCTCCGGCCGGGCGACCGGGATCCGTACCGTCCGGTCCACGCCGGCGAGCCGCACCTCGCGGCCCTCGTCCTCCGCGAGCGCCGACCAGAACGCCATCCGGTCGCGGATGACCTCCGAGGCGTCACAGCCCACCCCGGCGCCGGCGCCGGCCACTCCGGGGGCACGCTGCTCGCGGGCGGTACGGATGATCGTGTCGACCTCCCGCTCCAGCTGCTCGACCGCGGCCCGGGTCTGCTCGGCGGCCGGACCGTCCCCGAGCGAGGCGGTGTTGAGCCGGAGCACCGTCAGCGGCGTCCGCAGCCGGTGCGACAGGTCGGCGGCCAGCTCCCGCTCGTTGGCGAGGAGTTCCACCACCTGGTCCGCCATGGAGTTGAACGCGACGGCCGCCGACCGGAGTTCCTTCGGCCCGGCCTCCGGTACGCGCGCCCCCAGCCGGCCCTCGCCCAGCTGGTGCGCGGCGTCCGCGAGCCGCTCGGCCGGCCGCACCAGCCGGGCGCCGAGCCGGTCGGCGACCGCCACCGAGCCGACGACGAGCGCCAGGCCGACGCCCGCGAGGATCAGCCAGGCGGTGGCGACACCATTGCTGACCTCCCGTTCGGGCACGAGGATCTCCACGACCGCGATGTCCCCGGACCCCAGCGCGGTGGGCTGGAGCAGCGCCGATCCGCCGCGCGGCAGCGGCACCGTCATCGCCCGCCCGAGCCGCCGGGTCTCCTCCACGGCGTGCGGGCCGGCCCAGCCGGCGCCGATCTCCACCGCCGCGCCACCGCCGACCGGGGGGACGTGGACGGCCATCCGCCGGGCGGCGCCCATGTCCGTGGACTCCACCGCCCGGCGCAGCTGCCCCGGATCGGTGGTGATGGACAGGGTCGGGCCGATGGTGGCGGCCTGCCGCTCGGCGTTGGAGAACGCCCGGTCGCTGGCCATCTCCTGGACGACCATCCCGAGCGGTACGGCGAAGGCCACGACCACCATGGTCGTGACCGCCAGGCACACCTTGACCAGCGCCCACCTCATCGCGCGCCCACCGTCCTCAGCGCGCCCGCCCTGCTCAGCGTGCTCAGCCCACCCACCCTGCCCGGCACGCCCGGCGTGCTCACCGGGGCGGCTCCAGCTTGACCCCGACCCCGCGCAGGGTGTGCAGGTAGCGGGGGTTGGCGGCGGTTTCGCCGAGCTTGCGGCGCAGCCAGGACAGGTGCACGTCTATCGTCTGGTCGTCGCCGTACGACTGCTGCCACACCTCGGCGAGCAGTTCACGCCGGGACACCACCACCCCGGGCCGCCCGGCCAGAAAGGCCAGCAGGTCGAACTCCCGCCGCGTCAGGTCCAGGACCGCCCCGTCCAGTTCGGCCTGCCGCCGCAGCGGGTCGATGGCCAGGCCGCCCACCCGCAGGACCCGCGAGGGCGCCTCGGCCCCGGCGGCGGACCGGGCGCGGCGCAGCACGGCGGCCATGCGGGCGGAGAGGTGCTCCACGGAGAACGGTTTCGTCAGGTAGTCGTCGGCGCCGTCGTTGAGCAGCCGGACGATCTCGGCCTCGTCGTCGCGCGCCGTGGCGATGATCACCGGTACGTCGGTGATGCCGCGCAGCATCTTGAGCGCCTCCGACCCGTCCAGGTCGGGCAGGCCCAGGTCGAGGATGACCACGTCGAAGCGGTGGTGGGCGACTTCCCGCAGGGCCTCCAGGGCCGTGCCGACGCTGCGCACGGTGTGCGCGGCATCGGTCAGGTGCCGGATGAGGGCGGAACGTACGAACTGGTCGTCCTCGACCACGAGCACACTTGCCATGGGCCGCACCGTAGTCCATTCGGGCTACCCTGCGGGGTGTCGGGCGGCGTTCGGGGCCGGTGGTGCAGTATGTGGGCTGATGCGCCGAGGACTTGTACATGCTTTCGCCTGGACGCTGGCGACCGGGGCGGCGGTGACGCTGTCGTGGTGGGGCGTGCACACGGTGATGTCCGGGACGGCCTACGATCCGCCGCTGGCGGTGCCGTTGGCCGCGAAGCCGCTGTCCTCGTCGACGCACGGCGCGACGGCCGGCGCGTCGCCGTCCGCGCCCCCGTCCGCATCCGCATCCGCCTCTGCCTCCGCCTCGCCGTCCCCGTCGGCCTCGGCGTCGCCGTCCGCGGAGGCCTCCCCGGCGAAGCCGTCGCCGAAGGCGTCCACGGGCGCACGGCCGTCCGGCGGGCAGGGCTACGGCGGTGCAGGCGGCGGCACGGTGAAGGCGTACACGGTCAACGGCGGCCGGGTGGTCTTCGACCTCGGCGCGTCCTCGGCCGACCTGGTGTCGGCGACCCCTGACGCGGGCTGGCGGATGCAGGTGTGGAAGCAGCCCTTCTGGATCCGGGTGACCTTCACCAAGGGCGACCGCGAGATGTCGGTCTTCTGCACCTGGAACGGCCACCCGCCGCTGGTGGAGACGTACGAGGGCTGACCCGCCGGCCCCCGCCGCCCCGGGGGTGCCGCCCCGTCCCGCCTGCGCGCCCTTACCCGAACACCGACGGCGGCGGCTGGGGGGAGGCCACGGCCGAGGTGTCGGAGACGGGGGCCGCGCCGCCGGCGAAGTCGGTCAGGGCGCGGCCGTGTTCGACCCGGCCCGGGTGGGGGTCGCTCGCGACGCGGCGGGTGAACTCGGCGACCGGCAGTTCCCGGTCGGCGGCCGCGAGGACCGCATTGCCGAACCGTTTCCCCCGCCACACCACCGGGTCCGCGGCCATGGCCAGGTGGGTGAAGCGGGCCGCGGCCGTGGCGATCTGGCCGCGCAGGTGCGCGAGCGGCGGCCCGTCCGCGAGGTTGGCCACGTACCAGCCGCCGGGCGCCAGGGCCCGGCGTACGTCGTCCAGGAACTCGGTGCTGGTCAGGTGGGCCGGGGTGCGGGCGCCGCTGAACACGTCCGCGATCACCAGGTCCGCCCAGCCGTCCGGGACCTTCGCCAGCCCGGCCCGCGCGTCCAGCGTCCGGACCCGGATCCGGGCCTGCGGGTCCAGTGGCAGGTGCTCGCGCACGAAGGCCACCAGGGCGGCGTCGATCTCCACGACCTGCTGGGTGGAGCGGGGGCGGGCAGCGGCCGTGTAGCGGGCGAGGGTGAAGGCGCCGCCGCCCAGGTGCACCACGTTCAGGGGCTGCCGGGCGGGGGCCGCGAGGTCGATGAGGTGGCCGATCCGGCGCTGGTACGCGAAGGCCAGGTGCCCCGGGTCGCCGAGGTCGACGTGGGACTGCGGCGCCCCGTCGAGCAGCAGCGTCCAGGCCTCGGCCCGCTCACGGTCGGGCTCCAGCTCCGCCTGCCCGCCGCCCACCTGCCCGACGACCGCCTCGGTGGTACCGCGCCCGCGCTGTCTGCTGCCTCTGCCCTTGCCTGCCACCACCCCATTGTCCCCGGGCCCGGGCGCGGCCCCGGCCCGTCCCCGGCCGTACGCCGGCCCGGCCCGGGGACGCCCGGGGTCCGGCCGGCCCGCACGGGGGCCTCCGGACAAGGATCAGCGGCAGTTGTCGGCGGCCTCGATCAGCCGGGCGGCCTCGCCGAGCGCCGCCCGCAGCACCTCCGGGTCGGTGACCGCGCCGGCGGCCTCCGGCGGGAGCAGCCAGCCGCTGCCCCCGGCGGCGGGCGGCACCTCGTCGAACCGCATCCCGCGCCCGTTGGTCTGCGTACAGGCGCTGCCGGGGAGGTCCCAGCCGTCGGCGGTGCCGGCCGGGACGAGGAAGCCGAGGGTGGCGCCGGCCCCGTCGTGCAGCACCGGGCCGACCCCGCCGACCTCGCTGGCGGCCCGGCGGATGATGTCCACGGCCTCCAGGCCCTGCCGGGCCGGCACGGTCACCAGGTCCGGTGCGTCACACCCGAGGGGCTGGGTGTTCGTTCCTGCGCTCTCCATGCCGGCCTCCACCACGGGAACCACCCTCATCGATCGCCTACGGGCGGGGCGCAAGTCGCCTCCCACCCCGCAAGGGGTGCAACGCGCGGAAGCGTCAACAGGTGCGGCGGCAAGACGCTGCAAAGGATGGCACTTCATGGCAGATCGCGGGTGAGATATCCGTTTTGTAGGCAAACACCGCATCAACGGGCCGCCCCTGGCGGTACGTTCATGCGCGCCGGTACCGGCTCCACACAGCAGCACCCGCAGCACCGGCAGTGCGTTCCTTGCCAGAGAGGCCACGTCCATGGCGGCGTTCCCGCACTCACCCAACCACAGCTTCCGGCGGCTGCGCGGGCAGCTCTCCCCGGCCGAGTTCGCGGCCGCGGTGCGCCGTTCCGCACGGGAGATCGGAGAAACGGTTTCCTGCGACGCCCGCTACATCGGCCGCGTCGAATCCGGGGAGATCCGCTGCCCCAACTACGCCTACGAGCGGGTCTTCTTGCACATGTTCCCCGGCCGGACCCTCACCGACCTGGGATTCTCCCCGCGCGAGGCGGTCCGCGGCCGCTGGGCGCAACGCACCCCCGACACCCACAAGGAGAGCGACGTGCAGCGTCGCGCGTTCATGGCGGGCGGCTCCGCCACCGTGGCGGCCGCGACGTTCGGCCTCACCCTGCTCGGCGACACCCGCCGCCCGCCCGCCCGCGCCGGCGAGGCCGAGGCCGCCGCGGTCGAGGACGCCGTACGCCAGATCCGGCTGCTGGACGACCGGCACGGCGCGGACGCGCTCTACCGCAGGGCGGCCGCACCGCTGCGCGCCGCCTACGCACTGCTGGACGCGGGGGCGACCCGGCAGTCCACCGAGGACCGGCTGCACGCGGGCGCCGGCGAGCTGGCCGTCTCGGTCGGCTGGCTGGCCCACGACTCCGGGCGCTTCGACGACGCCCGCTCCCACTACTCGGAGGCCCTGGCGACGGCCCGGGTCTCGGGGGACGCCGGGCTGGAGGCGCACGCCTTCAGCAACATGGCCTTCCTGGCCCGGGACTGCGGACGGCCGCGCGAGTCGGCACGGGCCGCGCAGGCGGGCCGCCGCGCCGCCCGCTCCCTCGGCTCCCAGCGGCTGCTGTCGCTGCTGGCCCTGCGCGAGGCGGGCGGCTGGGCGGGCCTGGCCGACCGCAGGGCCTGCGAGGAGGCGCTGATCCGGGCGCACACGGAGTTCTCCCGCGGCCCGTCGGACGCGGACCCGGAATGGATGTCCTTCTTCGGCGAGGCGGAGCTGGAGTCGCTGGAGTCGCGCTGCTGGGCGGCGCTGGGGGAGCACGCCCGGGCGGCCCGGCACGCCCGGCGCGCCGCGGACCTCCAAGACCCGCACTTCGCGCGGAACGTGGCCCTCTACACCGCCGAGCTGGCCGACGACCTGGCCCGCGCCGGGGCCCCGGACGAGGCCGCCTGGGCGGGCGGCCGGGTCCTGGACCTGCTCGAGGACGTCCAGTCGACGCGGATCCGGTCGATGCTCTCGGCGACGGCCCGCACCCTGGTCCCGCACCGGCACAGCCCCCGGGTGGGGGCCTTCCTGGCCCGGCACGCCGAGGCCTGACCCACCCGCGCCGCACCAGGCCCGCGGCCTGAAGGCCGCGGGCCCCGCCGTGGGCGCGGGGGCTACGCCTCCAGGTGCCCGGTGTCGTTCCAGCGCTCCAGCGCGGGGGCCCCGTACGCCCAGCCGAGCACCGACAGGGAGGTCGGCTCCAGGCGGATGCGGGCCCCGAAGGAGGCGTCGAAGCCGAGCCAGCGGGCGGCGAGGGTGCGCAGGATGTGGCCGTGCGCGAAGACGAGCACGTCGCGCTCGTCCGAGCGGGCCCAGGCGACGACCTCGTCCGCGCGGGCCGCGACATCGGCGACGGATTCGCCGCCCGGGACGCCGTCGCGCCAGATCAGCCAGCCGGGGCGGACCGCCTGGATCTCGGCCGGGGTCATGCCCTCGTAGTCGCCGTAGTCCCACTCCATCAGCGTGTCCCAGGGCTCCGCCCGGGCGCCGAAGCCGGCCAGGTCGCAGCTCTCGCTCGCACGGACGAGGGGGCTGGTGCGGACCTCCACGCCGGGCAGGCCGCCCCACGGGGCCTGGGCGAGCCGCTCGCCGAGCAGCTTCGCACCCCGCCTGCCCTCCTGGAGCAGGGGGACGTCCGTGCGCCCGGTGTGCTTGCCGAGCCTGGACCACGCCGTCTGGCCGTGCCGGGCGAGGAGGATGCGGGGGGCCATGCGGTTTCTCCCGGTACTGGTGGTCCGTGACGGTTCGGACGATTGGATCGTCCGACCATCATCCATCACATGAACACCAGGCAACCCGCGCACCCGAACAGCAGTCCGACCCCGCACGAGCGCCCCCGAGACGGCTTCGGCAGCGGCCGGGCCGGCAGCCGGACCAGCCGGTTTCCGCGGTACGACCCCGATTGTCAGTGGCGGATGGGACACTTCCGCCCGTGAGCTCCTACCCGCACAGCGGCCCGCCCCAGCAGACGACACTGCGGCAGCGGCTCGCTGACCTGCGCGGCCCCGCCGTGCCGCCCCGCCCGCTCGACGCCCGCGCGCTGGCGGCGCTCGCCGCCAACCCGGGCTGCGGCAGACGCGCACTGCTCGACGGGGCGGGCGTGGACAAGACCGCCCTCGCCGCGGCGCTCGGCTCGCCCGCCGCCTTCGGCCAGTCGCAGTTCGCGATCATCCGGGGCCATTCCTTCGAGGCCAAGGTCAAGGCCGACGGCGGGGCCGAGCTGCTGCGGCTGGTCCACCGGCACCTGGACGGCGGGGCCGAGCCGCCCGGCGGCAGCGCCCGCGTCCCCGACCTCACCGCGGCCGGGCCCGAGGGCCGTGCCGCGCGCACCGCGCTCGCCCTGCGGGAGGCCACCGCCGCCGGCGAGTGGGCCCTGCTGGACCACCCGATGCTGGCCCTGGAGGTGGCCGGCACGCCCGCCTACCTGGAGCCGGACGCCGTCGTCGTGCATCCCGACGGCCGCTGGACCGTGGTGGAGATCAAGTCGTTCCCGCTGGTCGACGGGGCCGCCGACCCGGCGAAGGTGGGCGCCGCCGCCCGGCAGGCCGCCGTGTACGTCCTCGCCCTGGAGAAGACCGCCGAGAAGCTGCCCTCCGCCTCCGTCGGGCACCGCGTGCTGCTCGTTTGCCCCAAGGACTTCTCGAACCTGCCCGCCGCCGCGCCCGTCGACATCCGCCGCGAGCGCTCCGTGACCCTGCGCCAGCTGGACCGGCTGACCCGCGTCGAGGAGCTGGCCGCGGCCCTGCCCGAGGGGCTCAGCTTCGACCCCGCCCGGCCCGCCGAGGAGCTGACCGAGGCGGTCGCCGCCGTCTCCGCCGCCTACGCCCCCGAGTGCCTGGCCGCCTGCGAGCTGGCCTTCCACTGCCGGGAGCGGGCCCGGGCCGCCGGGGAGGCCGCCTCGCTCGGCCGCGGCGTCCGCGGGGAGCTCGGATCGTTCAGCACCGTCGAGGAGGCCCTGGTGGCCGCCGCGGGCGGCCACCCCGGCGATCCGACGGCCGCCGCGCTGGAGCACGCGGCCCGCCTGCGCGCCGAGGCCCTCCTGGAGGCCGCATGCCGCTGATGGACACCCTCGCCCGGCTGGAGGCCGTGCGCTCGGGCCGGGCCCAGGCGTTGGCGACCGTACGGCACCGGCACCTGCACGAGCGCCCGCTGGTCTTCGTACCGCTGACGACCGCGGGCGAGACGGGCGCCCCGCTCGGCGCGCTCGTCGGCACCGACCCGGACGAGCCGCGCCTGCTGGTGGTGCCGCAGCCGCGCGACCGCGACCTGCGCTGGGCGTTCCTCGCCCGGCTGGCGGACGAGGTGCTGCCGTACGTGGAGGCGTACGCGGACGAGGTCGAGCCGGTGGAGCGCACCGAGACGGACCCGGAGACCGGCGCCCGCAGCAAGGTGTCGGCCGAGCTGTGCCTGGACGCGCCGCAGCTGGTGGTGCCGAGCCGGGCCGGCGTCGACTACGTGCGGCTGCTGGGCCGGTCGATGCGCTTCCGGCGGACCGCCGAGGAGGACCCGGAGAACCCGTACCCGGCGCCCTCGCGGGTCCCCCTGCTGGGCCGCTGGTTCACCCACCTGGGCGAGCGCGCCCGCGTCCCCGGCTCCTCGATGCTGCTGGCGGCGACGGAGCTGCTGGCCCGGCACTGGGCGACCGGCCAGAGCAGCCTGGAGGACCAGCACCTGGGCGCGCTGCTGGCCTGGATAGCCCCGCCGGACGGCGCGTCCGGCGCCGCCGCGGCCCTGCGCGCCGAGCACGGCCGCGACCGGAACGGGCAGCTGCTGGTGCCGCCCGCCGGGCCGGCCACCGACCCGGCGTTCGACAACAAGCTGCTGGCCCCCGCGATGGCCCGGTACGACGCCGCCCGCGCCGCCGGCCGGCCGGCCGAGGTCGCCCGTGCCGAGGAGGCCGTCCGCGAGCTGGTCGCGGAGCAGATGCGGCCGACCTGGCGGGCGGTGTGGCAGGCCCTGGAGCTGGTGCGCGGCCTGCCGGAGGCCGAGCGGGCCGAGGAGCGCTGGGTGCGCGACCGCTGGTCGTACACCGGCCACCGCGACCGGGTCCGGGCGGGCGAGCCGCCGCAGCCGCGCCGTGACGACGCGGTCACGGCGGCCCAGAAGCTGGCCACCCGGGAGACCGAGCAGGTGCGGCTCGACGCCCAGGAGGCGCTGGACGACCCGTTGGTGATGGCGGGCCGGCGGCTGGCGGGCGAGGCCTTCGCGGGCGAGGTCACCGACGTCGTCATGGAGTGGACGGAGTCGAAGCGGCCCAGCCCGCGCCCGCTGGTGACGGTGGCCACCGAGGACCGGCCGCAGCTCGACGACGGCTCCGGCAGCGGCGGTCAGAAGGTGTTCCGCTCGCTGGAGGGGCGCCCGCAGAGCGCCCGGTTCGTCCGCTGCGAGCCCGACGGCAGCGTGGTGCTGCGGCTGCTGGACAAGATGGGCCGCGGCCGGGAGCCGGAACCGGGCTCGGTGCCGGAGAAGGGCGAGCGGGTGTGCTGGACGCTGTTCGAGCACGACGCGCGCGGCGGCCCGAAGCTGCCCGAACCGGAGAAGACCCCCTGGACGCACGGCGGGCCGCCCGGATCCGCGGCCGCCGAAGCCCGGCTGCCCGACGCCGTGACCGACGAGGACCTCCTTTGACCGCGACCGAGAACTGCTCCGTGGCCGGCTTCGACCCGGGTGCGGCGGCCGCCGCGGCCACCGCCGCGATCCTGCACGACACGCTGCACGGGCCCGAGCGGGGTGTCGTCGTCGACTCCCCGCCGGGGGCCGGCAAGTCCACGCTCGTGGTGCGCGCCGCCCGCGAGCTGGCCGCGGCCGGCCGCCGGCTGATGGTGGTGGCGCAGACGAACGCGCAGGTCGACGACCTGGTGCTGCGGCTCGCCGACAAGGACCCGGAGCTTAAGGTCGGCCGGCTGCACAGCAGCGACGCCGACGCCTTCGACCCGGCACTGCGCGAGCTGCCCTCGGTGACCCTGTCGGCGAAACTCGCCGACATCGCCGAGCTGCCGGTCGCCATCTCCACGGCCGCGAAGTGGGCGTACGTCAAGGACGCCGAGCCGTGGGAGCACGCCATCGTCGACGAGGCGTACCAGATGCGCTCGGACGCGCTGCTGGCCGTGGGCGGGCTGTTCGAGCGGGCCCTGTTCGTGGGCGACCCGGGGCAGCTGGACCCGTTCAGCGTGGTCGGCGCCGAGCAGTGGGCGGGCCTGTCCTACGACCCCTCGGCCTCGGCGGTGACCACGCTGCTGGCTCACAACCCGCAGCTGCCGCAGCACCGGCTGCCGGTGTCCTGGCGGCTCCCGGCGACGGCCGCGCCGCTGGTCTCGCGCGCCTTCTACCCGTACACGCGGTTCCGGAGCGGGACCGGCCCCGGCGAGCGCCGGCTCGCGTACGGGGTCCCCTCGGACGGTTCGGGCCCGGACCGGGTGCTGGACGAGGCCGCGGAGTCCGGCTGGGGCCTGCTGGAGCTGCCCGCCCGGCACACGCCGCGCACCGATCCGGAGGCGGTCCGGGCCGTGGCCCTGGTGGTCCGGCGGGCCCTGGACCGCGGTGCGGTGACCTCGGACGAGCAGACGCCCGGGCCGGTCCCGCTGACGGCCGAGCGGATCGCCGTGGGCACCGCGCACCGCGACCAGGCGGCCGCCGTCCGCGCGGCGCTGGCCTCGCTCGGGGTGTCCGGGGTGACGGTGGACACCGCGAACCGGCTCCAGGGCCGGGAGTACGACCTGACGGTGGTACTGCACCCGCTGTCGGGGCGGCCGGACGCGACGGCCTTCCACCTGGAGACGGGCCGGCTGTGCGTGCTGGCCTCGCGGCACCGGCACGCCTGCGTGGTGGTGGCCCGGGCGGGCATTGCGGAGCTGCTGGACGACCATCCGTCCGCGGATCCGGTGCAGCTGGGCGTGACGGTGAAGTTCCCCGACGGCTGGGAGGCCAACCACGCGGTGCTGGCACACCTGGCGGAGCACCGGGTGTCCTGGAGGCCCTGATCCCCGGGCCCCGAGGCCCCCGGCCGCGGGGTGGGGGTGCGGGGTGCGGGTCAGGGCTGCTTGCGCTCGACGCCCATCCGCTCCCGGAGCAGCTCGCCCACCTCGGCGAAGGTGCGCAGCTGCTCCGGGGTCAGGACGTCGATCAGGTGGCGGCGTACGGACTCCACGTGCAGCGGCGCCGCGGACGTGATGGTGTCCGCGCCGGACGGGGTGAGCACCACCTCGGCGCCCCGCCCGTCGGCGGCCACCTCCTCGCGGCGCAGGACGCCGCGCTGCTCCATCCGGGTGAGCTGGTGGGACAGGCGGCTGCGGGACCACTGGAGGAAGTCGGCGAGGCTGCTGATGCGCATCCGGTGGCCTTCGGCGGAGCCGAGCACGGACAGGACGCAGTAGTCGGCCTCGGAGAGCCCGCTGTCCCGGTTCAGGTCGCGGGCGATCCCGGCGTTGACGAGGGGGAACATCCGCCGCCACGCGTACCAGGCGTCCTGCTCGGAATCGGTGAGCCAGCGCGGCCCGGGTTCGCTCATACAAACACTCTAACCAGATGGGTGACACGTCACCTACCTGCGCAGCGGGCGGCGGCGCCCCCGGGGCCGACGGGCCCGTCGGCGGGGTCGGCGGCAGCCGGTCGCGGCCGGCGGGCGGGCGCTCTTGCGCGGCGTTGGACAATGGAGGGTGGCCGGGAAGGACCGGTCCCGTACGCCCAGCAGGCCAGCAGGAGGACACGCATGGCAGAGCCCGAGCGGACCGAGCGGAAGCTGCGGCCTGCGCCCCTGCTCTTCGAGCCCGGGGAGGCCACCGCGGACCCGGAGCACTTCTTCGACCTGGAGTCGATCGAGGACCCGCGGGAGCTGCTGGCCCGGGCCACCGAGCTGACGCTCGCCTTCCGGGCGGCGACGGAGCGGGCCATGGAGTTCCAGGCGGTGGCGGCTGCCCAGCTCGCGGATCCGCGGCGGTTCGACCGGCTGGAACCGGCGGTGATCGCCGCCCAGGCGGAGTGGACCGAGGACTACGCCCGCAAGATGATCGAGTTCGGGGAGACCCTCCAGCGCAGCGGCGGCCCGGGCTCCGTCTAGCCGGGACGGACCGGACAGGGGCGGGCGGGGGCGGGCGGGGCGGACGAAGCAGGCGGACCGGGACGGGCCCGGCGGGCAGGCCGGGCGGACCGGCCCGCGGCATATGCGGGGCGCAACATAGCGCATGCGCCACCCGCCCGTCCGGGTTTTCGGTAACTGCTGGAAACCGAATCGCCACGCGCGGTAAACCGGTCGGCATGACGACGCTGACGACGGCCTCCGTTTCCCCCTGTCCCACCCAGGACGCCCGCACCGCCACCCACGTCACCACGCTGGGCGCCGCCTGGCTCGCGTCGGCCTCGGCCCATCCGCATCGCACCCTCGCCGCCTGGCAGGCCCGCCCCGCCGCCCCGGCCGTGCTGCCCTGCGGGACCGCCTTCGACGTCGTCAACGTCCCCCTCGTCCTCGGCCGCCGCATGCTGGACCTGCTCTGGTCCGAGGGGCCGGGCTGCGGGCCGGTCGCCGTGCACCGCGGCCGCATGCTGCTCTTCGCCACCACCGGGACCGCCCACCGGCTCCCCTCGCTGCTGACCTGGGAGGAGTGGGGCGGGCCCCTGCCGGCGCCGCTGTGCCACGGCCTTGGCGACGCCGTCACCGTCCCGCCGCTGGCCCCCGCCCCGGGCCCGTCGCGCTGGCTCGTGGCCCCCGACACCCGCTCCCCGTGGCTGCCCGGACCGGAGACGCTGCTGTGGGCGTACGTGCGGGCGGCCCGAGCTGCGGATATCGATTTTTCCTTCCGGCCGTCCTCCTGCTAATGTCTTCCTCGTCAGCAAGCGCCGCTAGCTCAGTTGGTTAGAGCAGCTGACTCTTAATCAGCGGGTCCGGGGTTCGAGTCCCTGGCGGCGCACCGACGGAAGAAGGCCTCCCACGCGAGTGGGGGGCCTTCTTCGTCGTGCCGACCGGTCCGGTCACGCGGTGATCTTGACGGTGTAGGCGCCCGTCGCGGTCCGGTCCGCCACCTCGATCCTGATCCGCTCCCCCGGCACCGTGAACGACTCCCCCACCTCCAGCGGCGCGTCCGCCAGCGGCGGGTACACCGAGCGGCCCCAGCACGCCTCCGTGTCCGGATGCCCGTCCAGCACCTCGATCGGGCCGCCACCCGAGGGGGCCTCGTTGCGCACCCGGTAGACCAGGACGCCCTCCGTACAGGTGTCCCCGTCGTTCCCGGCGGAGCCGCGCGCCTCGACGGCGATGGCGCTGCCGGACCCCGTACGGATCACCGCGAGCCGGGTCCCGCCCGTGGCGCCCGGCTGCGGGGAGCGGCCCACGGGCTGGAGGGTGTGCAGGGAGGAGCCCGACTGCACGCAGTCCACCTGGGACGCGTCCAGCCAGCCCAGCTTCCACTTGTGCCAGCCGAAGAGGTCGGGGGACATGCCGAACTGGCTGCCCATGACGTCCCAGTCGCCGACGTACGTGTCCCAGTCGCCCTTGCCGTCCGTCGGCCGGTGGTACAGGTCGGGGAGGTCGAAGACGTGCCCGGTCTCGTGCGCCAGCACGTTGCGGTCCGGCGGGTGCTGCTCGAAGACGGTGACGATGCGGCGCAGGTCCGTCCCGTCGGCCCGGATCGGCCGCTCGAAGTTGACCACCTTGGTGGCGTCCGAGTCCACGCCCGGCGCGTCCGGGTCCGCGACGAGGTACACGATGTCGTACCGCGAGAAGTCGATCTCCCGGTCGGCGGCGACCACCGCGTCGCGCAGGTAGGCGGCCCGGTCCCGGGCGGCCCAGTCGCGCTGTATCCCGTACGCGGTGGACGGCTTGGACATGGTGATCCACCGCGCCTGCGGGTGCGGGACCAGGCGGAACCTGCCGTACGAGGCCCGTTCGAAGAAGTCGCTGGTGGCCGGGAAGTAGTCGGCGGCCAGCTCCTCGGTGGTCAGGGTGGCGCGGTGATCGGGGAAGGACAGGAAGACCATGACCGCGTCGAGGCTGCGCCGGGGCTGCGGGTAGGCGCCGTTCCACGTGTCCAGCCCCAGGGAGTGGTGCGCCGAGGTGCGGTTCAGCGCACACGGCCCGGCCCCGGGATCGGCGGACGCGGGGCCCGCGACGAGCGACATGGCCGCGAGCGCCGTCAGGGAGGTGAGGGCCGCCGTCGCGCTGCGCATGCGGGAGCGATCCACTCCCCAGGGTGTCTCCTGCCGCGACACATCGACCTCCCGTGGTGGATTCGTACCGACTCCTCCCACCTTGAGGTGATTGTCTTACTAGCGCCCTGTTCCAGTGCCCCACACGAGTGAGCAATGCGGCAAGCCGGTGACCTCACCGGTTCACCCTCTTGCTACAGAACGTCACGATCGATCACGGCAGATCAGTAGGGGTCGGAGGCCGCTCAGGGCTGCGCAGGAACGATCGCGCGAGGACTGCCGACAAGTCGTCAGCACACCGAAGCACCGCCCCCCATCCGGCGACGCCGCTGGATAGGGCCGTACGGCTGCCTCTATGATCGGCACACTTTCCTGCACGGACACAACGAGCACTGCGGGAGCCAACGGTGAGCGGAACCTCTGACGAAACCGGTTCGGCGGCCGACAGCATCCGATCGGCCATTACGGAGCGTCACCCCGCAGTGCCAGCCATGCCTCCTCCGGCCCCCCGCACCGACCCCGAACCACGCGATTTCCGGGCCGCCTTCAACGCCGCGCACCTCGCCATGGCCGTCGTCGACCGCACCGGCCTCGTCGTCGCCGCGAACACCGCCCTGGCCGGCCTCCTCGGCACCGAGCCGCAGGCGCTCGTCGAACAGCGCGCCGCCGACCTGGTGGACCTCGGCGCCGAGGCCCGCACCTGGCAGGCCTACCAGGAGGTGCTGCGCGGCCGGCAGGCCCGGCTGCGCTGCACGCGCCGGCTCAAACACCCCGACGGTCATTCGCTGTGGACGGAGGTCACCCTCGGCCCCGTCCCGGGCACCCGGGACGTGCTGATGTCCGTCGCCGACATCAGCGACCGCCACCACCTCCAGGCCCGGCTGCGGCACCTCCAGATGCACGACCCGGTGACCCGCCTGCCCAACCGGACCCTGTTCTTCGAGCGGCTCTCCGCCGCTCTGGAGGCCTCCTCGTACGAGCACGGCGGCACGGGCCGGATCGGCCTGTGCTACCTCGACCTGGACGGATTCAAGGCGGTCAACGACACTCTCGGCCACCGGGTCGGGGACCGGCTGCTGACCGCCGTCGCGGCCCGCCTCACCCAGTGCGCCGACCAGTCCGGGTACGGGCGCACCGGCGGGCACCTGGTGGCCCGCCTCGGCGGCGACGAGTTCGCCCTGCTGGTGGAGGACTCCACCTGCACCGAGCAGCTCGTGGACCTGGCACGCAGCGTTCTGGCCGCCGTCCAGGAGCCCTTCGACCTGGCCGGGCAGCGGCTGTCGGTGTCGGCGTCGATCGGGGTGGTGGAGCGGGTCGCGGACGGCACCTCGGCGACCGCCCTGATGCAGGCCGCCGACACGACCCTGTACTGGGCGAAGGCCGACGGCAAGGCCCGCTGGACCCTCTTCGACCCGGAGCGCAACGCCCACCGGATGACCCGCCAGGCCCTCACCTCCACGCTCCGGCCGGCCGTGGACCGCGGCGAGTTCGAGGTGGAGTACCAGCCGCTGGTGGACCTGGAGAGCGGGGCGGTGCGCGGAGTGGAGGCCCTGGTCCGGTGGAACCACCCGCAGTTCGGCAGTCTGACGCCGAATCGGTTCATCGGTATCGCCGAGGAGGACGGCTCCATCGTCCAGTTGGGCCGCTGGGTGCTGCGGACCGCCTGCCGGCAGGCCCGGCGCTGGCAGATCGAGCACCCCAGCGACTCTCCCGTCTTCGTGTCCGTCAACGTCGCGGTCCGCCAGGTGTGGGACTCCGACCTGGTCGGCGACGTCGCGGGGATCCTCGCCGAGACCGGGCTCGCCCCGCAGCTCCTCCAGCTGGAGCTCACCGAGTCCGCGGTGATGGGCTCCGCGGGCCGCCCGCTCCAGGCCCTCCAGGCCCTCAGCGACATGGGCGTGCGGATCGCCATCGACGACTTCGGCACCGGCTACTCGAACCTCGCCTACCTGAGCCGCCTGCCGGTGTCCGTGCTGAAGCTGGACGGCTCCTTCGTCCGCGGCTTCCGCTATGACGAGGGCACCCACCCGAACCCGGCCGACGAGACCATCGTCGAGGCCCTGGTCCAGCTCGCACACCGGCTGGGCCTCACCGTCACCGCGGAGTGCGTGGAGACCGCCGGCCAGGCGGCCCGGCTGCGGCGCGTCGGCTGCGACACGGGCCAGGGCTGGCTGTACTCGCGCGCGGTGGCCCCGGAACGCATCGCCGAGATGATCGGTACCCGCCCCGGCGCCGGCCACGACCGCCGGTAGGCCCCGCGCGTGTCCGTGGCTTGACTTGATCTGTCCCGCAACTCCCGTCGCGACATAGCGTGGTGACCCACATCACACGGGGGAGGCGGAATGGCCGAGGGCACGACGACACCGCAGCCGGATCCGGAGAGCACCCGCGGCTGGAGCCCGCCGTCGGCTCCGGACCAGCGATTACCGGCGCAGCCGCGTACGCCCGGGCAGGGGCCGGTGGCCGGGGCGGGCGGCACGGCCGGGACACCGCCGCCCGTCCAGGACACCGCCCCCGAGCCGTCCGGGGAGGGGCGCGGCGGCGGCAGGGACCGCTGGGCCAAGCCGCTCGGGATCGTCACCGCCGTGATCACGGTCGCCGGCGCCGCCCTGGCCGGGCTCTCCTACTACGACAGCCACCGCACGACCGACGTCACCCTGGCGGAGAAGGAGAAGGAGGACACCCTCGAAAAGGGCCTCCCGCTCCTCATCTCCCAGGGGGCGAGCTGGTACGGCCCCACCTGGTTCGCCAGCGAGAAGGTTCAGGCGTCGATCGGCGGCATGCGGTTCTCGCCGAACGACGGGAAAATCTGGGACTGGTTACAGGCGAACACCGTGGCCGCGGGTACGACCGGCACGGCCGTCACCGTCGAGAGCCGGCACAAGACCACGGTCCTCGTGCACGGCGCCGAGGTGACCGACCTGAAGTGCACGGACCCGCTGAAGGGAACGGCCGTCGCCCCGCCGGCCATCGGAGACGGAGGCGACGAGGCCATACCCGTGAGCATGGGCTTCGACCTCGACGCGGCCCGGCCGGTCGCCCGCAGCATCGACTCCTCCGGGAACCTCGCCGACCCGTTCAAGGAGCAGATCGCCCTCGACAAGGGCGATGCACGGGAGTTCGTCATCACCTTCCAGAGCTCCCGGAAGTCCTGCACCTTCGGCGCCAACCTCATCGTCAGCTCGCAGGGCAGGAAGCGGTCCCTCCCGATCCCCGCGACGTGGAAGGACGGCAAGCCCGGGTACGTCTTCCACGTCACGGCGCCGACCGACCGCTACACGAAGGGATACATCACCACCGGCCACACCGAGTGGGTGTTCAAGGAGGTCGACCCGGGCGCGATCGTCGCGGACGGACCGCGCCTGACGTACAACGGCCCGCAGTAGCCGGGGGGCGGGGGCGGGCCGCTGCGCGGAGCTGCTCCCCGCCCCGCCCTTTCACCGTTTCCCGGGCTCCGCCCGGACCCCGCCCTGCCTCAGAGGCTGCGGACGAAGGCGGTGAACGCCTCCGGGGCGACCGCGAACGCGGGCCCGTCGGGCCGCTTGGAGTCCCGCACGGCCACGCGGCACGGCTGGGCAGCCACTTCGACGCATTCGCCACCGGTGTCGCCGCTGTACGAAGCCTTGCCCGGGCGGCGCCGCCGAGGGGGGCGCACTCGATGCATTCCCCGCCGGTGGTACCGCTGTAAGACGACTTACGCCACTCCGCGCCGGTCAGGTTTGGGTTCGTCCCCATAGCGTTCCTCCATCACGCGGGCAATCAGCCGGGCTGACTCCTCCGGAGACAGAGCCCCGGCCTGCAATCGAGCGTAGCCCACCGAACGTTCCCTGATCACTTTCGGGTTGGCTGTCATGTGGCCCTGGGCATAGCCCTCCTCATAGAAAATCTCCGGATCTTCGTCGGAGCGGAGGAGAGTGAACGAACCCTGCATACCGGTGTGCTGCCCCACCGAGAAGGGGAGCACCTGAATGTGCACCCAGGGGTCCTGAAGGAAGTTCAGGAGGTGGCCCAGTTGATTCCGCATAACCGCGCGGCCGCCGACCTCCTGATGCAGCACGGCCTCGGTAAGCACTACCCACAGCGCGGGCGGGTCCTCGCGCTGCAGTATCCGCTGCCGCTCCATTCGGGCTGCCACCAACGCGTCTGCCTTGTGCTGGCAATCGACGTTGATGAGCGCTCGCGCGTAGTCCTCAGTCTGCAGGAGTCCGTACACCACCTGCGCCTGGAAGGTGGAGATGAACGAGGCCCGCGCCTCCATCTCCGCATAAGCCTGGAACCACGCAGGCAACTGGCTCCGCAGGACCAGCCCCACCAGTCGGGAGAACGCCCCGTCCGTCCCCAGGGCCGCATCGACCCGTTCCGAGAAGTCGCGCGTCGGAACCCTGTGGCCGGTCTCGATCAGGCCGATCAATGCGCCGGAGCAGAAGATGGACTTGCCCAGGCTGGCCTGGCTCAGGCTCGTCTCCTCTCTCCACCGGCGCAGTTCGGCGCCGTAGAAGTCCAGCGGAGACGCGCTGGGATCGAGTTCGCGGGCCTGGACCATGGAACGGTCACCCCCAAAGCGGATGCGGAAAGCGGGGCCGGATTCGGCCTGTTGCCGAGCGTAGCGACCTCGACACGCTCCGGTGCCCGGAATCCCGCAACCATGTCACACACCGTCGCCCCGCACCCGGGATGCGGGGTGCGGGGTGCGGGGCGGGGTGTCGCTCGGCGCGGGGTGGGGGCACGGGCGCCGACGGTGTGGACCGTGCCTGGTCTACGGATGTGGCATCGATCAGCTCGGGGCACCTGGCGCCGGCATCCCGTACACGTCTGCGACGAGCTCGTACGAGCGCACCCGGGCCGCACCGCTGTGCGCGTTGGCGGTCAGCATCAGCTCGTCGGCGCCCGTGCGGGCGGCCAGGGCGTCGAGCCCGGCGCGGACCTCGTCGGGGGTGCCGTGCACGACGTTCGACAGCCAGTTGTCGACGAACTCCCGCTCCAGCGGGGAGTATCCGTACGCCGCCGCCTCCTCGGTGGTGGGGATCAGCCCGGGCCGGCCGGTGCGCAGCCGCAGCATCGACAGGGCGCCGGTGAGGACCTGGGCGCGGGCCGCCTCGGCGGTGTCGGCGGCCAGCGCCGAGACGCCGATCAGGGCGTACGGGGCGGCCAGGACGGCCGAGGGGCGGAAGCTCTGCCGGTAGAGGTCGAGCGCGGGCAGGGTGCCGGCCGCGGAGAAGTGGTGGGCGTACGCGAAGGGCAGGCCGAGCTCGCCGGCGAGGCGGGCGGAGAACCCGGAGGAGCCGAGCAGCCACAGCGGCGGGCGGCCGGTCGGCCCCTGCACCGGGCCGGGCACGGCGTGCACGCGGGCGTACGGGTGCCCGGAGGGGAAGTCGTCGTCGAGGAAGCGGGTGAGCTCGGCGAGGAGGCGGGGGAACTCGTCCGCGGCCTCGTCGAGCCGGCCCGGCCCGCGCAGTGCGGCAGCGGTGCGCCCGTCGGTGCCGGGGGCCCGGCCGAGGCCGAGGTCGATCCGGCCGGGGGCGAGCGCCTCCAGGGTGCCGAACTGCTCGGCGACGGCGAGCGGGGCGTGGTTGGGCAGCATGACCCCGCCCGAGCCGAGCCGTATCCGGGAGGTGTGGGCGGCGAGGTGGGCCAGGATCACGGCCGGGGAGGAGCTGGCGACGCCCGGCATGGAGTGGTGCTCGGCGACCCAGTGGCGCTGGTAGCCGCGGGATTCGGCGAGCCGGGAGATGGCGACGCTGGTGCGCAGGGAGTGGTGGGCGGTGCTGCCGCTACCGACCGTGACGAGGTCGAGGACGGAGAGCGGGACGGGTGCGCGGCCGTGGCGGATGCCGCGGACCGGGTCAGGCTCGGCGGCCGGGGCGGGGGCGGCCGCGGGATCTGCCTCCCGGGCCGCGCCCGGTCCGACGCCCGCTCCGGCGCCCGGTCCGGCGTTCCGCCCGGGATGCTGTCCGGCGTCCTGCCCTGTGCCGCGTCCGGCGTTCTCGGGGTCCCCGATGTCACTCAACGTCGCTCCCGCCTCGGTTCGGAATCCGTACGAGGAACCCGAACCGCGAGGGTTCGGCGGGCATTCCCGGCCTCCTCGGAGGCATGCCCTTGACCTTGGCATATGCCAGTGGAGTAGATCGAGGCAGAGGCACATAATTGAGCCATCAATCTCCTCAACCGACGCTCCGCGTAGGCCGCTTGATGGCTATCGTGGTAACGCAAGCGGTAACAACCTGGTAGGGGGAGACCGTGGCGCTGAAGCCCGAGCCGACCGCGCCGTTCCACTCGGCGCAGTACGCCCTGCGCGTACTCGAAACCATCGCCCGCCACTCCGGCGGGGTGACCGACGTACAGATCGCGCGCGAGACCGGACTGCCCGCCGTCCATCTCGCGCCCATGCTCCTCATGCTGCGCAGGGAGGGGTACGTGCTCGAGGTCTCGGACGGCGCCTATGCCATAGGGGACTCGCTCGTCCTGCTCGGCTCGGGGATACACAAGGAGCAGGCCCTCCGGAACAAGCTGCAGGACACCCTGGACCAGCTGCGGGACTCGGTGGGCGCGGCGGTCTACATCAGCCGGTACGAGGACGGCGAGGTGAAGATCACGCAGTTCGCGGACAGCCCGCGCACCCCGAAGGTGCACGAGTGGGTCGACTTCCGGTCCGCGGCGCACGCCAGCGCGGTCGGCAAATGCCTGCTCACGCAGCTCGACCAGAACGGGCGGCGCGACCACCTGTCCCGGCACAAGATCGCCCGGCTCACGTCGAAGACGATCGTGAACGAGCGGGTCCTGATGTCCAAGCTCGACGCCCAGCCGGCCACGGTTCCGGTACTGGACCTCCAGGAGTACGCGCTCGGCACGGTGTGCGCCGCGGTCCCGATAACCGCCGGAGCCTCGGTGGGCTGCCTCGCCCTGTCGATGCCGGTCGAGCACGCGCACCGGCTGCGGGCCGCCGCGGAAGTCCTGAACCGGAAGGCCGCGCCCCTGCTGCTGTCGCTCGCCCTCTGAGCCCGACCTGTGACGCGCCTCACGGGAGAGGGCACGGCCGGAGCGGGCGAGGACGGCGGGACGGGCGGGGGACGAGATCGGGAAGCGATTCCGCGCAGCTCAGCGGGACGGCGTGCGAAAACACTTCGGGCGGTTACCGGTGAACCGGTAACCGCCCGAAGGACAGGTGCGCCGCCAGGGACTCGAACCCCGGACCCGCTGATTAAGAGTCAGCTGCTCTAACCAACTGAGCTAGCGGCGCCTGCTGACAGAGAAAATACTACCTGGTCCCGAGGGGTGCTCCAAACCAGGTCCCACCAGGCCCCACCAGGCCCGCACCAGGTCCGCACCAGGTCCGCCGGTCAGCGATCCAGGAGCTCCGCACGGCAGTGCACGGAGTACGCCGAGAGCAGCGCGCCGACAGCGACTCCGGGTCGACCGGGCGGTAGCCCTGCGTGCCCGGAGGGTGGCGGCCGCCGCCCTCCCGGCCTCCGGTTGCCGATCAGAAGGCGACGTCGGAGCAGGCGTAGAAGGCGTTCGGGGTGTCGTGGACCGTCCAGACGGCCAGGATCATGTGCCGGCCGGTCTTGCCGCTCGGCATGGCGCCCTGGTGGACGGTGGTCATGGCGGGCCGGGCGCCGTTGTAGGCGACCGTGAGGAAGGGCTGGGATTCGAGGGCGGCGCGGGTGAGGGGCTTGGCGGGGTCCCAGCCGTTCCTGGTGACGTAGTACTTGATGTCGGTGGTGGCGTGGTTGGCGGTGAACTGCCACCGGAAGCCGTAGCCCTGCCCGGCGGTGACCCTGGTGGCGGGCCAGGTGCCGCCGCGCGGGTCGTCAAGCTGGGCGAATTCGCCGTGGCCGCCGGCGCATATGCGGCCGTCGGCCGGGCCGGCGGCCGGGAAGCCCTTGAGGCCCTCGACGCTCTGCGGCTCCCACTGGATGGGGCCGCAGTCGGAGACGGTCCTGTTGGCACAGAGCTTCTGGCGGCTGATGGGGGTGTCGGTGTACCCGTGGCTGCTGGCGCCGGGCGCGAGGACGAACGCGAGGCCCGCGGTCACGCCGAGGCCGAGGGCGGCGGCGCCGGCACGGCGCGGCAGGCGGACGGGCGTGCGGGAGGGGATGCGGAAGGGCATGCGGATGGGGCGCATGGATCAGATGCTCCTTGAACGTGGGGGGGATCCGGGGAGAGCGCGCGCACGTGTGGGGCACGTGTGGGTATGGCCGGCCGCGGGGGCGGTTCCCGCGGCCGTACCGGGCACGCTTTCAGGTCTAGACCAAGTTTCAATGTATTGACGGGAGTTGGCCATGTCCAGACCAATGCGGGAAGGTCGCGGACACGGCTACGGCCATGGCCCGCTGCCCGGATCGGGCGGCGGACCATGGCCGTGGGAGGCGGCGGGGCGCGGCGGGGCCTCGCGGAAGGAACTACTCCGAACGGCCCGTGTAGAACGCGACGGTGAGGTCCTTCACCAGAGCCTTCCGCTCGTAGTCGTCCAGCTCGACCAGCCCCCGCGCGGTCAGCCGGTGGACGGTGTCGTCCACCGCGTCGACGACCGAGGTCAGCACGGTGTCCCGGTGCTTGGCGTCGATCGCCGCGACCCGGCGCCGGCGCATGGCCTCGGCGACCTCGGGCGCGTACTCGATGCGCGTCGGCTGGGCCGAGTACACCTCGATCCCGACCGCCTCGGTCTCCGCCGCCAGCATCCGGGTCAGCGCATCGCCCACCGCCTCGGCGTCGCGGAGGGTCGGGGCGTCCTCGTGGAAGGCGTCCGCCGGCAGCTGGGACAGCACCCGGGCCATCGCCGACTCCACCTGCTCGGCGAGGTACTCGGTGTGGTCCTCGACGGCCAGCACGGCCCGGGCGGTGTCCTTGACCTGCCAGACGACCTGGACCACGGCCTGGAGGGCGAGACCGCCCGCGTCCACGGCGGGCATCGGATCGCTGCGCCAGTGCCGCAGGCGTACGTCGACACGGCGGCGCAGGAGCAGCGGGCTGATCCAGGTCAGGCCGGTACGGCGGACGGTGCCGCGGTAGCGGCCGAACAGGGTGAGCACCCAGGCGTACCCGGTCTTGCCGCGACCGAGCCCGCCGAGGGCGAGCAGGGCCACGACCCCGAGGAAGGCGAGCGGGGGCCACTGGGTGGGTTGCAGCCCGTGGAACGGGCGGGGGGTCGCCCCGAGGGCGGCCTCGAAGACGTCGGGGAAGGCCCCGGCCTGCCAGAACACCGCCAGGCAACCGGCGAGGGCGAGCCCGCCGACGGCCACACCGACCCAGCCGGGCAGAACGGGCCCGCGGTGCTCCCGGAGCCGGTCGTCGCCGCGGGGAACCCGCCGGCCGGGGGCCGGCTGCCGGGCCGCGCGGCGGCGCGGCGGGGACGTGGTGGCGGGCGGGCTGCCCTGGGCGCCGCCGCCCGGGCGGGACCCGCCGGCAACCACGGGCGGGAAGGGCAGGTGCACCGGCACATCCGTCACCGCCACCCCGCGGCCCGGCGGGTCCTGCGGGCCGTGCGGGCCGTGCGGGTCCTGCGCGTCCTGCGGGCCGTGCGGGTCCTGCGGGCCGTCGCTGTCGTCGTCGCCCTCCGGCCCGGCACCGTCGGGCATGCCGCGAGCCACGGCCTGCGCCACGATGTCGACGACGCCAGGCCCGGGCACGCCGCCCTGGACCGGATCGCCGGGCCCGGTTTCGCCGTCGGCCACGGGGTGCCGCAGCTCCGACCCGCCGGGAGCGGATCCACTGCTGTCGGCCGCGGCAGGCGCGGGGTACGGGCTGCCGGTGCCGGGGGGCGAAGCCGGTGCCGGTACGCAGACCAGCGTGTCGGGATCCGTGTCGGGATCCTGCCCGTACGGGCTGCCGCCCGGCTCGGCGGGCGCGTGCGGCGGTTCGGCCGCGGCCCCGGCCGGCGGGTGCGGCGGTTCGGCTGCCGCCCGGGTAGGCGCGTGCGGCGGTTCGGCCGCGGCCCGGGCCCGAGCCGCCGGCACCTCGCCGCCTGCCGCCGGGCGCCCGTACGACACCGCCAGCAGCGGCGCCGGAACCCCCACGACCCAGCCCCGGTGCCCGGTGCCGACCGGGAACTCGGCCTGCGCCCGCACCGCGGCCGGCTCGGTGGTCCGGCGGTTGTCAGCCTGTTCCCCGACCCGGTGCGCAGACCGCACGGGCCCGGCCGACCCGACGAGGGCGCCGGGCACGGAGGCGGAGCCGCCCGGCCCGGACATCCCCGCCGCGGCAGCGGCGCGGGCAGGCCGGTCCGCATCCGGGGCTTCGACGCCGGGCCGGAACCGGTACCCGGCAGGGGCGGGCTGCCCAGCGGCCGAAGACACGGTCGGCGCCACCCGCCCAACCCGGCCGGCAGATGCGGACGCGGCGCCCCCGGCCACGCCACGCGGCGCGGTTGCGGGCGCATGCCCGACCGCAGCCGCACCCCCTGCATCGGCAGCGCGCTGCCGGGCCGCCGCCGGGCCGGGAACATCGCCTTGGGACTGGGCCGAACCCGCGGACCCAGCGGCCTGCACCGAAGCCGCACCCGCACCTTCGGTGCCGAACCGGGCCGGGTCGCCGTCCGCCCCGTGCGGCGCATCGGCCGCGACCGCGAGCGGCCCGGCCGGGGCCGCGTGCCCGGCGCGGTGCGCCGCCGGCTGCTCGGTCGGGCCCGTCACGCCGGGAACACCGGCTGGCGCTGACGCCACGGCCGACCCCTCGGAGCGGAACCCAGACGGGTCGGCACGCCGGGTGTGGTCTGCGCACGCACTGCCCGGCGCATCCACCGCAGCGGTGGTGTGTGCCCCGTAAGGAGTCGCGTGACCGGTGCGATGCGGCGCGGCCGCCGACGGCTCGGCCGGAGCCACCCCGGCAGGAACGCCGGCCTCCGGTCGGACCGGGTGCCCGTGCGCGCCCCCGGGCGAAGGCACCGCATCCGCCGCAGCCGCGAGCGGCCCGCCCGAGGGCGCGTGCCCGGCAGGCATCCGCCCGGCCGGGCCCGCGGCGCCAGGATCGTCGGCCTGCGGCGGGACCTGACCCGCGGATGCGGCCATCCCGGCGATCGCGTCGGTGTGCGGCCCGGCCGGGGCCGCGGGGCCGGCTGCGGTCAACCGTCCGACCGAACCTGCCGGATCGGCAGCACCAGCCTGCGGCCGAACGTGGCCGGCGGACGCGGTGGGCCCGGCCACACCATCCGCAGCGACGGCGTGCTGCCCGGCCCGGTGCACCGGAACCGACCGCCCGACCGGGCCGACCGGGGCGGCCGGGCCGACCAGGGCGGGCACAGGGGTCTGCGCCCCTCCCGGACCTTCGGGCGGAGCGCCCGCGGCCACGGCAGTCGGGCCGGCGGGCCGCACCGCCCTCGCTCCGGCGTACTCGCCCGACGCGTGCGCGACATCCGACGCGGCGGCGTGTGCCCCGGCCGGTGTCGGGTATCCGGTGCGGTGCGCCGCGGCCGACCGCTCGGCCGAACCCGCCGCGGCAGAAACGTCGGCCCGCGGCCGGGCCCGGTCTGCGACCACGGCAGCCGGACCCGCGGTCTGCGCCGTCGCCACGGCCGGATCGTCGGCGCCCGACCGGGCCGGGTCACCGTACGCATCAGTCGGGGTGGCCACCGCCTTCGGCGAGGCCGACGTCCCCTGTCCCACGGCCGTCTGCCCGACCCAACCCACCGAGGCAGGGACATCAGCCCGCGGCCGGGCCCGGTCTGCGGACACGGCAGCCGGACCCGCGGTCCGCGCCGTCGCCACGGCCGGATCGTCGGCGCCCGAGCGGGCCGGGTCACCGTACACATCGGTCGGCATGGCCACCGCCTTCGGCGAGGCCGACGTCCCCTGTCCCACGGCCGTCTGCCCGACCCAACCCACCGAGGCAGGAACGTCGCCCCGCGGCCGGGCCCGGTCTGCGACCACGGCGGGCACGGCCACGCCGTCCGCAGCGGCAGCGTGCTGCGCGGCGGGGCCCGCGTGAGCGGCGCGGGGCGCCGCGACCGGCCGATCGGCCGGGCCCGTCAGGGCCGGGACGTTGTCCTGCGGCCCGCACAGGCCTGCGGGCCCGGCTGTCCAGGCCGCCGCTGGCGAGGCCACCACTTCGGCGTACTCGTCGGGCGCGCCCACGGCACCCGCCGCGGCGCCGTGTGGCTCGGCCGAGGCCGTGTGTTGCGCGGGGTGCGCCGCCGCCGGTCGCTCGGCCGGGGGCGGGACGGCGGCCTGCGGCCGAACCGGGGCGGCAGACGCGTCGGCAGTCCGTGCCGGCCACTCCGCGCGACCGCGCGGCCCAGCGGCACCGTCCCCCGAGGCACGAACGTCGGCTCGTGGCCGGGTCCGGCCGGCGGGCGCGGCGGGTGCCGCCACACCATCCGTCGCGGTGGCATGGTGCGCGGCTGGTCCCGCGTGCTCTGCACAGGGCGCCGCGGCCCACCGGTCGGCCGGGGCCGCCGGGGCCGGGACATCGGCCTCCGGCCGGGCCTGGTCGGCAGTCCGCAGCGCAGTCGCGCGGTCCGCCGGGGCAGGAGCGTCGGCCTGCGAAGCCGCCTGTCCGATCGGCCCGGCCAGGCCATCCGCAGCGGCAGTGTGCGGCCGGCCCGCGATCACGTGTCCGTGTCCGTGTCCGGGGAGCACCGACCCGGCGGCGGGTTGCGGCGGGAGGTCGGGCGCACCGGCCGTGTTCGGCAGGGCCCGGTCCGTGGAGCGGCCCGGGACGGCGGCCGCGGGGGCCGAAGCCGCTGATCGCGGCGGGGGCGCGGTGGGGACGGCGGTCGCCGGGAGCGGGAGCAGCGTGCCCGTGGTGCGGGAGGTTGCGGCATGGGGGGCGGCCGGGGGCAGGTGGAGGGTGCCCGTGGTGGAGGTGGTGCGCGTGGGGTTCATCGTTGTCTCCGTCATGCGAACAGCCGGCGCCAGGTTTCCGGGCCCGGATAACCGTTGGCCGCGGCGCCGCGCCAGCCCTGGGCGCGCTGGAACGCCTCGACGCTGCGGCGGTCGGCCTCGCTCCAGCGGGGGCCCAGACCGGCGGTGTAGTGCTTGTCGAAGCCCTTCTGCACCAGCCGGTGGCCGAGGGCGGTGATCAACGGGTGGGAGGACCCGGGGCGGAACACCGCCGGACCCGGGTAGGCGGGCACGTCGGCTGCGCCCGGGCGGGCCGCCGACGAACCGGAAGTCCCCGGGCGGGCCGGGGAGCCGGGAGCCCCCGGGCGGGCCGGTGAGCCGGACGGGTCCGGGGCGGCCTCCAGCGTCGGGAGGATGTCGTTGCCCTGCCCCTCGACCAGGAGTTGCCAGGTGTGCGGGCCGGGAATGCCGTCCACCTCGGTGCCCGTCCAGCCCTGGGCGATCTGGAAGGCCTGGGTGGCCAGCGTGTCGGCGTCGGACCACTTCGTGCCGGGCCCCCGGGGATAGAACCGGCGGCCGCCCCGGTCGATCAGCATCCTGCCGAGCTCGGCGACGTACTGGTTGTCCGTACCCGGACCGAACATCGCCGTTCCGGGATAGGGCGTGGGCGGCGGCGCCGGCTTCGGGTCGGTGCCCGCGTCGGGCGCGGTGACCCCGCCCGTCACCCCGTTGAACCGGTACGGGATGTACTTCGACGCGTTCTTCCAGTACCCGTACGGGGTCGCCAGCTTCCGCGTGTGCGGGCGGGTCTGCTCGTAGGCGATGTAGTGCGTGTGGGTCTCGTCGACCCAGCCGCCGAAGAGGGTGACGTGCGAGCCGTTGTTGGGGTCCGCCGGGTTGTGGAAGAGGAGCATGTCGCCCGGCAGCAGCTCCTCCTTCGTGATCTTGGTCGCGAACTTGTCGAGGCTGCCGGTCCACTCGTTCGTACCGAGGTTCCAGGCCATGGACACGTAGCCGGAGCAGTCCTGCCGGTAGCCGTCGATCCAGTAGCTGTACATGCTGTACGGGACCTTCGCGTCCAGCCACAGCTGCGCGCGGTTGATGATCGACATGCGGTCGATCCGCTTCAGCGAAGACGGCGCTCCCGGCGCGCCGCCCGGCCTGGCCGGGACCGGCCGGCCGTGCAACGGGGACCGGGCGCCCTGCGGGGAGTAGGGGCCGTCCCCGTCGTGCCCGTGGGGGCGGGTGGGCCTGCCGTCCGGGGGGCCCGGAACCAGGTCGGCTGCCGGTGCGTGCGCCGCCCCTGCCGGTACGGTCGTGCCGCCGGTCAGGACCACGCCCGCCGCGGTGGCCAGCACCAGCGCCCGGCGTGCGCCGCGTGCGGCCTGGTGACCGCCGTCACGAAGCGCTATGGCCGGCGTGCGGGCGAGGGCGCGGCGCCGGTGTACACATCCCGGGCAGCCGCAGTCGTCTGCGGGCTCGTATTCCTCGAAAACGGGCGTCGGCATCGGCACATGCATCGGGGGCTGCATCGTCATGCGGGTCCGTCCACTCCCCTGCTCGTCCATTTTTCGGGCAGCCGCATATCTGTCGGGGCATCAGATTCGGCTCCACCCAGACATATCGTGCACGATAAACCCCTCAAACATGGGTTAATCGGACAAGGTGGGCGCGGCTGGTCGTGAGTACCCCCGAACGTGGGGTAGAGTTTTCTCTGTCAGCAGGCGCCGCTAGCTCAGTTGGTTAGAGCAGCTGACTCTTAATCAGCGGGTCCGGGGTTCGAGTCCCTGGCGGCGCACCGACAAGGGGAAGCCCCTCGCAGTGAGAACTGCGAGGGGCTTCTTCGTCGTGTTCGCCGTGTCGGCCGATCCCCTCCGCCCCTGCCTAGGGTGCGCCCGGGAGTCCGGCCGGGCTCCGGGCCGACGGGCCCGCCGCCGGAGTCACCCTCGCGGCCGATGCCGCCGTACCCGCACCCCCGGCCGTCCCCGTGCCGGTACCCGTGCCCGTCAGGTACGCCGAGACGACCACGTTCGCCGTGTACTCCTTGACCGCCTTGTCGTACGTGCCACCGCAGGTCACCAGCCGCAGCTCGGCCCGGCCCGGGATCCGCCGCCCGTACGCCTTGTCCGGGTCGAAGCGCGTGCGCTCGTACACCTGGACGTCCTCGATGGTGAACTCGGCGACCGAGCCGTCGGCCCGCACCACGCGGACCTTGCGGCCCGGCCGGGCCGAGCTCAGGCCGTAGAAGACCGCCGGTTTGGACGCGGTGTCCACGTGCCCGACCAGCAGCGCGGCCCCCGCCTCGCCCGGCTTCACGCCCGCCTGCCACCAGCCCACCGTGCCGGGGCGGTCGTACGGGGGCGGGTCGATCGCACCCCGGGCGTCCAGGCCGCGCGGGACCACCGGGGCCTGGATGCCCAGCGACGGCACCTCGACCCGCACCGGCAGGGCCGGGGCCAGCGGGGCGTGCGCGGCGGGCAGGCCCGGCACCGGGTACGCGGGCCCGTCCGCCCGGGCGGGCCCCGGCAGCGGCGGCACGCCGGTGATCTCCCGGCCCCACAGCCACAGGCCGAGCACCAGCACCGACCAGGCGGCGAGGGTCAGCAGCCGCCCGCCCGGGGACGGCCCCGGCTCGTCCGGGCCGGTCACCGGCCGGCCTCACTCGCCGCTGCGGCGGCGGCGCAGGGTGAGGGCCCGGCCGGCGACGGCCAGGGTGGCCGCGGCGGCGAGGACGGCTCCGATCACGGTGTGCGGCAGGCCGGGACCGTCGTCCCCGCGGTCCTTCTTCGCGGCGACGGCGGCGGCAGCGGCCGGGGCCCCGTCAGCCTCCTCCGCGCGACCCGCCTCCTTCGCCCCGCCCGCCGGCTTCGCCCGTTCGGCGATCCGGTCCCTCTCCGCGAGCTCGGCGGCCATGCCGCCGCCCCCGGCGTGGACCGGCCGGATCGGCGACTCGTGGGGGTTCGGGTGCTCCCGGCCCTCGTCCCGGTCGCCCTGGCCGTGGTCCTTGGCGGGGTCCTTCCCGTGCCCGTCGGCCGAGTCCTTGGCGGGGTCCTTCCCGTGCTCCTTGGCCGAGTCCTTGGCGGGGTCCTTCCCGTGCTCCTTGGCCGAGTCCTTCGCGGAATCCTTGGCAGCGTCCTTCGCGGGGTCCTCGCCGGGGGCCTTCGCGGGGTCCTTCCCGTACTCCTGGCCGCCGTGGCCCACGACCTCGACGGAGCCGCGCAGTTCCGAGCCTTCGCACCGGACCCGGATGTCGTGCCGGCCCGGCTCGGCGCGCGAGCTGATCATCGCGTCGCCCCGCAGCGCCCCGTCGCCGTCCCGGCCCGACGACAGGTGGACCTCGGCGACGAAGACGGAGGACTTGGCGGTCGCCCAGCGGCCGTCACAGCCGTGGACCCGCAGCTTGGCCTGCGCCCCCGGCGGGGCCTGCTGCGGATCGACCGACACGCCCCCGCGGTTCTCCTCGCCCGCGAAGACGGCGGTGGGCACGGACACGGCCGGGCCGGCGGCGACGGCGGTGAACGCCGCCAGGGCCGTGGCCACCCCGCCGGCGCGGAGAGCGATCAGAGCACTGCGCATGGTGAACCTCCTCATCAAGGAGGTTCACGTGCAGCGCGCCGCTCCGCACCCGGAGCGACACGCCGTTGCGCCGATCGGATCAGACAAGATCGACCAGGTCAGCGATGGAGTTCACCGTCCGGGTCGGCCGGTACGGGAACCTCTCGGTGTCCTCGACGGCGGTCAGGCCGGTCAGCACGAGGAAGGTCTGCATGCCCGCCTCCAGGCCGGCCAGGACGTCGGTGTCCATCCGGTCGCCGATCATCGCGCTGCTCTCGGAGTGGGCTCCGATGGCGTTCAGGCCGGTCCGCATCATCAGCGGGTTGGGCTTGCCCGCGAAGTACGGCTGCTTTCCGGTCGCCTTGGTGATCAGGGCGGCGACGGCACCGGTGGCGGGCAGCGGGCCCTCGGTGGAGGGGCCGGTCTCGTCGGGGTTGGTGCAGATGAAGCGGGCGCCGGCGTTGATCAGCCGGACCGCCTTCGTCATCGCCTCGAAGCTGTACGTCCGGGTCTCGCCCAGGACGACGTAGTCGGGGTCGTGGTCGGTCAGGATGTAGCCGATGTCGTGCAGGGCGGTGGTCAGGCCCGCCTCGCCGATGACGTACGCCGTGCCGCCCGGGCGCTGGTCGTCGAGGAACTTCGCGGTGGCCAGCGCCGAGGTCCAGATGTTCCCGACGGGGACGTCGAGGCCCATGCGGCTCAGGCGGGCCTGGAGGTCGCGCGGGGTGTAGATCGAGTTGTTCGTCAGGACGAGGAAGGGCTTGCCGGATTCGCGCAGCCGCTTGATGAAGGCATCGGCGCCGGGGATCGGGGTGCCCTCGTGGATGAGGACCCCGTCCATGTCGGTGAGCCAGGATTCGATCGGCTTGCGCTCTGCCACGGGACTGTTCTCCGCTCTCGCCGGCCCGGTACCTGCGGCCTGTGACCTGTGACGTGTTGGGCCCGTGACCTGTGGGCCCGTGACCTGGAAGTGCGGTCTGTATCACCCTATCGGGGCCGGGCCGTGGGCGCGCCGGCCGTCCACTGCCCGGACACCGGGGGGTCAGCCGAGCCTGACGTCGTCCACGGTCCAGTACCAGTTGTTGCTGCCGGTGTACCGGAACCGGATCTGCACGTTCGTGGCGCCGGCCGGGACCTGGAGGGTCAGCGACTCGGCCTTGGCGACCGCGTCCGCGGTGTGGTTCTTGACGACGGTCGGGGCGCCTCCGTCGTAGGAGGCCAGGACCTGGGCGGTCTGGCCGGCCTCGTGGCGGTAGTGCGTCCGGTAGTTGAGCGTGCGCGTGGTGCCGCCGGCCACCGGCCAGGCCGGGTTGACCAGGGTGGAGTCGAAGCTTCCCGTGTGGGACATGTCGTCCCACTCGTCGGAGTCGGCGACCGCGAAGACGTCACGGGAGCGGACGTTCAGCTCGCGCCACTGGTCGCGCTGCGTCTGGCTCCAGAACTCGTCGGTGGCGAAGGCCCATCCGGCCCACTCGGTGACACCGCCCGAGCCCATCCGGGAGTTGTCGACGGTCCAGCCGGCCGACGAGGACGTCGACGCGGGCGATGGCGTCGAGGTACTGCTGGCTGGAGGCGCCGTAGGAGTGCCCGGCGGAGTCGACCTGGCCGAGGTGGACCAGCCGGGGCCGGAGGCGGTGGCGGCCATCGGGTTGGCGTACAGGGTGCTGCGGGCGGTGAGGCCCTGGGCCATCAGGCCGTTCAGATACGGGGCATTGGCGGCCTTGACGCGTTCGAGGACCACGCCGTCGAGGCCGATGACGAGGACCTTGCCGGTGGTGGCGGCCGTCGCGGCCGTCGCCGTGTGCGCACCGAGGGCGGTGGCCGGACGGGGTGGGTGCGGCGTACGGGCGTCCATGCGCCGGGTCCGGACCGCCAGGGAGGGTGACCTACGGTCCAGACCCGTTATGCAGGCTTCATGGTTCCGGGCTCAGGTGACCGGAAGGCAACCGGTCAGCTTCCGGTGGCCGACTTCCACGCGTCGACGTAGGCCGTGAGGTTCTTGTCGATGTCGGCCCAGTCCGGCTCGAACACCTCGACACCGGTCATCAGCTTCGTCAGCTCGACGGCGTTGGCGTCGGTCGGCTTGACGTCGGTACGGGCCGGGAAGCCGCCGCCGACCTCGCTGACCAGCTTCTGGGCGTCCTCGCTGAGCAGGTGGTCCAGGAGCTTCCTGCCGTTCTCGGAGTGCGGGCCCTTCTGCACCAGCCCGGCCGCGTACGGCAGGGCGAAGGTGGTGGGCTTGCCGCCGTCCTTCGCGGGGAACCAGATGCCCAGGTTCGGCATGGACTTGGACTGCGCGAAGTTCATCTGGACGTCGCCGTTGGCGACGAGCAGCTCGCCCTTGTCGGTCTTCGGCGCGAGCTTGCTGGTGGAGGAGGACGGGCCGACGTTGTTGGCCTGGAGCTTCTTCAGGTACTCCATCGCCGGCTCCTTGCCGCCGAAGTCGTGCATCGACTTGATGAGGACGGCCGTGCCGTCGCCCGCGACGCCGGGGGTGGAGTACTGCAACCTGCCCTTGAACTTCCCGTCGAGGAGCTCCTCCCAGGTCTTCGGGGCCGTCTCGAGCTCCTTCTTGTTGTAGACGAAGCCGAAGTAGTTGTTCACGACCGACGTCCACATGCCGTCGGCCGCCTTGTCCGCGCCGTTGACCTTGTCGGAGCCCTGCGGCCGGTAGGGCTGGAGCAGGCCCTTGCCGGCCGCCTGCTGGATGAAGGGCGGCAGGGTGATCAGTACGTCCGCCTGGGTGTTGGCCTTCTCGCGGACGGCGCGCTGCACCATCTCGCCCGAGCCGCCCTCGACGTACTTGACCTCGATACCGGTCTTCTTCGTGAAGTCGGCGAAGACCCGGTCGTACCAGCCGTCGCCCTTGTCGCTCTTGAGGCCGTCGGCGCTGTAGACGGTCACGGTCTTGGCGCCGTCGCCGCCGGAGGAACCGGAGGAGGACGCCTCGGTGCCGCCGCCGCAGGCGGTGAGGCCGGCCGCGAGGGCGAGGCTTCCGGTGACGGCGGCGAGGGTGCGCAGGGGCGTGCGGTGTCTGGACATGGCTGTTCCTTACGGGGAGAAGGGAGCGGAGGAGCGAGGGTGCGGGGGTGCGGGGGTGCGGGGTGCAGGCGGCCCGGTCAGCGGTAGGCGGCCTTGGTGCGGATGCGGGAGACGGCCAGGAGGACCAGCAGGGTGGCGGCCATCAGGACCACGGCGACGGCGGAGCCGCTGAACAGGGAGCCGCGGTCGGTGGCGGCGAAGATCCGGATCGGGAGGGGTGTCCAGTCCGGCGGGTAGAGCATCATCGTGGCGCTCAACTCGCCCATGGAGAGGGCGAAGCAGAGTCCGGCGGCCGCCGTGAGGGACGGCAGCAGGAGGGGGAGCTTGACCCGCCACAGCACGTACCCGGGACGGGCGCCCAGGGAGGCGGCCGCCTGCTCGTACGCGGGGTCGAGACGGACGATCGCAGCCGAAACCGACTGGTGGGCGAACGCCGTGACAAGAATCGTGTGCGCCAGGACGACGATCGAGGACGTGCCGTTGAGCAGCACCGGCGGCCGGCTGAACGCGACGAGGACGGCGAGGCCGACGACCACCGACGGGACCGCGACCGGCAGCACGAACAGGGCGTCCAGGCACCGCTTCGCGCGCCGCTTCAGCCCGGCCGCGGCCAGCGCGGCCCAGGTCCCGACGGTCAGCGCGAGCAGGCTTGCGGCGAGCGCGGTGACGAGCGAGGTGGTCAGCGCCTGGAGGGACTCGCCGCGCACGGCGGCGGCGTAGTTCCCGGTGGTCGGGTCGGAGGGCAGGGCCCCGGACCAGTGGCTGGCGAAGGACGCGGCCACCACCACGAGCAGCGGCAGCGCGAAGACGGGCAGGAAGAGGAGGCCGAAGACGGCCCAGGCGGCCCAGCGGCCGGTCCGGCTATGCACCAGCACGCTTGCTCACCACCCGGTAGAGGCCGAACAGGCCGACGGAGATCGCGACGTTGACGACGGCCACCGCGCAGGCGGCCGGGTAGTCGGCTTCGAGGATCGCCTTGCCGTAGACGAGCATCGGCAGCGTGGTGACGTCCTTGGCCCCGGTGAACAGGACGATCCCGAACTCGTTGAGGCACATGACCAGGACCAGGCTGCCGCCGGCGGCGAGCGCCGGGAGGGCCTCGGGGAGGATCACCCGGCGGACGATCCGGGCGGGCCGCGCGCCGAGCGAGGAGGCCGCCTCCAGCTGTGCGGTGTCGAGTTGCGAGAAGGCGGCGAGCAGCGGGCGCACCACGAAGGGCGTGAAGTACGTGATCTCCGCGAGGAGTACGCCCCACGGGGTGGCGAGGAAGCGGAACGGCCCGTCGGCGACCCCGAACACATCGCTCCACAGGCCGTTGGCCAGCCCGGCCGACCCGTAGATGAAGAGCAGGGCCAGCGTGATCAGAAAGGACGGAAAGGAAAGGAAGACGTCGATGAACCTCGCGACGTGACGCGCCCCCGGGAACGGGACGAAGGCGATGACCAGGGCGAGGACGAACCCGAGCACCAGGCAGCCGACCGTGGCCCCGGCGGCCAGCCACACCGTGGTGCCGAGCGCCTCGCGGAAGGAGCGGGAGGCGAAGACGGACCCGTAGGCCGCGAAGGCCCCGCCGTTCTCGGGAGTGAAGGACTCCCGGACGACCAGCACGAGGGGATAGAGGAAGGCCAGCGCGAGCACGGCCACGGGCGGCAGCGCCCACAGCCCGCGCGGCAGCCGGCGGCGCCGGGCCTCAGCCGCAACGGGCGGCGCGGCGGACACGGCAGCCTCACCCATGGCCCACCCCCGCCGCCAGCAGCACCGCGTCCCGCGGCGCGAAGTGCAGGGTCACCCGGTCCCCCAGCGCCGGGGTCTCGCGCAGCTCGGGCAGGTCCGCGGTGACCCGGTGGCCGGCCACGTCCACGTACAGCCGGTGGGTCGAGCCCCGCCACTGCACCTCGGTGAGGGTGCCGGTCAGGGCATTGGCCCCGGCCCCGGACCCGGGGCCGGCGCCGGGGCCGGCGCCGAGCCCGAGCAGGTGCGGCCGTATGCACAGGGTCGCCTGCGCGCCCGGCACGGCCTGCCCGCGGTCCAGTTCCAGGGCCCGGCCCGCGAACACCGCCCCGGAGTCGGCGACCGTCACCGGGAGCAGGTTGGCGTTGCCGACGAAGGAGGCGGTGAACTCGGTGCGCGGGGACCGGTACAGCTCCTGCGGGGTGCCGCAGTCCTGGAGCCGGGCCCGGTCCATGACGGCGATGCGGTCGGCGAGGGTGAGGGCCTCGACCTGGTCGTGGGTGACGTACAGCATCGACACGCCGGGCAGTTCGCGGTGCAGGCGGGCCAGTTCGGCGAGCATCCCGGAGCGCAGCCGGGCGTCGAGCGCGGACAGCGGCTCGTCGAGCAGCAGCACCCCGGGCCGGATGGCGAGCGCCCGGGCGATGGCAACACGCTGCTGCTGCCCGCCCGACAGCTCGCGGGGGTGCCGCTTGGCGTACGCGGCCATCCCGGTCATCTCCAGGGCCTCGGCGACCCGGCCCGGGATCTCGGCCCGCGGGGTCTTCTGCGCCTTCAGCCCGAAGGCGACGTTCTCCTCGACCCGCAGGTGCGGGAAGAGCGCGTACTGCTGGACGACCATGCCGATGCCGCGCTTGTGCGGCGGCAGCGCGGTGACGTCCCGGCCGCCGATCAGGACCCGGCCGGACGCCGGGCGTACGAAGCCCGCAACGGTGCGCAGCGCCGTGGTCTTGCCCGAGCCGGAGGGGCCGAGCAGGGCCATGACCTCGCCCGGCTCCACGGTCAGGTCGAGCCGGTCCAAAACGGTGTTGCCGCCGTACGCGACACTGACCGACTCGAAACGGATACCGCTCACGCCCCGCCCCCCTCCAGCAGACCAGGCAGCTCGGCAACGGAACCGAGAACATTCGTGGCGCCGTTCTCCGTCAGCACGGCGCGGTCGTGGGTGCCGGTCAGCACACCGGCCACGATCCCGGCGCCGGCCCGGCGGCCGCTGAGCATGTCGTACGCGGTGTCGCCGGCGACCGCGATGTCCCGTACGTCGTCGACCGCGCCGGTCCGCAGGAACGCGGTCAGGACCATGTCGGGGCAGGGCCGTCCGCGGCCGCCCGCGTCGGCGGGGCACAGGGTGAGGTCGGCCAGCCCCTGCCAGCCGAGGGCGTCAAGGATGGCGTCCTGGGTGACGCGGGCGAACCCGGTGGTCAGAACAACGGTCCGGCCACCCGCACGCATCTTCTCGATCGCCTCGCGCGCACCGGGCAGCGGGGCGACGAGCCCGCCGTCGACGAGCTCGGCGTACGCCTCCTCGAACGCGGCGTTGGCCTGCCGTGCACGCTCTTGCGAACCGAACAGAGACCGGAACACCGAGATTTTCGACTCCCCCATGGTGTCGCGGACGTACCGGAGCTTGGCCTCGAAACCGGCGGAGCCGGGCTCCACGCCGAGGCGCTCGGCGGCGCGCCCGAAGGCCCGCTCGACGAGGCCGCCGTCAGCCACGGTGGTGCCGGCCATGTCCAGAACAACAAGATTCACGGTGGTCACCAGCCCATTTCGTCGGCGGTCGTCTCGGCAATGGCGGGCGAGCAGGTCATCCCGCGGCCGCCGGGCCCGGTCACGAGCCATACCCCGTCACGGACTTGCTCGCGGTGGATGACGCGGGAGGTGTCGGCGCACTGCGCGTACACGCCCGCCCAGCGGTGGCGGATCCTCGGCAGCGGGCGGCCCAGGAAGGCCTCGACCACCCCGGTGAGGTACTCGTACGGCTCCTCGACGGTGTCGAAGGCGAAGGGGTGCTCGTACTCGTGGGTGTCGCCGATGGTCAGGCCGCCGTCCCGGCGCTGGACCATCAGCAGCTGCATCTTGTGCGCGGCCGCCACCGGGTCCTGGGCCTGCGCCGCATTGAGCGCATCGAGAGCAGCGCTCCGATAGGCGGGGTAGTACCGAAAACTGTCGGCATCGGCGACGGACGTCGTCAGGGGCTCCCCCAGCGGATCGGTCTGCATCATCTGCAGCCGAACCCGCCGCACCGGCAGCTCGGGCGCCAACTCCCGCACCAGCCCGGACAGCCAGGCCCCGGTGGCCAGCACCACGGTGTCCGCCCGGTGCACATCCCCGTGATCATCGCGGACGCTCGCGCTCCCGATGACCTCGCGCACCTCCCGCCCCGGCAGCCAGGTGTACCGCCCGCTGCGCAGGAGCGCCTCACGCAGGTGCACCTGCGCGGTGCGCGGCTCGACGGCAGCGTCCCGCTCGCACCACAGGGCGGCTTCGAAGCTGCCGCGCAGCGCGGGGTTGATCTCCCGGGCCTCCCGGGCGGTGACCAGCCGGTAGCCGCGGGCGGCCGCATCCGACCGGGAGGCGGCCGCTTCGGCGACGGCGTACTCGGCCGCATTGCGGACCGGCGTCAGGGAGCCGTTGGCCCGGAAGCCCAGGCCGGGCACCCGCGCACCGATCTCCTTCCACAGCTCACGGGCCCGCAGGGCGGTGTCGAGCTCCTCGCCCCCGGCCCGCCCGCTGACCCAGATCTGGCCGAAATTGCGCAGTGACGCGCCACGGGCCTCGGCCTCCCGCTCGATGTGGACGACCTCGTGGCCGCGTTCGACTGCTTGCCAGGCGTGCATGGTTCCGACCACGCCGCCTCCGACGACTATGACTCTCACGCCGACCACGGTGGGTGCGGGGCATGGACCTCCGGGGTCCCGTCGAAGACGAAACGGTGAACAGGCCAAGACCTTTGGCCCAGACCCGTTACCTTCCCGTGATCACCCCCCAACCGTGGACGCTCCTAAGCGCGCAAATGAGTCGTAAAACTGAACCGGTCACCGCGATAGAGCGAACGCACCCGCTCCAACGGCCGCCCGTCCTGATCCCGCGAGAACCGGTGGATCAGCAGCATCGGCAGAGCGGGCGGGGTGCCGATCAGCAGCGCCTCGCGCGGCGTCGCGAGCACCGTCTCCAGCTTCTCGTCGGCGTCCCCGAAGACGATCCCGAGACGCTCGCGCAGATATCCGTAGAAGGACGAATCCGGCCGGAAGTCGCTGTCCAGCCGCGGCGCCCGGGCCACCCGGATATACGTGCTCTCCAGCCCCACCCGCTCGTCATCGGCGAGCAGGACGCGCTCCAGGTGCCAGACGGGCTCACCGGCCTCGGCGCCGATCCCGGGCGCCAGATCGGGCGGGCACGCAAACCGCTCCAGCCCGATCAGGTTACGGCCGGGCCGGCGGCCTTGGCGCCGTACGCCCTCGGTGTAACTCGCCAGCGACAGCGGCTGCTCCAGCTTGGGCCCGGCCACGACGGTGCCGCGGCCGGAACGCCGGATCCGCCCTTCGAGCAGCAGCTCGCGCAGGGCTTGGCGCACGGTCTCGCGGGACACCTCGTAGCGCTCGGCGAGATCGCGCTCGGTGGGCAGCAGCCCGCCTTCGCCGAGATCGTCGAGGAGCCCGGCGATCCGGGCCTTGACGGCGTAGTACTTGGGGATGCGGCCGTGCTCCGGAATACCGGAACGCACGGGCGAGCCAGGGCGGTGTTCTTCCACCCTCGGACTGTACGCAACCAAGGTGTCCCCGAACCCCACGCCGTCAAGGCACCGAGCCACCCGACCGCCGCAGCCGACGCCCGGCCAGCACCAGCCCGCCGCCCACGGCCACCACAGCGGCTGCCACCCCGGCCCCGTACGCCCGATCCCGGGGCCCGGTGTCCGCAAGAGACCCGGCCTCGGCGATGCCCTCCGCCACGGAGAACCGGTAGCCGCCGGCCTCGCCGACCCAGTCGCCGTCATCGGCCCGGCGCTGAACGAGCGCCGCGTCGACCACCACCTCCCCGGCCGGGGCATCGGGCGCGAACGCCAGATGCACCCGCACGGTCAGTGACCCGCCGCCCCCGACGGCAAAGCCCGGAAAGGCCGACCCCCCGTCGAACACGGCAATGATCTCGTCCCGATCACTCTGCTCCAGACTCACCGGGAACGTCCCGCCGGGCCCCTCGAACTCCATCCGCACGTGCTCCGGGCGCAGGGCGCGCGCCTCGTCCGTGAACACCACGACGGGATGGATGGCGGTGCACTCGCCGCGGGTGGTGTTCGTCAGGTCCAGGAACCAACTCTGCGACCCCCCGCCGGTCCGGTACACGGCCGGGCCGCCACGGATCCGGGCCCCGATGGGAAAGGCGCTGCTCTTGCCGTCGCCGCAGGTGGCCTGCGCCCGGGACGGCAGCGCGGGCGCGGGCCGGGCCCCACCGCCGGTGCCGATGTCGGCGCCCGCGGTCGGGGCGGCGACCGCAACCAGAACGGCGGAGAAGGCAAGGGTTCTGCGCAGTCGCATGGCGGACCTCCGCGTCGCTGCTCGCCGGACGGACTGACGATCGGACGAGGCGACAATCACCACGGCCTGCCCGCACCCTGCCACGCGCGCGCGACGCCCCCGCCACAGCCACGCCCGGCCACCCCCGCTTTCCGCCCGATCGGCCCAGCCCCGACAACCCGGCCAGGCCCAACGTCGACAGCGCGACGGCCGCGGGCCGTCGCGACGGCGGCGAGACGGCGGCGAGACGGCGAGACGGCGAGACGGCGCCCTGCTGGACCGGCGCTCCGCAGGGCCGCCGCACCGGCGGGCCGCCGCACCAACGAGCGGCCAGGCCACCGGACCGCCAGATCACCCGACCGTCACGCCGCCACCAAACCGCCAGACCACCCGACCACCGGCCGCCAACCGACGGGCCCACCACGCCACAGGCCAACGCCCGCAACGCCGAGCGGGCCCGCCCCCGTCAACGGCACCCAGCCCGCCGCATCTCCGACGGGAGCCGCATGCCCATCCGTCCCCCCTGGCCGTCCCTCCGGGGGTTCCCGGCTGTCTGTTGGCATTCCGGGGCGGGCCGGTCGGTCAAGGGTGGCCGAAGGCCATCGCGCAAGCGACGCGAGCGGAGTGAGCGCCCTTGAGGGACCGGCCCGCCCCGGAAGGACAATGGGCGGCCGGGAAGCCCCAGCCACCCGCGCACCCCCGACCAAGGGGATCCCGCCCCGTCACCCCCGACCGAAGGGGGGCCGCCCCGTCACCCCCGACCGAAGGGGGGCGCCGCCCCCTCACCCCGACCAAGGCGGGGCCGCCCCCTCACCCCCCACGCCCGAAGAACGGCCCCAGTGCCAGTTCCGCCGCCCCCTCCGCCACTCCGCCCGCGGCTACGCCGACCTCCGGCGCGATGCCGCCGAGGCTGCGGGCCTCCAGGACCCGGCGGACTCCCGCCGTGAACACCTCCGGGGCGGAATCCACCACGCGCCCCCCGAGCCACACCCGGTCCACGTCGAGCAAGGCCACCACGTTCGCCGCGCCCTCGCCCAGAATCCGGGCCGCCTCCGCCAGGTCCCCGCGCGTGACCGCCGCCAGGCACAGCACCTCCGCGCAGCCCCGACCGCCGCACCGGCAGGGCGGGCCGTCCAGGCTCAGCACCTGGTGCCCGAACTCCCCCGCCGCCGAACGCACCCCGCGGTACACCTCGCCGTCCAACCGCAGCCCCGCACCAAGGCCACTGCCCAGATGCAGGTACACAGAGGTCCCGAAATCAGCGAGTCCCTGCCCCTCGCCCTGCCCCTGCCCCTGCCCCTGCCCTCGCCCCGGCCCCGGACCAGACCCCGCGACCCCCGCGTTGGTGTCCTTGTCCACCACCACCGGCGGCGCGTCGGGCCCCAGCCCGTCCGCCACCGCCTGCCGCAGCGGGAACCCCTCCCACTCCGGATATCCGGTCACCCGTCCCATCACCCCGGCCCGCCAGTCGAGCGGCCCCGGCGCGGCAACCCCCACCCCGAGCAGCTGCGGCATTTCGGTCGCTGCACCGCCACCGCCCACGCCACCCACGCCCCCGGTGGCCACACCCCCGACCCGCCAGTCGAGCGGTCCCGACCCCCCGGCCAGTCGTCCCACCGCCCGTACGACGGCCTCCACCACCGCATCCGGACCGGCCCCGAAGTCCAGGGGGCCACTGCACCGGTCCACGACCCGGCCCGCCAGATCGACCCGTACAGCCCTCAGCTCGTCGCGGTCCGCGTGTACGCCGACGGCATGCCGGGCCTCCGCCACCAGCCGCAGCAGGGTCCGCGGCTTGCCGCCGGTGGACGCGCCCCGGCCGGCCTCCCCGACGAGCCCCTCCGCCCGCAGCCGCGCCGTGATCTTGCTGACGGCCTGCGGGGTGAGTCCCGTACGCGCGGCGAGGTCGGCACGCCCGAGGCCCCCGGCCCCGGCTCCGCGCAGCAAGGCCAGTACGAGGGCCTCGTTGTGCCCGCGCAACGCAGGCAGATTCACGCCACCGGCACCGACCCGACTCCCACGGCTTTCCCGGCTCCCGCCACGGCCATGCCCATGCCCATGCCCATGCCCATAGCCACACCCATCCCCGTCACGACCCCTGTTACCCCACTCCACCTGCCCATTGTCCACCGTCCTTGCACTTAAGCAACACTGTTGCCAAAGTAGCCCCCATGAACCCCACACCCCCCTCCCCCTCCCCTTCCCTCACCCCTTCCCTCACCCCTTCCCCCTCCCCCACCCACCCCCTCCGCGTAGCAGTAATCGGCTACGGCCTGGCCGGCTCCGTCTTCCACGCCCCCTTGGTCGCCGCCACCGACGGCCTCGTCCTCGACACCGTCGTCACCTCCGACCCCGGCCGCCAGGCCCAGGCACGCGAGGCCTACCCGGACGTCCGGATCGCCACGTCACCCCAGGACCTGTGGGGGGAATCCCCGGACCCCGCGACACAAGCGGCACCCGCGACATCCGCGGCACCCGCGACATCCGCGACACCCGCCACCCCCGTGGACCTCGTCGTCATCGCCTCCCCGAACAAGACCCACGTCCCCCTGGCCACTGCCGCCCTGAACGCCGGCATCCCGGTCGTCGTGGACAAGCCGCTCGCCGCGACCGCCGCCGAGGCCCGCGAGCTCGCCGAGCTCGCCGACCGGACCGGAACGTTCCTCTCCGTCTTCCAGAACCGCCGCTGGGACAACGACTTCCTCACCCTCCGCCGCCTCCTCTCCTCCGGCGAACTCGGCGAGATCCAGCGCTTCGAGTCCCGCTTCGAGCGGTGGCGCCCGCAGCTCAAGGGCGGCTGGCGCGAGTCCGGCGCCCCGGAGGAGATCGGCGGCCTGCTGTACGACCTCGGCAGCCACGTCGTGGACCAGGCACTCGTGCTCTTCGGCCCGGCCGTACGCGTGTATGCGGAGACCGACGTGCGCCGCCCGGGCGCCGAGACGGACGACGACACGTTCATCGCCGTCACGCACGCGAACGGCGTCCGCTCCCACCTCTACGTCAGCGCGACCACGGCCCAACTCGGCCCGCGCTTCCGCGTCCTCGGCTCCCGGGCCGGCTACGTGAAGTACGGCCTCGACCCGCAGGAGGCCGCGCTGCGCGAGGGGCACCGGCCGGGCGACGACGCCCCCTGGGGCGAGGAGCCCGAGCACATGTGGGGCCGCCTGGGCTCCGGCGAGTCCCCGCTGACCGGCGGCGGAACCCCCGTACCCACCCGGCCCGGCGACTACCCGGCGTACTACGCGGCAGTGGCGGCCGCACTGCGCAACGGGGGTCCGGCTCCCGTCACCGCACACGAGGCGGCGCAGTGCCTGGCGGTGCTGGAGGCTGCGCGCGTCTCGTCCCGGGACGGCGTCACCGTGGAACTCTGAGACTTTCGGCCCCTCTGAGACTCAAGTCCCTCACGGTCTCTGAGACTTGAGTCCCAAGCTCCGCGCGAGGCGGGTACGCGAGGCGGGTAATGGACGCGCCCGCCAACACAGACGATCTATCCTTCACAATCTGACGATCATCACACTTGTGAAGAATGGACCCGCCTCGTGAAGCTGCCCCGGATCGCGTCGGCCGTCGCCACGGCCGCGATCGCCCCGGCCGTCCTGCTGGCCTCGCCGGCTTTCGCCGCCGAAGCATCCGCTGCCGTGACGGTCCTCAAGCCGGCCTCTCCGACCGTCCCCGCCCAGGACCCGGTGAACAACGGGCAGCAGCAGGGCAAGCCGGGCGAGGACCCGCAGGCCGCCAAAGACCGGGCCGCCATCCAGGCGATCCTGGCGGACCCGGCGACCGGGCCGGGCGTACGCGAGGCCGCCGAGAAGGCGCTCAAGGGGACGGCCGAGGACATGCGGAAGTTCCTCGACGTCGAGTGGGCCAAGCAGCAGCTCGCGGACGACCGGGTGCTGGTCGCGCGGATCACCGAGGCCGGCGGCCCGGCCGTGCGGAAGGCCGGTGACGCCGCCATGGCCGTCGGCACGCGCGAGGCGATCACCGAGTTCCTGCGGAACGGACAGCACGTCGCCCGCTTCGAGGACGACAAGGCGGAGCTGGCGCGCATGCTCCCCGGCGCCGGCAAGGCGGTCACCGAGGCGGTGAACAAGCTGCTGAGCAGCGGGACGCGCGAGGAGGTGCGCGAGTTCGTCCAGAACGGCCAGCACAAGGCCCGCGCCGAGGACGACCGGGTCGCGCTGCTCGGCATGCTCAAGGACGCCGGACCGGGGCTGAAGGAGGGGATCGTCAAGCTCCTCGAGAAGAACCCGACCCCCGCCGAGCTGCGTACGTTCATGACGACGACGCAGCACGAGCTGCGGGACGACGACAACGCCGTCTTGATCTCGGCGCTGGTGAAGGGCGCCGGACCGGAGCTGAAGAAGGCCGCGCTCGCCGCCCTCAAGGGAACGCCCGCGGACCGCATCGAGTTCCTCAAGAACGGGCAGCACGTCGCCCGCGCCAAGGACAAGGCCGCCGGCAACCAGAGTGGCAAGGACGCCAAGGACGGGGGCACGGACGGCAGCGGCAAGGACGGCAGCGGCAAGGACTCCGCCACCAAGTCCGCCCCGGACACCGGCTCCGGAAACAGCTCCGGCAGCGGCGGCAACACGGCGACCCCGGCCGGCGGCTCCGGCCCGCTGGCCAGCACAGGTGCCAACGCGCAGCTGGCCGTGGCGGCGGGAGCGGGCGCGGCCGCGCTGGGCGCGGGCTCGGGCCTCCTCTACGCCGGACGCCGCCGCCGCGCGACGGCCAAGCGCTGAGCGCACGGCGTAGACGCAGCGGGGCAAGCGGCACACGCCTGCCCCGCTACAGCCGAGCCCGAAGCACCCCGGCCGAAGCACCCCGGCCGGAGCCCCGAACCCGAAACCCCAAGCCCGAACCGCTACCCCCACGCCCCACGCCCTGGACCGCACGCCCCAGGCCCTGTAACCCCACGCCCTGCACCGCACGCCCCACGCCGCACGCCCCACGCCTACGCGCTACGCGCTACGCACTCTTGAACACCTGCCGCTGCCGGCCCAGCCGCTCGATCTCCAGCTCCACGACATCGCCGGCCCGCAGATACGGCTTCGGCTCCGGCCGGCCCATGGCCACGCCGGCCGGCGTACCGGTGACGATGACGTCGCCCGGGTAGAGGGTCATGAACCAGCTCAGGTAACGCACGACCTCGCCGACCGGGAAAATCTGGTCGGCGGTGTTGCCGTCCTGCTTGAGCTCCCCGTTGACCCACAGCCTGACGTCCAGCACCTGCGGGTCCGGGATCTCGTCGGCGGTCACCAGCCACGGGCCGAGCGGGGTGAAGGTCTCGCAGTTCTTGCCCTTGTCCCAGGTGCCGCCGCGCTCGATCTGGAACTCCCGCTCCGAGACGTCGTTCACCAGCACGTACCCGCCCACATGGGCAAGCCCCTCCTCGGCGGAGGCCAGGTAGCGGGCCGTGCTGCCGATGACGACGCCGAGCTCGGCCTCCCAGTCCGTCTTCACGCTGCCGCGCGGGATCAGGACGGTGTCATCCGGCCCGACCACGGTGTCCGCGGCCTTGAGGAACAGGATCGGCTCGGCGGGCGGTTCGGCACCGATCTCGGCGGCGTGCCCGAAGTAGTTCAGCCCGATGCCCACGATCTTGCCGATACGGCCGACCGGCGCGCCGATCCGCAGCCCGTCCGCCTCCAGGACCGGGAGCTCCCCGGACGCCGCCGCCTCCCGTACCCGGGACAGCACGGAGTCGTCGGCGAGCAGGCCTCCGTCCACATCCGTGATCAGGACGGAAAGGTCGCGCAGCGACCCGTTCTGGTCCAGCAGTGCGGGGCGCTCCGCCCCGACCGGTCCGACACGCAGCAGCTTCATGGGCATTCTCCCGTGGTCGAGGCTGGTCGGCCCATGGGCGTGCCACCGGGCCGGACGATGGGGTGCGGCCATCGGAGGATTGGCTGATCCTCCAAGACCCTCGATCAATCCGCAAGACCCTGTTCACGGACTGGAACGCCGACGCCGGGACGCCCGACGAGGCCCGGGACACCCGACGAGGCCCGGGACACCCGACGAGGCCCGGGACACCCGACGACGCCGGGGACGCCGGGGACGCCGGGGACGTCGGCAACGCCCAGCGAAGACCTAAGCCCCACCCACCACCTCCAGCCGCTCCTTGCGGTACTGGAGCCACGCCCGCTCGGCGACGGACCAGGCAGTGGTGGTCGCCAGGTACAGCCCGGCGGCCAGCGGCACGATGGCGGCCGTGATCAGCGTTCCGAACGACAGCAGCGGCAGTACACCGCCCACCCGCCGCAGCATCTCCTGCTGCTCGGCACTCAGCTCGGCCCTTCCCGGGCCCGAGGCCGACGCCCTGCGACCAGAACCGGAACCTGACCCGGACCCGGAACCGGACCTGAACCCGGATCCGGATCCGGAAGCAGCTGCGACCCCAACCAGGGCAGCGGTCCGCCGCCCCCGCACCGCACTCCACGCGGCAACCACCGCAATGACCGCGAACAGCGCAAGAAACACCAGCCCCTGCGCCCCGAACACGCCCCCGGCCCCGAGCGCATCGCCCCACCGGGCACTCAGCGGAGCCGCGAGCAGCCGGTGGTCCAGCAGCTCACCGGACGAGGTGAAGGCCTGGTACATCAGGAAGAACACCGGCAACTGCAGCAGCACCGGCAGGCACCCGGCCGCCGGTGTGGCGCCCTTGAAGGCAGCCCGGTTCAGCGGGTGCAGGGCAAGCCGTACGAGGACGGTGAACAGCACGATCGCGGCAGCGGTCGCGGACTCGGCCAGCGCCGGCTCCAGGAGCCGGCCCAGCTCGACAACAAGATCAGTGAAAACGGACACGCGGGCCCTCCGAGGGGTCTCGTCGAACGTCGAAAGACAGACATGCATTTCGGCGCGACGACCCACGAGGGACGCACAACAAAGCCCAAGCCCAAACCCAAGGCAAGCCCAAGGCAAGCCCGAGGAGGCCCAAAGGCAAGCCCGAGGGAAGCCCAAGGCAAGCCCGAGGAGGCCCAAAGGGAAGCCCAAGGCAAGCCCGACAGGGCAGGGCAAAGCAGAAGGCGAAACAGAAGGCAGCGACGCTGCGCGCCCCTACGCGGCCGTCAGGGCAAGACGGCCGGGTGCCCTGGGGCGTGACCGGCCGGAGGCATCGGGATCACGCTGTGGCAGGAACGCCGTGCGCTGCTCGCGGTCACGGATCGCGGTGCGTATGCGGTGCGGCGGCACAGGCCGTACGAGGCGCGCCACCAGGGCTGCGGCCCCTACGGTGACGGCGGCGGCTGTGGCCGCGAGGGCGACCATGACGGCACCCGGCCCGCTCTCCCCGGCGAACAGCCAGAGGGCTCCTGCGAGCAGCCAGAGGGCTCCCGCGAGCAGCAGCAGCGGCGCCAGCCGCGAACCTGCGGCACCGATCAGGGAGCCGGCCCGGGAAGACACCCGGCGCTTGTCGCTGCTGCCCTGCCCTTCCATGATCCCGCCCCCTCTCCGCATCCCACTCCGCGCGGCCGCACACACCGGCGGCCCACCCCCGATACTAACCACCCCCACCGACACCCAACCGACAACCCCCTGCCCACGGGGCCACTTAACCGGCCGGCGCCGAACGTCCCCCGTCACCGCACGAGCGTCCCCCACACCACGAGCCGGTACTTGGACGAGTACTCCGGCGTGCACGTGGTGAGCGTGATGTACGCGCCGGGCTCGCTGAACCCGTACTCCGGCCGGACCGTGCTCCGCGGTACCGGCGCGATCACCCCGACGTCGCGCTCGCTCGTCTCGGCCAGCGTCTTGCGCACGACGTACGCAAACCTACGCCCCCGCACCTCGACGATCAGCTCGTCCCCGGCCCGCAGGCGGTTGATGTACCGGAACGGCTCGCCGTGGGTGTTGCGGTGCCCGGCCAGTGCGAAGTTGCCCTCCGCGCCGGGCTGGGCGGTCCCGGGGTAGTGGCCGGCGTACCCCTTGTCGAGCACGGACCGCTTGTCGACCCCCTGGGCGACGGGCACGACAACGCCGAGCCGCGGAATCCGCAGCACCCCGTACGCGGCGGAACGCCCCGGCTCAGCACCGGAACCCCCCGCAGACGACACCCCCGACCCAGCAGAAGCCCCACCATCCCCAGAAGGCAACGCCGATGGCGAAGGCAACGCCGACACCGAACCGGAACCCGAACCAGACCCCGAACCGGAACCGACCCCCGAACCCGCAAGAGCAGGCGGCCCCCCAGACGAGCCGGAATCACCACCCCCCGCCCCGACCGCCCCGCCCGCCCACCCCTTCTCCAATGCCGCAACCTGCCGCTCCGCGGCGGCAGCCGCCAGCTGGTTGGTCCACCACACCTGGTGCACGACCAGCAGCAACACCACCACGCCCACCGTCACGGCCAGTTCGGCCGCCACCCACAGCAGACCCCGCAACCGCGCCCGCCAGGCGCCCGCTCCGCGACCGTGCACCACCACACGCATGTGATCCCGCACGGGGCGCACCTTAAGACCTCCCCCGCCAACAGACCAGCGGCAGTACGGTGTGAACCATGCGCCCCGACACGCCTGCCGAGCACATCGCCGAAGCCGAGCGCCTGATCCGCACGGCGACCCGCTACCCCGAGGACCAGGAGCCGCTGCTGCTCCAGGCCGCGGCCCACCTCGAACTGGCCGACGCACGAGAGCGGGCGAGCGCGCTCTACGACCAACTCCTGGCCGGCAAACCCGCCAACGTCCACCTGGTCAAGGCGCTTCAGGCCGCGAACCTGTGGGAGTACGGGCACGAGCCCGAAGCCCGCGCCCTCATCCAGGGCATCCGCGCCGCGGCCCCCTCCGACCCGGCGCCCTGGGAGGTCATCGCGGAGGCCCTGGAGGCGCACGACGAGCTGGCCGACTCGGAGGAGTGCTTCACCCAGGCGGCCGCCCTCCTCATCTCGGACGCCGCCCCGCTGACCCCGGCCACCACGGCCCTCCTGACGGGCCGCCACCGCGTACGCCGCCTGCTCGGGCTGCCGCACGACGACTGGGACATGGTCGCCGACACCCGCCACGCCGGGCCGATCCCGCTGGACGAGCTGCACGACCCGAAGCGCATCTGGGCCCTGGGCTCCGACGACCCGGCCGAGCTCCGCGCCGAGATCGCCCGCCTGCGCGCGGAGCTGGGCGACCGCCGCGCCGCCCTGTCCCGGCCCTTCCCGGTGGCGATCCTGCACTGGCCGCAGCGGGAGCTGGCCGAGCTCCTGACCAGCTACCCGACCCTGGCGGCGGAATACCCGTCGCACGAGGCGCACCTGGCACAGATCGAGGCGTCCCTGCGCACCCTGGCCGCCTCGGGCACGACGAACCTCGGCATCGTCACGGCCAGCGTCCCCTCGTACGAGGCCTTCGCGGCATCGGAGAAGACCTCCCCGGCCTCCCCGTCCCTCCTCCCGGAGTACGCGACGACCCTGGCCGCCCGAGGCAAGGCCACCCCCTGGCCCCCGTCCCCGCACGCCCCCTGCTGGTGCACCTCAACCAAGCCCTACGCCGAATGCCACGGCCGACCCCCCACGGCGTAACCGGCGCAGTCGACGCGATCGGCGCAGTAGGCGCACGGCGCAATCGACACAATCGGCGCGATCGGCGCAGTCGGAGCGATCAGTCGACCATGCCCCAGACGGCGGCGGTAGGCGTCCCAGCCCAACCGTCGCCGGTCTGCCATATAGCGGCGATGCCCTGGTCTTCCAGGTAGGGCCCATACGCACCGATGTCCTCGGAGAACAGAGCGATCAGGTGTGGGGCGGCGAGTTGCTTCTCCCGGTAGAGGAAGTAGCTGTACTCGCGGAGTTGTCCGACGGCTTCTCGCACGGCGGCCGTTGCGTCTCCGTTCCGCACGACCTTGACCTCGACGAGCCACTCCGGATCACCGGGAGACACCACATCGTTCTGCCGGAGGATCAAGTCCTTCGGGTGGACGTGCAGGTTCGTCGGCTCGTAGCTCCGCGTCTCGATATAGGCGCCGAAATCCCTGATCAGCTCCTCATGCTTCTGGCTCTTCACCTGCTGCCGTGCAGCGATGTTCGCGATGTACCCGCTACTGTCCCGCGGCTTGAACCCCGAGGCAAAGGGCCTGGGCATGGATGAGGATGAGGCGGCGGCCTTCCGGCGCTTCTGATCCGACAGCCCGGCCGGCGCGTGATCGTCATCGTCCGCGGCCCTGCGCCAAGCGGCGTCCGCTGCGGCGGCTCGCTGAAGGATGTTGGTAGCCACCCGCAGATCCTCTTGCAGTTGCTCCTCCGCGGGCATGGCATCGACCTCATACCGCCGCGCCGCCACACTCGCCGCCTCATACGCCTCGGGACGCTTCCCACGGCCCAGCACAGGACGGTGCCCCCACTGCCGGGCCAGGTTGGGCGGGAGGGAACCGTGGAGCCGTGCGGAGCGATGCTCCAGCTGCGCCAGGATGGCCCGTTGCTCTTTGATCTTGTCGCTGAGGTCGGTCACACCTTGCTGAACGGTGAGGGTCACCGACCTCAGGTCCGTGCCGAAGATGTAGGCGAGGTACAGGCCCTTCTTGGGGTCCGTGTTGATTTCGGGGTCGAAGAGCCCGATCCATGGCGCGCTCGCCGCGCTCCCGTTGCCGCCGTACCCGGCAACGACCAACGTGCCCAGCAAACCGAGATCGCTGCGACCGGCCACACTGCGCAGGACCTGCTGGCCGGGCACCCCCTTACCCGTACCGGCCTTCTGGTCGTAAGTCCCTGCAACCTCAAGAAGCAAATCCCGCATCGTCATGGCACGAAGCTACGCACAAGCCAAAGCGAGTCAATCCCATTCGATCAGATTTCAATCAGCTTGCGCCCGCGCCAACTGCCCCGCTACGGCCGCACTATCACCCTCTCGCACTCTCGCACTCTCGCCCTCTGAGGGAACAACGCCAGCTGTTGGTGGCCGCGGGCTGTGGCTGTGGGTGGGGTGGGGCGGGTGGCGGCCAGGGTCAGGAGGGCGCGGAGGGCCTTGGTGACCTCGTGCGGGGTGTCGCGGATCATCGACGGAGTCGCGCTGACCACCAGGATTCCGTGGGCCTCCAGGCGGAGTCGGCGGCGGAGGGTGGCCTGCCAGGCGTCGCGGGTGTAGTGGTACTCGGCCGAGTCGATCTCCAGGGCCACGCCCTCGTCCGGCCAGTACGCGTCCGGGCTGGCCAGGAAGGTGCCGTCCGGGGTGTGGAGGCGGGCGTTCCACAGCGGGGTCGGGAGGTCCGTCGCGGTGAGGGCGTCGCGGGCCCGGGCTTCCGCCGGGGAGCGGACCCCGGCCAGGAGTTCCGCGGCCGCGGCGCGGATCGCGGGGCGGCGCAGGAGGCGGGCGGTGCGGAGTTCGGCGTACAGGTCCTGTGGGTGGCACCAGCCGGACTGGACGACGTGGGCCAGGATCGCGCGGGCCCGGTCGGGGTCGGTTGCGCGGGAGGCGAAGTCGGCCGCCGCCCGGACCGGGCGGGTGGAGGGGATGCCCGCCACGGTGATCGTCTGCGGCCAGCGGGCGGTCGGTACGGGCCGTACCTCGGCGGTGGCGGCCGGCCGGCGCGGGGCGCGGACCAGGACGTCGGCCGGGGTCCACGGGGCGTCGCGGATGCCGAGCAGGGCCAGGGCGGCGCCGCCGGTGAGGACGGCCGTGGCGCCGGACAGCGGGTCCGCGGCGGGCTCGGCGGCGTACAGGACGGCGGCGAGAGCGCGCTGGCGGTGGTCCGGGGGGCCGGTCTGCAGGAGGTACACGCGCGGCAGTAACCGCTGCCAGGGGCCGCCGGGGCGGGTGCGGGAAGTGACGGTGCCGTCCGGGATGCCGGATACGGTGAGCTGGTGGCGGGTGGCGAGGTTGAGTTGCCTGCGGAACTGGGGCGGGTGGTTCGGTGTGATCATGCGGGCGGTATGCCCGCTCGCGGGCAACCGGACTCCTGCGCCGACCCTGCCTTGCCCAGCCCGGCCCGGACCGGCTAGTGGCCCGGGTGGTCCGGGGAGAGGAAGACGACCACGGCGGTGGTGCGGGTGCCCGGCAGGGCAGTGACCTCGTGCCAGCCCAGGCGGCGGTACGTGGCCACCGTGTCCGTCGCCAGGCGGGAGGTCAGCAGCCAGGCCCGCCGGTCCGGGGCGTCGGCGGTGACCTCGGCGAGCAGGGCCCGGCCGGTGCCCCGGCCACGCGCGTACGGGCGTACGGCGAGCTCGTCGATCTCCAGCGCGCCCGCGAGGAGGTCCCGTACCCGGTCCGGGCCGAGCTGAGCGGCGACCTGGGCGTACCCGCGATCGGAGGGGAAGTCGGCCGGGGTGAGCCAGGCCGTGGCGAAGCCGTCGACGCCTGCGGCGGACTGGGCGATCGCGGTACGGAAGCCGGGGCGCCGGCTGTGGGACCGGAGCCGGGCCGCGAACTGGCGAATGGTTTCCTCCCCCTCGTTCCACGGCGGGGCCGAGAACACCTCGGCGTAGGCGTCGACCAGCTCGTCCGCGAGATCGAGGACGGCCTCTCCGTAGCAGATCACTGTGCCCGCACCTCTCTCTTCGTCCCGATTGGGGTGGGAGGGCGACTGTATGCCCGCCCGGGACCCCGGGGCGCGTACCGCACGGATCCGGCGAGTGTGCGACAAATCCCCTCGCCCGCGTGCGTGTCGGGGGGCCGGGCAACTGCGTTGAGCAGCCCGTGGACAGACTGCTTCGGGCGACCGGCCGGTGCGCCCTCGCCTTCCTGCTCGTGCTGGGCGTGGTGGCACTGCTGCCGCGTGCCGTGCAGGAGGCCGTACCGGATGCGGTGATCGGCGGGGCCGTGCTCGTACTCGGGGCGCTGGCTGCCGCCCGCCGGGTGCCGAAGCGGCCGCGTTAGCCTCATAAGGCGGGCGCGGCAGGCGCGCACGGGCATACGGACGTACATGCGGACGTACATACGGACGTGCTTGCCTACGGGTCCTGCGGCGCGCGTGGCCGTGGATCGGGCCCGGGCGCAGCACAGGCCGCGGCCCGGGCAGGTCTGTACGGTGCGCGTGCACGCACACGCACACGCATACCGACACACGGATTCGACAAACTGACGAGGGAGTTGGGCATGGCGCGGGTACCGAGTTCCGCAGTGGCGGCCGCCGGGCTGGTCGGCGGTTACGCCGTCGCCCGGTGGACCAAGAAGCGCCCGCTGGGCGGTGTCGTCCTGGGCGCGGCAGGGATCGCGGCCGGACGCGAGTGGCACAAGCGCGGCGGCGTCCCCGCGGCGGTCGGGCTCGGGGCGCTGTACCTGGCCGGCTTCGCGGGTGCGCACCCGCTGGCGAAGAAGGTCGGGGCATGGCCGGCCGTGCTCGGCGCGACGGCGGTCGTGGCCACCACCGCCTGGGCCGTGGCCGACCGCGGCTGAGCCCCGGGAGCCGCCCCGCCCCGCCCCGCCCCGGCGAAGCCGAGCACGCGGATACGGGGGCGGGGCCGCAGCAGCGGTGGAAGGCGGCGCGGTGGCGCGGCGCACTACGCGCCGAAGGCGCGGGAGACCGTGTGGATCAGGAGGCCTGCCAGGGCGCCGACCACCGTGCCGTTGATGCGGATGAACTGGAGGTCGCGGCCGATGTGGGCCTCGATCTTCCGGGTCGTCTGCTCGGCGTCCCACCCGGCCACCGTCTCCGTGATCAGCGAGGTGATCTCGGCACGGTACGTGGTCACCACGTACACCACCGCGCCCTCGATCCACCCCTCCACCTTGTCCTGGAGCCGCTGGTCCGTGGCCAGCCTCGCCCCCAGCGACAGCAGCGAGCCCCGCACCCGGAGCCGCAGCTCGCTGCGCTCGTCCTCCGCCGCCGCCAGGATCAGCGACCGGATCGCCGTCCACGCGGAGGCGATCACGTCCTGGATCTCCTCCCGCTCCAGGATCTCGGCCTTGAGCCGCTCGACCCGCGCCTGGGTGTCCGTGTCCGCCTGGAGGTCGGCCGCGAAGTCCGTCAGGAACCGGTCCACCGCGCCGCGCGCCGGGTGCTGCGGCATGTCCCGCATTTCCGTGAGGAAGCGCAGCAGCTCCTTGTACACGCGCTCGCCGACCTTGCGGTCCACGAACCGCGGGGTCCAGCCCGGCGCGCCGCCCTGGACGGCGTCCATCACCGAGTCCCCGTGCGTCACCAGCCAGTCGCGCGCCTTGGCGCACACCAGGTCGACGACCCTGTGGTGCCCGCCGTCCGCGACGACCCGCTCCAGGGTCTTGCCGATGCCCGGCGCGATCTCGGCGGACTCCGCGCGCCGCGTGATGGCCTCCCCCACGACCGCCTGGACGTCGGAGTCGCGCAGTACGGTCAAGGCCCCGCGCAACGCCGCGGCGAGCTCGGCCGTGACCCGGTCGGCGTGTGCGGGCTCGGCGAGCCAGGCCCCGAGCCGGCGGCCGATGCCGAGGGCGTGCAGGCGGACGCGGACCACGTCCGGGGAGAGGAAGTTCTCGCCGACGAACTCGCCGAGCGTCGCCCCGAGCTGGTCCTTCTTGTTCGGGATGATCGCGGTGTGCGGGATGGGCAGGCCGAGAGGGTGGCGGAACAGCGCCGTCACCGCGAACCAGTCCGCGAGCGCGCCGACCATTCCCGCCTCGGCGGCGGCCCGGACGTAGCCGACCCAGGCGGCTGCGCCGGCGTGCTCCGCCCAGGTGGTGAGTACGTACACCAGCGCGACCAGGAGCAGTAGGCCGGTGGCGGTGGCCTTCATGCGGCGTACGCCGCGCCGGCGCTCCTCGTCCGCCTCGCTGAACACGAAACCGCTGAGCGTGGGTGTGCGGGCAGCCGACCCGCCGCCCCGGCCGCTGCCGCTGCCGCCACCGCCCCGGCCACTTCCACTTCCGCTGCCGCTGCCGCTGCCGCCGGCAACGGCCAGCGCCGTGCCGGTGCGCGCCCCGGCGCCGGTTCCGGGTCCCGTTCCGGGCCGGGGGCCGACCGATGGGCGGGCACCCCTTCCAGGCCGGGGACCGGGACCGGGGTTGGCCCCTGCATCCGGATCCGGGCCAAGCCCTGCCCCGGGGCCGGGATCGGCGTCCCTTCCGAGATCGTGGTTCCTTCCGGGATCGGCGTCCCTTCCGGGACGGGTTTCGGCGCCAGATCCGGAACCAGGTCCGGGTCCAGGGTCAGCGTCGGCGCCGGAGCCGGTTCCGGAGCCGGTTCCGGAGCCGGTTCCGGAGCCAGATCCAGTTCCCGGACCAGAGGCGCCCCCCGGCCTCGGGCTGCCGGCCCCGGAGCCGGTCCGCCCGGACCCCGAGCCCGAGTCGGCCCCAGAGGCAGTGCCGCCCGCCCCCGAGCCGGCGCCTGGATCGGATCCCGAGCCGGGGCGGTCCGGCCCCGGGTCGTGGCCCGGGGGTGGGGCGGCGGGGGTGTCGCCTTCGGGTGCGGTGCGGTCGTTCACGTGCTTCTGCCTTCCCCCGGGCGCCGGTTTTGTCTGCATAGGATCCGACTCCCCGCGAGCCCGAGGAGTTCCCGGCGCGCCCGGCGCGCCGTCCTTGAGGTTGCCCTCAGAGCTCCTTGCGCAGGCTCGGGCCGCCCAGCCCCTCCGGGCCCTCGGGCGTCTTCGGAGTCTTCGTCTTCGGCGGCTTGACCTTGACCTCGACTTCCCGCCCCAGAAGGCGAGGCCCGTCACCACCACCCGCGGGGCGCCCGGCGCCGGCGGGCCCGCGGTGCCCCGCTGGTCGAAGCCGCCCATGATCCCGACGCCCCGTACGTCGAGCTCCACGTCCGGCGGGACGGTGATCTCGATGCCGCCCATGATCGCGACGCAGTTGATCACCACCTCGCGCTCCGCGAAGTTCGCCTCACGCAGGTCGAGCTCGCCGCCGCCCCAGAACGCCACCGCGTCGAAGCGCTGGGGCACCGTCCAGGTGCCCTTGCGTTCGAACCCGGACATCACGGCCACGGCCGTGCCGGACGCCCCCACCGGCGTCCCGCCGCCGACCCGCGCCGGCCAGGAACGGTCCGCCCCCGCCACTGGGAACGACACGCCGACCGTCGCGCCCCCCGCCGCCGGCAGGTCACTGGTCAGCGGCTCGAGCTCGGCGTAGGTGCGCGACGTGTACGCCGCCTCCAGCCGCTCCTCGAATTCGTCCATGTCGAGCCGTCCCTCGGCGACGGCGTCGCGCAGCCGCTCCACCACCCGCTCCCGGTCGGCATCCGACGCCCTCAGTTCCGGCAACGGCTTCGGCGTCGGCGTCGGCTTCTGCGGCCCCTCGTCAGTCATGGGGTCCAGCCTATGCAGCCGGGCACGGGAGTTGTACGGTCCGGACCCCGGTCCTGCCCCCTGATCCGTCCCTGATCCGCCCCTGATGCGGACCTCGCCTGCGGCCCCCTACAAGCTCCCCAGAGTCCCCGCAGTCCCCGTGGCCCCCTCAGCCCCCCGCAGCCCCCCGCAGCCCCCCGGACGCAGCCGACGCGCCCGGGCAGCCGCCGACCCGCCCCTCACCCCCGTCCCGCGTACATCCGCGCGATCACGTCCTCGATGTCCGGCTCCCGTACCGACAGGTCCGACAGCGGGTACTTCGCCGCCACCTCCGCCACCAGCGGCGCCGCCGAGGCCCCCGCCGGGAACGCCAGCCACTGCCGCGGCCCCTCCACCTTCACCACCCGCGCCCCCGGCACACTGATCGCCGGAAGCTCCCGTTCCAGGTCCAGTACGAGCATCCGCTCGCTCTCTCCCACCGACCCCGCCGCATGCAGCCCGGCCAGCGCCCCGTCGTACATCAGGCGCCCGTGGTCGATGACCATCACCCGCTCGCACAGCTGCTCGATGTCCTGGAGGTCGTGGGTGGTCAGCAGCACGGTCGTGCCGAGCTCCTCGTTCAACTGCCGCAGGAAGCCCCGTACCTTCGCCTTGCTCACCACATCGAGCCCGATCGTCGGCTCGTCCAGGTACAGCACGTCCGGATCGTGCAGCAGCGCCGCCGCGATGTCCCCCCGCATCCGCTGCCCCAGCGACAGCTGCCGCACCGGCACGTCCAGCAGCGCGCCCAGGTCCAGCCGGTCCACGCAGCGCTCCAGGTTCTCCTCGAAACGGGCCCGCGGAATCCGGTACAGCCGCCGCATCAGCCCGTACGAGTCCTTCAACGGCAGGTCCCACCACAGCGTGGTGCGCTGCCCGAACACCACCCCGATGCGGTGCGCCAGCCGCATCCGCTCCCGCGCCGGGTTGATGCCGGCAACCCGCAGCCGGCCCCCGCTCGGGGTCAGGATGCCGGTCAGCATCTTGATCGTGGTCGACTTGCCGGCGCCATTGGGCCCGATGTAGCCGACCACCTCGCCCCGCGCCACCTGGAAGCTGATCCCGTCCACGGCCCTGACCTGGCGCTTCTCCCTGCGCAGCAGGCCGGCCCGGCGCCGGACGTCGAAGACCTTCTCGACCCCGTCCAGCTCGATCAGCACGTCCCCGCTCACATCCACCTCCACATCCACATCCACATCCGCACCCCTGCCCTCACTGCCCTCACTGCCTTCGCTGCCCTCACTGCCCACAACGCCTCAGCTCCCCGTGCTCCGATACGTACGAAGGCCCGCGCGCCAGGCCAGCGACGCGGGCACGGACACCGCGAACGCCACCACCGGGCTCATGAACGCCAGCCACCCCGGCAGCCCCAGCGGGTCCGGCCGCCCCAGCACGTACAGCGCGGGCAGCCAGTTGACGAAGGCGAGCGGCACGAGGAACGTGACCCCGCGCAGCAGGTCCTTCGCGAAGACGGTCGGCGGGTACTGGAGCATCGTGTTGCCGCCGTACGTGAAGGAGTTCTGCACCTCCGCCGCGTCCCCGGCGACGAACTGGAACGCCGCTCCGGCCACCATCACCGCCCCGAAGATCGCCGCCCCGGCCACGACCATCACCGGCAGCAGCAGGACCTTGGCGAGCGTCCACTCCACGTCCAGCACCGCCACCGCCCAGGCCATCACCCCCAGCCCCTGCACGACCCGGCCCAGCCGGCGCAGCGCGAACCGGTCCGCCGCGACCTGCGCGAGCACCGGCACCGGCCGCACCAGCATCGTGTCCAGCGAGCCGTCGCGGATCCGCAGCCCGATCCGTTCGGTGGTGCCCAGCAGCAGATCGGCGAGCCCGAGCGAGGCCGACGAGGCCCCGTACAGCAGCGCGATCTCGGGCAGGGTGAACCCGCCCAGCGCGTCGATGTGCGAGAACATCAGGAAGATCGCGACGAAGTCGAGCAGCGTGATCGCCGCGTTCCCGACCGTCGACAGCACGAACGACGCCCGGTACGCCATCGTCGACCGGATCCACATCGCAGCGATCAGCCCGTAGCCGCGCAGCCCCTCCACCGCACGCCGCCCACGGGACCCTCGGAACCCCCGGCCCCCACGAATCCCAGGGCCCACCCAAACCCCGCGGCCCACCTGGCCCCTCTGGCCCCCTTGAACCCTCTGAACCCCTTGAACCCTCTGAACCCCTTGAACCCTCTGAACCCTCTGAACCCCCCGAGCCTCGTCAGCCACCCTGGACCACCACCTTCCGCGTCGCGGCCAACTGCACCATCCGCCCCACCGCCAGCAGAACGAACGCCCACCCCGCCTGGAACGCCAGCGCCCGCGCCACCTCCGCAGCCCCCGCATGCCGGCCCAGCAGCACATCCATCGGCACCTGGAGCACCGCCGACCACGGCAGCACCCGCACCAACTCCCCGAAGCCACCCGGGAACACCGTCAGCGGCAGCAGCATCCCCGAGAAGAAGATCGAGGCCACCGTGGCCATCAGGTTGACCCCGGATCCGTCCATCAGCCAGAACGCCGCGAGCCCCAGCAGGTACCGCAGCGCGAAGCTCACCACCAGCCCCAACAGCACCGACCCCAGGAACAGCAGCCAGCGCAGCGGATCGGCGGGCAGCGCCAGCTCGAAGGCCAGCGCCCCGGCCACCAGCGGCACCGCCCCGCGGGCCACCAACTGGAACGCGGCCCGCCCCAGGTCGGCGGCGAGCCACCACATCTGGAGGTCCGCCGGCCGGTACAGGTCGACGGCGATGTCGCCGGTCCGGATCCGCTCCTGGAGCTCCTCCTGGAAGCCGCCCCCGATCAGCGCGGCGGCCGCCAGCATCGCCTGGCTCACCCAGACGAAGGTCAGCGCCTGCGCCTGGTCGTAGCCGCCGAGGCCGGGGCGCTCGTCCCACAGAGCGACGTACGTGTACGCCAGGATGAAGCCGAAGACGGTGTTCGTGAACACCCCTGCCGCCGTCGCCGCTCCGTAGGTGGCGTACCGCCTCAACCCCCCGGCTGCGACGGCCAGATAGAGCCGCAACCGCCCCAACGCCCGCCCCAACGCCCGCTGGCGCACCGTGTCCCTCCGATTTCCCGCGTCGTTCCCACGCCGTCCGCGCCTCGGCCAAAGACGCGCGAGCTTAGTGCGGAGGAGCGATCCATGCGACCGATTTACGCCCGTCCGACGCGGAATGAGCAGCCATCGGGTAGACACCATGGAGTACAGATCCGGATATTTCGAACAGCTTCGAGGAGTCCCGGCAATGAGCGACCAGTCACCGCCCCCTGGCTGGACCCCTCGTGACCCGGACGCCCCCGGCCGACAGTCCGGAGGACAACCCGGAGGACAGCCCGCCGCACACCCCACCGGCCAACCCGCCGGACAGCACCCCACACCCAAACCGAAGCGGCCGCGCACCGGATGGCGCCGCCTGATCCCCACCTGGCGCGTCGTCCTCGGCTGCGTCCTGCTGCTCGCCCTGCTCCTCGGCGGCGCCCTCATCGCGGGCTACCTGCTCGTCGACATCCCGCCCGCCAACGCCGCCGCCACCGCCCAGTCCAACCTCTACCTCTACTCCGACGGCTCCCAACTCGCCCGCGACGGCGAGGTCAACCGCGTCAACGTCCCGCTCTCCCAGATCCCCCGAACGGTGCAGGAAGCCGTACTCGCCGCCGAGGACCGGGACTTCTACTCCGAGCGGGCCGTCGACCCCAAGGCAATGGTCCGCGCCGCCTGGAACACCCTCACCGGCAAGGGCAAGCAGTCCGGCTCCACCATCACCCAGCAGTACGTCAAGAACTACTACCTGGGCCAGGAACAGACCATCAACCGCAAGATCAAGGAATTCTTCATCGCGATCAAACTGGGCCGCGAAAAATCGAAGGACTACATCCTGGAGGGCTACCTCAACACCAGCTACTTCGGCCGCAACGCCTACGGCATCCAGGCCGCCGCCCAGGCCCACTACGGCAAGGACGTCGGCCGGCTCACCACCGCCGAGGGCGCCTACCTCGCCACCCTCCTCAACTCCCCCAGCACCTTCGACGTCGTCACCCACCCCCGCAGCCGCGCCCGCGCCATCGCCCGCTGGAACTACGTCCTCGACGGCATGGTCAAGAAGAAGTGGCTCACCGAGGCCGAGCGCGCCGCCATCCCCTTCCCCGAACCGGGCAAGGTCCGCGCCGCCCCCGGCCTCTCCGGCCAGCGCGGCTACCTCGTCGAGGCCATCAAGGACTACATCACCGAACACAAGATCCTCGACGAGAACACCCTCGCCGAAGGCGGCTACCGCATCACCACCACCATCGACCGCCGCCGCCAGACCGACCTCGCCGACGCCGTCGACAACCAGATGGTCAGCAAACTCGACCCCGAACAGCGCCCCGTGGACCGCTTCGTCCGCGCCGGCGGCACCTCCATCGACCCGGCCACCGGCAAGGTCGTCGCCATGTACGGCGGCATCGACTACACCAAGCAGTACGTCAACAACGCGACCCGGCACGACTACCAGGTGGCCTCCACCTTCAAACCGTTCGTGTTCGCCTCCGCCGTCCAGAACGACTCCCGCACCCAGGACGGCCGCCTGATCACCCCCGGCACCCTCTACAACGGCGACAACAAGCGCAGCGTCGTCGGCACGCGCATCCCGTACGCACCCGAGAACCAGGGCCAGATCAGCTACGGCCCCATCCCCGTCACCACCGCCACCGACCTCTCCGTCAACACCGTCTTCGCCCAGATGGTCGTCGACGTCGGCACCGCCCAGGTCAAGCGGACCGCGATCGCCCTCGGCATCCCCGAGAGCACCCCGAACTTCACCGCCACCCCGGCCATGGCCCTCGGCACCATGCAGGCCAGCGTCCTCGACATGGCCCAGGCGTACGCGACCCTCGCCGACCACGGGCGGCACACCCCATACACCTTCCTCGAGAAGATCACCAAGGGGGACGACACCGTCCCGCTCCCCGACCGCACCCCGCGCCAGGCCGTCAGCCGCGAAGCCGCCGACACCACCACCTCCATGCTGATCGGCGTCGTCGACAACGGCACCGGCACCGCCGCCCTCGCCGCCGGCCACCCGGCCGCCGGCAAGACCGGCACCGCCGAACTCGACCGCGCCGCCTGGTTCGCGGCGTACACCCCGAACCTGGTCACCGTCGTGGCCATGATGGGCCAGGACCCCGACACCGGCACCCCGGAATCCCTGTACGGGGCACTCGGCCAGGCCCGCATCGGAGGCGGCGGCTACCCGGCCCGGATCTGGGCCCAGTACACGAAGACGGCCCTGGAGGCGACCGACCCCGTCGACTTCGACCTGGAGCTCCAGCCCGGCGCAGCCGCCACCCCGCCTCCCTTCGCACCGCAGACCCCGGAGGAGCCCGGCGAGGCCACCCCCGACACGCCGTTCCCGCCGGAGCACCCGGGCCGGCCGACCCGGCCGCGGGACGGGCAGAACGAAGGCCAGGACCAAGGCCAGGACCAAGGCCAGGAGCAGGAGCAGGACCAAGGTCAGGACCAGGACCAGGACCAGGACCAAGGGCAGCAGGAAGGCGGGCACGCAACCGGCGGCCAGACCGCGGAGGGCGAGACCACCGGCGGAACCGGGGCCGGCGGAACCGGGGCCGGCGGAACCGCCACCGGCGGAACCACCGACACCCCGGGCGGCACGGGCGAAGGCCCGCGCCCCCGCACCCGTACCCGCCCGCCCTCCGAATACCTGGAATGACGGCCCACGCGCGCTGCCCGGCCGGCCGGCGCTGCAACCGGCCGGCACCGCGTCAGTGCCCGGAGGTCGCCTTCAGCCCGACCACCGCCACCAGCAACAGCACGATGAAGCACACCCGGGCCGCGGTGACCGGCTCACCCAGCACGGCCATCCCGAGCACCGCCGCCCCGGCCGCACCGATGCCCACCCACACCCCGTACGCGGTCCCGATCGGCAGGGTCTTCGCCGCGTACGACAGCAGCACCATGCTGGCGACGATCCCCGCACCGGTGAACACGCTCGGCCACAGCCGCGTGAACCCGTCGGTGAACTTCATGCCGATCGACCAGCCGACCTCGAGCAGACCGGCCACGAGAAGGAGAACCCAGGCCACGACAGGCACCTCCGGAACGAGAGCGGAAACGGGGTGCGTCGTCTTGTCGTCAACCCGGTACGGCGCGTCTCGTCGGGGTGGTTCGCACCCCACCGTAGCAAGGCGGGAGCACGGCAAAAGGGCCGGTGACCGAGGTCACCGGCCCACTGGCCGGCCGCAACTACGGCTGCGGACGGAGAGGAAAACCGATCGGACAAGAAACGACCAAAGGTGGAACGATCAGAGGCGGAACGATCAGAGATAGAGACCGGTGGAGTCCTTCGACCCCTCCAGCCGCTCCGAAGCCACCGCATGCAGGTCCCGCTCGCGCATCAGCACGTACGTCGCGCCCCGCACCTCGACCTCGGCCCGGTCCTCGGGGTCGTACAGCACCCGGTCGCCCGGCTCCACACCGCGCACGTTCTGCCCGACCGCGACCACCTCGGCCCAGGCCAGCCGCTTGCCCATGGCAGCGGTCGCCGGGATCAGGATCCCGCCGCCCGAGCGCCGCTCGCCCTCGGGCGTGTCGGACTTCACGAGCACGCGGTCGTGCAGCATGCGAATGGGCAGCTTGTCGTGGGTGGTGGTGTTGGTGTTGTCGCTCACCCCACGAAACTACCCGCCCGCGCCCGGCCTGTCCGCCGCAGGGTCCTCAGCGATTGCGGCGCGCCGACACCACGATCACCCCGACCACGCCCGCCGCCAGCAGCGCGACCGGCACGATCCGGTCCATGCGCGGCGCGCCGTTCTCGTCCCGCAGACCGTCCCGCACGTCCGTCACGAAGCGGTTCACCACGACGACCGCCCGCCCCGCCGTGTGGTCGACCGTCGACACGACCTTGGCCTTCGCGTCCCCGACGATCGTCTTCGGGTGCAGGCGCACACCGATCTCGTCGAGCGTCTCGGCGAGCTGCTCCCGGCGGCGGACGATATCCGCCTCGATCTGTGCGGGCGTCCTGGCTTCCGGCACCGCGCTGCCTCCGTCGTCGTGGTCGTGCCCATGGTCTGGTCGCATGGGGGCGTGATCCGCCATGGACAGTCTGTCAGCTTAGTCTCGTGGCGTAGCGATCCACCTCCCGAGGAGACTGTCGAGATGAGCGAGCGACTCCAGCCGGGCGACACCGCCCCTGCCTTCACCCTGCCCGATGCGGACGGAAACGAGGTCTCGCTCGCCGACCACAAGGGCCGCAAGGTGATCGTGTACTTCTACCCCGCCGCGATGACGCCGGGCTGCACCAAGCAGGCCTGCGACTTCACCGACAACCTGGACGTGCTGGCCGGGGCCGGCTACGACGTCATCGGGGTGTCGCCGGACAAGGCGGAGAAGCTGGCGAAGTTCCGCGAGAAGGAGGACCTGAAGGTCACCCTCGTCGGCGACCCGGAGAAGCAGGTCCTGGAGGCGTACGGCGCCTACGGCGAGAAGAAGCTGTACGGCAAGACCGTGACCGGGGTGATCCGCTCCACGGTGATCGTGGACGAGGAGGGCAAGGTCGAACGCGCCCTCTACAACGTCAAGGCCACCGGCCACGTCGCCAAGATCATCAAGGATCTGGGCATCTGACATCCGCCCTGCCCTCGGAACGGCCCGCACCAAACCGGTGCGGGCCGTTCCGTTTATCGGACACATCCACCCGTAACCGTCCGACTATCGATCCGTTACTCCGTGCGAGGGCCGCACGCACAGGCGGTGACCGAGAACGGAAGCGAAGGGGTGGGGTGACCGATGCCGGTGACCCGGTACACGCGGGAACGGCTCACGGAGGCGGCGCGAACGTCGCGGACGCTGAGCGAGGCGGTGGTGAAGCTGGGCAGCGAGCCACGGAGGGATCTGCGCCGGTACGTACACGACAGGATGCGCAAGCTCGGCGTGGACACGTCCCACTTCGAGCGGGAGGGGGTGAAGTGGACGCGGGAGGTCCTAGCCGAGGCGGTGGCCGCGTCCACGAGCATGTACGAGGTCCTCCACCGACTGGGTCTCGACCCGGTGGGCGGGCACCACACCCACATCAGCCGCAAGGTGAAGGCCTTCGGTATCGACACCTCTCACTTCACGCCGCCACGCCGCACCGAACGCATGCAGGACAACCGACGTCGCCGGTCCGCAGCCGAGATCCTGCAGGAGGACCGCTCACCCCACGCCAGACGCGTGCCGAACACGCGCCTGCGGCGCGCGCTCCTGGAGACCGGGGTCGAGGAGCAGTGCGCCGACTGCGGCATCGAGGCGGTGTGGCTGGGCGAGCCGCTCCCCTTGGAGATCGACCACATCGACGGCGACTGGCGCAACAACCGCCGGGAAAACCTGCGCTTCCTCTGCCCGAACTGCCACTCCACCACGGACACTTACCGCGGCCGCGCGAAGGGACGTCGATGACGACAGGCACGAGCTACACCCGAGAACGACTCACCGAAGCCGCAGCCCAGTGCACGAGCATGGACGAGGTGATCGATTTTCTGGGCACCAAGAGGTACCCCAGGCTCGACACCTACCTCAGAGAGCGGTTCCGGAAGTTCGGCATCGACCTCTCCCACTTCGGCCGTCGGAAGTACCAACGCCACACGAGGCCCGACGGTGCGGCCCTGCGTGACGCGGTTGCCGCCTCGTACTCGCTCGCGGAGACACTGCGACGGCTCGGGATAGCCGTTTCCGGCAGCCAGTGCGCTTCCCTCAAGCGGTGGATCCGTGAGGACGGCCTCTCGACCGGGCATTTCCTCGGCCAGGGCCACCAGCGCGGCAAGCCCGGGACAACGCCACGAAAGCAGGCCTCGGACATCCTCGTAAAGCACGACGGGGCGCGACGCACCCGGACGAGTCTGCTGCGACGCGCCCTCAGGGAGGTCGGCGTGCCCGAGTGCTGTGACCGGTGCGGTGTGACCTCGCATTGGCAGGGCCGCCCCATGACGCTGGAGGTCGACCACGTCAACGGCGACTGGAGCGACGACCGGCGCGAAAACCTCCGCTTGCTCTGCCCCAACTGTCATGCCATCACCAGCACCTGGTGCCGGGGAGGACGCCGACTGTCGCCCATCGGAACGGTCCGGCCGTAGACTAGCCGCAGCACACCGGGGCGGATGTCCACAGTGTCCGGTTTGTCGCGGTCGTGGCGAAATAGGCGATACGCGCTGGGCTTAGAACCCAGTGGGGTAATACCCGTGGGGGTTCGAGTCCCCCCGACCGCACCACACTGCACACAGGCCCCGTGCGCACAGCGCACGGGGCCTGTGGCGTTCCGGCGTGACGGGCGGTCAGCCCACGAGGTCACGGATGACGGGGACCAGGGCGCGGAAGGCCTGGCCGCGGTGGGAGATGGCGCTCTTCTCCTCCGGGGTGAGCTGCGCGGTGGTGCGGGTGTCGTCCAGCGGCTGGAAGATCGGGTCGTAGCCGAAGCCGCCGGTGCCTTCCGGGCTGTGGCGGAGGATGCCCTGGAGGCGGCCCTCCACGACACGTTCGGTGCCGTCCGGGAGGGCGAGGGCCGCGGCGCAGGCGAAGTGGGCGCCGCGGTGTTCGTCGGCGATGTCGGAGAGCTGGGCGAGGAGCAGGTCCAGGTTGGCCTTGTCGTCGCCGTGCGTGCCGGCCCAGCGGGCCGAGAAGATGCCGGGGGCGCCGTTCAGGACGTCGACGCAGAGGCCGGAGTCGTCGGCGATGGCGGGCAGGCCGGTGGCCTGCGCCAGAGCGTGGGCCTTGAGGAGGGCGTTCTCGGCGAAGGTGACGCCCGTTTCCTTGACGTCCGGGACGTGCGGGTACGCGTCTGCGCCGACCAGCTCGTGGGGCAGGCCTGCGTCGGACAGGATGTGGTGCAGCTCGGCCACTTTGCCCGCGTTGCGGGTGGCGAGGACGAGGCGGGGGGTGGAGGGCGTCGAGGTCATGGCGCCCATTATCGCGGCGCCGTGACGGCACCCTCCTGCCCGCCTTGCCCAGTGTCAGCTGGGGGTGCAGACCTTGGAGATTTCCTTCGCGGCGTCGGCGACGGGGGTGACGTCCGGGGTCTTGTTGCCGCTCTGGATGGAGTCGCGGACGTTCTTGACCGCGGTGTTCATGGAGTCGATCGCCTTGCCGAGGTCGGTGTTGTCCGTCTGGTCGCCGATCTTCTTGAGGTTCTGCTCGATCTTGTTGAGGGCGTTCTGGGCGTCCTGCGGGCTGTTGCCGGCGTTGGAGACGGACTGCTGGAGCTCGCCGACGCCGTCGGTGATGGCCACGGCCGTGTTGGCGCAGTCCATGGCCGTCGAGATCGCGTCGCAGGCCGTCAGGGCCGGGAGCGTCAGTGCGGCGGTCACGGCCACGGCGGCTATGCGGAGCTTCATGCGGGTCCCCTCACGAACACGGATATGCGGCTGTGCGGCTGTCTGTATGTCTGTGGGCGCACGGCTGTGTCACCGTGCGCCCGTCGGTCACAAGGACGCAGGAGTGCGGCGCATGGTTCTCGCCGCTCGCGCCCCCGGGCGTTGCGGGTCAGAGTTCCAGGGCGAGGGCGCCGCGCTGGATGGCCTCGAGGTCGGCGCAGCCGCCGGCGGCGAGGTCGAGGAGGGCGTTGAGCTCCTTGCGGTCGAAGGGCTCGCCTTCGGCGGTGCCCTGGACCTCGACGAAGCGGCCGTCGCCGGTGCAGACGACGTTCATGTCGGTTTCGGCGCGCACGTCCTCCTCGTAGCAGAGGTCGAGGAGGGGGACGCCGTCGACGATGCCGACGCTGACGGCGGCGACGGTGCCGGTCAGGGGCTTGCGGCCGGCCTTGATCAGCTTCTTGCGCTGGCCCCAGGCGACGGCGTCGGCGAGGGCGACGTAGGCGCCGGTGATGGCGGCGGTGCGGGTGCCGCCGTCGGCCTGGAGGACGTCGCAGTCGAGGACGATGGTGTTTTCGCCGAGGGCCTTGTAGTCGATGACGGCGCGGAGCGAGCGGCCGATGAGGCGGGAAATCTCGTGGGTGCGGCCGCCGATCTTGCCGCGGACGGATTCGCGGTCGCCGCGGGTGTTGGTGGAGCGGGGCAGCATCGAGTATTCGGAGGTGACCCAGCCTTCGCCGCTGCCCTTGCGCCAGCGCGGGACGCCTTCGGTGAAGGAGGCGGTGCAGAAGACCTTGGTGTCACCGAAGGAGATGAGGACGGAGCCCTCGGCGTGCTTGCTCCATCCGCGTTCGATGGTGACCGGGCGGAGCTGTTCGGGCGTGCGGCCGTCGATGCGTGACATGGTTCCGAGCCTAGTGGGTGCGGGGGTACGCGAAGACCCCGTCGGCCGGGCTGGGTGTGCTCCGGGACGAGGTCTTCGGCGGTCAGTGCGCTCGGGGCGGCCGGGGCGGCCGGGCGGCGGGGACCGGTCTCACATCATGTCTTCGATCTCGGCGGCGATCGGGTCGGCGTCGGTGCCGATGACGACCTGGACGGCGGTGCCCATCTTGACGACGCCGTGGGCGCCGGCGGCCTTCAGGGCGGCTTCGTCGACGAGGCCGGGGTCGGCGACTTCGGTGCGCAGGCGGGTGATGCAGCCTTCGACCTCTTCGATGTTGTCGATGCCGCCGAGCCCGGCGACGATCTTCTCAGCCTTGGTGGCCATGTGTTTCTCCCTGAAGTTCTGCGAAGAACGAGTCTCGGCGGCTCTGGTCCGGCCAGTGCGCTCCGGTTTGTCACGGTAGCCCACTGTTGGCCCAGCTTCGCGAGCGCGGGTGTTGCTTCTGTCGAATGATGACGATCAGCGGCAACCTGCCTTCCGGGCGGGCGGGTACGGATCGCCCGGAGTGGTCTACACCAGTGTGCCGTACGGAGGGCACCTGCCCAAACGGGCGGTCCGGCCAGGGAGGAAGCGGATGAGTGCCGACAGTGCCGCCGCAGCACCAGGGCAGCAGTGGTGGAACGGTCTGTTCCAGGGGCTGCAGAAGATGGGCCGCAGCCTCCAGCTGCCGATCGCCGTGCTGCCGGCCGCCGGCATCCTCAACCGGCTGGGCCAGCCCGATGTGTTCGGTTCGCAGGGGCTGGACTGGGACAACGTCGCCAAGGTGATGGCGGGTGCGGGCGGCGCGCTGCTGGACGGCAGTCTGGGTCTGCCGCTGCTGTTCTGCGTGGGCGTCTCGATCGGCATGGCGAAGAAGGCGGACGGCTCGACGGCGCTGGCGGCGGTCGCGGGGTTCCTCGTCTACTTCGGGGTGCTGCACCAGTTCCCGAAGCCCTGCCCGGAGCCGGCGACGACGGTCGAGCCGGTGGGCTGCCAGACGGCGGAGGGGGCGATCTCGGTCTTCTCGTATGAGAACCCGGGGGTGTTCGGCGGCATCATCATGGGGCTGCTGACGGCGTGGTTCTGGCAGCGGTACCACCGGGTGAGGCTGGTGGACTGGCTGGGTTTCTTCAACGGGCGGCGGCTGGTGCCGATCATCATGTCGTTCGTGGCGATCGTTTTCGCGGTGGTGTGCCTGTGGGTGTGGCCGCCGATCGGCGCGGGGCTGGAGGACTTCAGCGACTGGCTGGTGGGCCTCGGGGCGTGGGGTGCGGGTGTGTTCGGTGTGGCGAACCGTGCGCTGCTGGTGGTCGGGTTGCACCAGTTCCTGAACGTGCCCGTCTGGTTCCAGTTCGGCAGTTACACGAAGCCGGACGGGACGGTGGTGCACGGTGACATCAACATGTTCCTGGCGGGTGACCCGGATGCCGGGCAGTTCACCACGGGCTTCTTCCCGATCATGATGTTCGCCCTGCCGGCGGCGGCGCTGGCGATCACGCACTGCGCGAAGCCGCGGCGGCGCGCGGAGGTGGGCGGGTTGATGCTGTCGGTGGCGCTGACGTCGTTCGTCACGGGGATCACGGAGCCGATCGAGTACTCGTTCCTGTTCGTGGCGCCGGCGTTGTACGCGCTCCACGCGTTGCTGACGGGTGTGTCGATGGCGGTGAGTTGGGCGCTGGGGGTGCACGACGGGTTCAGCTTCTCGGCCGGGCTGATCGACTACGTGATCAACTGGGGGCTGGCGACCAGGCCGTGGCTGATCGTTCCGATCGGGCTGTGTTTCGCGGTGGCGTATTACGCGATCTTCCGTTTCGCCATCACCAGGTTCGGCATCCCGACGCCGGGCCGGGAGTCGGATGAGGAGATCGACCGGATGGAGCGGGAGAACATCCAGGCGTAGCCGGGCCTTGCGGGGCGATTCCGCCTGCTGTCCCCGGGGCCGTTCGGATCGGTCCGGTCCGGGGCTTCGGCGTGTTCCGGTTCTGGCCTTCGGGGGTTCGGTGGGCCTCCTGCCGGGAGGGGCGGTGAGTGTGGTGCACGCCACAAAAAATCGAAGGTTCCTTATCTAACCCCCACCGTGCTACAACTGGTCTACACCAGGTCATTGGTGTAGACCACGCGGGCCGTTTCCGGGCCCGCGCCACCCCCGAACGAAGACGTCGCCTTCCCCGTGTCCTCTGGCGGCGCCTTGCCCTCTGGAGGAAGTTGTGACCACGGCTGCCGCCCCCGCGGCCGCGAAGAAGAAGGGCGCCGGCGCGATGGCTGTCATGCAGCGCATCGGCCGCAGCCTCATGCTGCCCGTCGCGGTGATGCCCGCCGCCGCGCTCCTCGTCCGCTTCGGCCAGGACGACATGCTGGCCGACAAGTCGCTGCCCGGGTTCGTCCAGAAGCTCGGCGGCTACATGGCCGCGGGCGGCGACGCCATCCTCGGCAACATGGCCCTGCTGTTCGCCGTCGGCATCGCGATCGGCTTCGCCAAGAAGTCGGACGGTTCCACCGCGCTGGCCGCGGTCACCGGCTACCTGGTCTTCAAGAACGTACTCGCCACCTTCACCGACTCGAACCTGCCGAAGGTCGCCAAGGTCGTCGACGGCAAGATCGTGAACGTCGAGGCACCGGTCAACGCGGGCGTCCTCGGCGGCGTGGTCATGGGCATCGTCGTCGCTCTGCTGTACCAGAAGTTCTACCGGACCAAGCTGCCGGACTGGGCGGGCTTCTTCGGCGGCCGCCGACTGGTCCCGATCCTCTCCGCCTTCGCGGGCCTGCTGATCGGCATCGTCTTCGGCCTCGTCTGGCCGGTCCTCGGTGCGGGCCTGCACAACCTCGGCGAGTGGCTCGTGGGCTCCGGGGCCGTCGGCGCGGGCATCTTCGGTGTCGCCAACCGCGCCCTGATCCCGATCGGCATGCACCACCTGCTGAACTCCTTCCCCTGGTTCCAGGCGGGCGAGTACAACGGCAAGAGCGGCGACATCGCCCGCTTCCTCGCCGGCGACCCGAGCGCCGGCCAGTTCATGACCGGCTTCTTCCCGATCATGATGTTCGCCCTGCCTGCGGCCTGCCTCGCGATCGTCCACTGCGCCCGGCCCGAGCGCCGCAAGGCCGTCGGCGGCATGATGTTCTCCCTCGCGCTGACTTCCTTCGTCACCGGTGTCACCGAGCCGATCGAGTTCACGTTCATGTTCATCGCACCGGTGCTGTACGCGGTCCACGCGGTGCTCACCGGTGTCTCGATGGCCCTGACCTGGGCGCTCGGCATGAAGGACGGCTTCGGCTTCTCCGCCGGCCTGGTCGACTTCGCCCTGAACCTCGGCATCGCGACCAACCCGTGGGGCCTGGCGCTGGTCGGCCTGTGCTTCGCGGTCCTGTACTACGCGATCTTCCGGTTCGCGATCATCAGGTTCAACCTGCCGACGCCGGGCCGCGAGTCCGACGAGGAGCTGGCCGAGCTGCAGAAGGCCGAGGCCAAGTAGGCGCAGCCGCTGCCGTACGCCGCGAAGCCCCCGCTCTCCCGGATGGGAGGGCGGGGGCTTCGCCGTGTGGTCGGTGGGCGGCCGTGCAGCAGCTCAGGTGCCGGGCCGGGGGTCAGACCTCGTAGACGGCGCCCGCGTGTGCGAGGTCGACCGGGCCGCCGTAGACCGCGCGGGCGTCGGCGAGGTTCTGCCGGGGGTCCGTCCACGGCGGGATGTGCGTCAGGACGAGTCGGCCGACCTGGCCGCCGTACGCGTACTCCCCGGCCTCGCGGCCGTTGAGGTGGAGGTCCGGGATGTCCTCCTTGCCGTGCGTGAAGGAGGCCTCGCACAGGAACAGGTCGACGCCGTCGGCGAGCTGGGCGAGCTCCGGGCAGACTCCGGTGTCGCCGGAGTAGGCCAGCGAGCGGCCGTCGTGCTCGATGCGGATGCCGTACGCCTCGACCGGGTGGCTGACGCGCTCGGTGCGGACCTGGAACGGGCCGATCTCGAAGGTGCCGGACTTCAGCGTGCGGAAGTCGAAGACCTCGCTCATCGAGCGCTCGTCGGGGACGTCCTCGTAGGCGGTCGTGAGGCGCTTCTCGGTGCCCTCGGGCCCGTACACGGGGATGGTGCCGCAGCGGCCGCCGTCGTGCCGGTAGTAGCGGGCCACGAAGTACGCGCACATGTCGATGCAGTGGTCGGCGTGCAGGTGGCTGAGGAAGATCGCGTCGAGGTCGTAGAGGCCGCAGTGGCGCTGCAGGTCGCCGAGGGCGCCGTTGCCCATGTCGAGGAGCAGCCGGAAGCCGTCGGCCTCGACGAGGTAGCTCGAACAGGCCGATTCCGCGGACGGGAACGACCCGGAGCAGCCGACGACGGTGAGCTTCATGGAGCGAGAACCTCCGGGGACGGTCCGTGGACGGAATGCGGGCCGTGCGTGGGTCGAGCGTAAGGCGCGAAACGTCGGGTCGCTCCTCCGCGGCAGGCCGTTGTGGGGGGAATCACCTGTGGTGTCACCCGGGGGAGCGACGGTGTGTACGGGCGTGCCGGGGCCGTCCGGGGGTGGTTGCGTGCCCTGGGCGGCGGGCGCGGCTACCGTCGGACTATGGATACGTCCTGGTGGCCCGCGGCCCTCGCGTTGGTTGCCGTGATGGTGTTGGTGCTGGTCGCGGGGCGTCGGCCGGGGATCGACCGGCGGGCGCCGCCGCCGCACGGGCCGGGTCCGGCGCCGCGGCCGCGGGCGGGCGAGCTGTGGACGCTGGCGGACGGGCGGTCGTGCCTGGTGCTGGCGGCGGCGTCGGTGCGGGGTCACCGGGCGCGTGTCGCGTGGATCACGGGGAAGTACGACGACCGGCGGGCCGGGGTGATCCCGCTGCCGCCGGGGACGGTCGGGGTGACGCCGGGCCGGGTGGGATACCTGGAGGCGGACCGGCCGTCGGAGGTGTGGGTGTGGGAGTTCCGGACCAGGCTGGGGGTGCTGGACCCCGCGGTGTGGGACGAGGTCAAGGGGCTCGGAGGAGGCGGCTGATGGCGGCGGAGGCGGGCGGGGTGCGGGTGCGGCGCGTCTACGATCCGCCGGAGCCGGAGGCGGACGGGGTGCGGGTCCTGGTGGACCGGCTGTGGCCGCGGGGGCTGGCGAAGGCGGCGGCCGCGGTGGACGAGTGGCCGAAGGCGGTGACCCCGTCCGGGGAGCTGCGTAGCTGGTACCACGGGGGCGGGGGTTCGCCGGAGGAGTTCCGGCGGCGGTACGAGGCGGAGCTGGCGGAGCCGGAGGCGGAGGCGGAGCTGTCGCGGCTGCGGGAGCTGGCGGCCCGGGGTCCGGTGACGCTGCTGACCGCGGTCCGCGACCCGGAGTCGAGCCACGCGGCCGTCCTGGCGGACCTGCTGTCCCCGTAACCCGTGCCCCGGGAGCCGTGGCCCGTTTCGCCCCGGAGCCGTACGCCGTACCCCGGAGCCCGTGGCCGCCCGTGGCCGCCGGGCCCGCGGGGCGCCGCGGGCCCGGGGCGGGGTCAGGCCCAGAGCTGGTTGGGTCAGGCCCAGAGCTGGTTCTGGACGGCCTCGATGGCCGCTTCCGTCGTCGGGGCGGTGTAGACGCCGGTCGACAGGTACTTCCAGCCGCCGTCGGCCACGACGAACACGATGTCGGCCGGTTCGCCGGCGGCCACCGCCTTGCGGCCCACGCCGATCGCCGCGTGCAGTGCGGCCCCGGTGGAGACGCCGGCGAAGATGCCCTCCTGCTGGAGCAGCTCGCGGGTGCGGGTGACCGCGTCCGCGGAGCCCACCGAGTAGCGGGTGGTGAGGACGGAGGCGTCGTACAGCTCGGGGACGAAGCCCTCGTCGAGGTTGCGCAGGCCGTAGACGAGGTCGTCGTAGCGCGGCTCCGCGGCGACGATCTTCACGTCGGGCTTGTGCTCGCGCAGGTAGCGGCCGACGCCCATGAGGGTGCCGGTGGTGCCCAGGCCCGCCACGAAGTGGGTGACCGTCGGCAGGTCGCGCAGGATCTCCGGGCCGGTGCCGGCGTAGTGGGCGCCGGCGTTGTCCGGGTTGCCGTACTGGTAGAGCATCACCCAGTCGGGGTGCTCCGCGGCCAGTTCCTTGGCCACCCGGACCGCGGTGTTCGACCCGCCCGCCGCGGGCGACGAGATGATCTCGGCTCCCCACATGGTGAGAAGGTCGCGGCGCTCCTGGCTGGTGTTCTCGGGCATGACGCAGACGATCCGGTAGCCCTTGAGCTTCGCCGCCATCGCCAGCGAGATGCCGGTGTTGCCGGAGGTGGGCTCCAGGATCGTGCAGCCGGGGTGCAGCCTGCCGTCCTTCTCGGCCTGCTCGACCATGTGGAGCGCGGGGCGGTCCTTGATCGAGCCGGTCGGGTTCCGGTCCTCCAGCTTGGCCCAGATGCGGACGTCCTCGGAGGGCGACAGCCGGGGCAGCCGGACGAGCGGCGTGTTGCCGACCGCGGCGAGCGGGGAGTCGTAGCGCATCAGGCGGCGCCGCCGGCCACCGCGGGGAGGATGGTGACGCTGTCGCCGTCCTTGAGGGGGGTTGCGATGCCGTCGAGGAAGCGGACGTCCTCGTCGTTGAGGTAGACGTTCACGAAGCGGCGCAGCTTGCCGCCTTCGACGATGCGCTCCTCGATGCCCTTGTGGCGCGTCTCCAGGTCCGCGAAGAGCTCGGAAAGGGTGCTGCCCTCACCGGTCACGGCCTTCTCGCCGTCGGTGTAGGTGCGGAGGATGGTGGGGATGCGGACCTCGATGGCCATGGCAGGCTCCAGTGTGAAGTGGTGCGGGGAGGGGTTGAGGGCGCGCGGCTCAAGGCCCCCGCGCGAGGGGCTGCGGTGCTCAGGCGGCAGGACAGATGCTGCTGGCGAGGCGGCACAGGTCGACGTGCAGCCGCGCCACGAGCAGCAGTCTGCCGGGCGTCTCGATGCTCACGTCGGGAGGAACCATGCGGTCATGTTAACGATTCCCGGTCCGGCGATTGGAGTGTGATCCCGCATCGTGGACTTGTCCGGCTCGCATCCTGGTCAGTAGGCCTCGACGACCTCGACCTCTTCCTCGGTGACGACGCCGTCGACGATGCGGTAGGAGCGGAACTGGAACTCCCCCAGTCCGTCGGTGTCCGCGGTGGAAACCAGGACGTAGTGCGCGCCGGGCTCGTTGGCGTAGGTGAGGTCGGTGCGCGAGGGGTAGGCCTCGGTGGCGGTGTGCGAGTGGTAGACGATCACGGGTTCCTCGTCGCGGTCGTCCATCTCGCGGTACAGCTTCAGCAGGTCCTTGGAGTCGAACTCGTAGAACGTGGGCGAGCGGGCCGCGTTCAGCATGGGGATGAACCGCTCGGGGCGGCCGGTGCCCGCCGGGCCGGCCACGACGCCGCACGCCTCGTCGGGGTGGTCCTTGCGCGCGTGCGCGACGATCTGGTCGTACAGGGCCTGGGTGAGGGTCAGCATGAGCGACAGGATAAGCAGACGGGCCCCCGCGTACCGAGGTGTGGTACGCGGGGGCCCGCATGCTGGACACGCGGCCTGTGGGCCGCGGTCGGGCGGCGGTCGGGCGGCAGTCGGTGCGCCGGTCGGGGTGCCGGTCAGGACGTGCTGCTGCCGGCCTTGTTGAAGGCGGCTGCGGCGGGGTTGCGGCGCTTGAGCGCGAGGTAGGAGACGCCGAGGACCAGCGCCCACAGCGGGGCGCAGTACAGCGAGACGCGCGCGTCGGCGTCGGCGCCCATCATCACGATGACCACGCCGATGAAGGCGAGGGAGAGGCCGCTGGTCCAGGGTGCGCCGGGCGTCTGGAACGGGGAGGCGGGGAGTTCGCCGCGCCGCACCTTGGCCCGGTAGCGGATCTGGCAGACGAGGATGACGATCCAGGCCCACATGCCGGAGATGGTGGCGAAGGAGACGATGTAGTCGAAGGCCTTGCCGGGGGCGACGTAGTTGATCCAGACGCCGACGAGCATCAGGGCGGCGGAGAAGGTGGTGCCGACCAGCGGGGTGCCGTTCTTCGTCAGCCTGGTGAAGAACTTCGGGCCCTGGCCGTTGAGCGCGAGGTCGCGCAGCATGCGGCCGGTGGAGTACATGCCGGAGTTGCAGGAGGACAGGGCGGCGGTCAGGACGACGAAGTTGACGATCGCGGCGCCGATGCCGAGGCCCATCTTCTCGAAGGCCAGCACGAAGGGGCTCTCGCCCGCCTTGAACTCGGACCACGGGATGACCGACATGATCATGATGAGGGCGCCGACGTAGAAGACGGCGATGCGCCACGGCACGGTGTTGATGGCCTTGGGCAGGGTCTTCTCGGGGTCCTTGGACTCGCCGGCGGTGACGCCGACCAGTTCGACGGCCAGGAAGGCGAAGACGACGATCTGGAGCGTCATCAGCGTCTCGCCGATGCCGTTGGGGAAGAAGCCGCGGTCGTTCCACAGGTTGGCGAAGGATGCGCCGGCGGCGGCGTCGGAGAAGCCGATGGTGAGGATGCCGGCGCAGATCAGGATCATGCCGACGATGGCGGTGACCTTGACCATGGAGAACCAGAACTCCAGCTCGCCGAAGAGCTTCACGGAGATCAGGTTCGCGGCGTAGAGGATGACGGTGAAGATCAGTGCGTACGCCCACTGCGGGAAGCTGTCGTGGGTCCAGTACGACATGTACTTGGCCGCCGCGGTGACCTCGGTGATGCCGGTGACCACCCAGAAGAGCCAGTAGGTCCAGCCGGTGGCGTATCCCCAGAACGGGCCCAGGAACTCGCGGGCGTAGTCCGAGAAGGAGCCCGAGACCGGGCGGTACATCAGCAGCTCGCCCAGGGCGCGCATGATGAAGAAGATGGCCAGGCCTGCGATGGCGTAGGCCAGGATGAGACTCGGTCCGGCCTTCGAGATGGCCTTGCCGGCGCCCAGGAAGAGGCCGGTTCCGATGGCCCCGCCGATCGCGATCATCTGGATCTGGCGGGCGCCGAGCGTGCGGTGGTACCCCTCCCCGTTGTCGGCCCCGGTTCCCTCGCCGGATGCCGTGTGGTGCTGCTCGACCTGCGCTGAGGTCATGTTTCTGTGCGCCTTTCTCCACGCCGACCCGCGCCTGACTGGCTGCGGATCGGGTCCTCGATCCCCCCGGATACGGATGGAGTTGCACGCCGGCGGTCAGCCGGTTCAAGCAGGCCGGCGGGGACATGGGTGGCGCCCCTCCGGCAGTCGTGAAGATTTATCACGATTCGGGGACGGCCGAAGGGCGTAAAAGTGGCGCTGTGCCCGATAAAAACAGGACAAGGGACAAGAAAAAGATCAGATCACCGCATGGCGGTGATCTGATCGTTATTCTGATTTGAGCGTTTGCTGAGGGTTCTCAGAGCGTTTCGATCAGGGTTTCCTGGAGGCCTCCGAGCCAGAGGTACGCCATCACCATCGGCTTGCGCGGATCCTCGTCCGGGAGCCGGTAGAGGGTGGCGCTCTCCTCGTCCTCGGTGATGTCCAGCCGGGCCGCGATCGTCAGCCGCAGGTCGTTGAGGGCGCCGAGCCAGCGCAGCGGCAGCTCTCCGGTGAGCTCCAGCACCGCCGCCCCGCCAGTGCCGGGGGTGAGCCCGTCCAGGCTGCGTACGACGGCCAGCGCGTCCTGGCGCTTGCGGGTGCGCAGGTCGTTCTCGGTGAACCGGCGGAACTCCGCCGAGTGGGCCGCCGCCTCGGCCGGGTCCGCACCCTCCTGCGCGGGGCCGGGCCCGGGCCCGTAGGCGTCGGGGAAGAGCCGGGCGAGTGCCGGGTCGGAGGGGCGCTCGGTGGGGCCCTCGGCGAAGAGGGCGGCCAGCGGGTCGGCCCCGGCGTCCGGCTCGGGCTCGCCGGGGCCGATGAGCTCCAGCAGCTGAACGGCCAGGGAGCGCAGGATGGAAATCTCGATCTCGTCCAGCGCGATGGCGGCCCCGCCGCCCTTGAGGGCTTCGAACATGCCGGTGGACCGTCCCATCACTTCCGGTCCTGGGAGAGGGTCGCCCACAGGCCGTAGCCGTGCATGGCCTGCACGTCGCGCTCCATTTCCTCGCGGGTGCCGCTGGACACGACCGCCCGCCCCTTGTGGTGGACGTCGAGCATCAATTTGTGCGCCTTGTCCTTCGAATAGCCGAAGTACGCCTGGAACACGTACGTCACGTAGCTCATGAGGTTGACCGGGTCGTTGTGCACCAGAGTCACCCAGGGGACGTCGGGTTCGGGGACCGCGGATGCCTCTTCGGCCGATTCGGTGCGTTCGATCTCAATGGGAGCAACACTCACTTGTCCCATGCTGCCACTGCGACAGGCCCGTTGCACAAACAGGACCCATTTCGTCACTCTGACGAGATGTGCGCTAGCATCCCTGGCATGAACCCTGCGGAGCGACCGGAAAAGCAAGGGCGCGAGGCGCCGCTTCCTCAGAAGGGCGGTGGGCCGGGGGCACCTCCCAGCGGTGGCCGGGGGAGGGTGGGCCTGCCGGTGGACGTCCCGTCGACAGCGCTCTTCACGGACCACTACGAGCTCACGATGCTGCAGGCCGCCCTGGCGAACGGCACCGCCGACCGCCGCTCGGTCTTCGAGGTGTTCACCCGCCGGCTGCCCGAGGGACGGCGCTACGGCGTGGTGTGCGGCACCGGCCGCGTCCTGGACGCGGTGGAGAACTTCCGCTTCGACAGCGCCGTCCTGGAGTTCCTGCGCGAGCGGGCCGTCGTCGACATGCGGACCCTGGACTGGCTCTCCTCGTACCGCTTCTCGGGTGACATCTGGGGCTACCCGGAGGGCGAGGTGTACTTCCCCGGCTCACCGATCCTCCGGGTCGAGGGCAGCTTCGCCGAGTGCGTGCTCCTGGAGACCGCCGTCCTGTCGATCCTCAACCACGACTCGGCGATCGCGGCCGCCGCCTCCCGGATGGCCTCGGCCGCCGGCGACCGGCCGCTGATCGAGATGGGGGCGCGCCGCACCCACGAGCTGGCCGCCGTGGCCGCCTCGCGGGCCGCGTACGTCGGCGGCTTCGCCTCCACCTCGGACCTGGCGGCCGGCTTCCGCTACGGCATCCCCACCGTCGGCACCAGCGCGCACGCCTTCACCCTGCTGCACGACAGCGAGCGGGACGCGTTCACCGCCCAGGTGGCCTCGCTGGGCCGCGGCACCACCCTGCTGGTGGACACGTACGACGTGGCGGAGGCGGTCCGCACGGCCGTGGAGATCGCCGGCCCGGAGCTCGGGGCGGTCCGGATCGACTCCGGGGACCTGCTGCTCGTCGCGCACCGGGTGCGCCAGCAGCTGGACGAGCTGGGCGCCACCGGGACGCGGATCGTGGTCACCTCCGACCTCGACGAGTACGCGATCGCCTCGCTGGCGGCCGCCCCGGTCGACGCGTACGGCGTGGGCACGCAGCTGGTCACGGGCAGCGGGCACCCGACCTGCTCCATGGTCTACAAGCTGGTCGCGCGGGCCGAGTCCGCCGACCCCAAGGCGCCGCTGGTGCCGGTCGCGAAGAAGGCCACGGGCGGCAAGACCTCCATCGGCGGCCGCAAGTGGGCCGCCCGCCGCCCGGACGCGGACGGCGTCGCGGAGGCCGAGGTGGTCGGGACCGGGCCGGTCCCGGCGGCCCTGGCCGACCGGCAGCTGCTGGTCCCGCTGGTCAAGGGCGGCGAGGTGGTCGCCCGAGAGCCGCTGGAGGCCGCCCGGGACCGGCACCGCGAGGCCCGCGCCGGGCTCCCGCTGTCCGCGACGCAGCTCTCGCGCGGCGACGCCGTGATCCCGACCGAGTACGTCTGACCGCCGGGCCCCGGCCCGGCGCCGCGCGGGCTGGAAAATCCGGCCCCGTCGGCGTTCGAGGCGCCGGGGCCGGGGCGGAGTCCCCGGTTTCGGGAAGGGGCGGGGCGGGGGAAGAGCCCGCGCAGAGGCCGCCGCACACCGCACCACAACCACCAGCCGAAGGGCATGCGACATGCACCGCGCACTGATCGTCGTCGACGTCCAGAACGACTTCTGCGAAGGCGGCAGCCTCGCGGTCGCCGGCGGGGCCGACGTCGCCGCCGCCATCACCGAGCTCATCGGGCAGTCCACGGCCGGATACCGCCACGTCGTGGCCACCCGCGACCACCACATCGACCCGGGCCCCCACTTCGCGCGGCCGCCGGCCGAACCCGACTACGAGACCTCCTGGCCGGCCCACTGCGTGGCCGGAACCGAGGGCGTCGGGTTCCACCCGAACTTCGCGCCCGCCGTCGCCTCCGGGGCCGTCGCCGCCGTGTTCGACAAGGGCGCGTACGAAGCCGCGTACAGCGGGTTCGAGGGCGCCGACGAGAACGGCACCCCGCTCGCCGACTGGCTGCACGAGCGGCAGGTCACCGAGGTGGACGTGGTGGGCATCGCCACCGACCACTGCGTGCGGGCCACCGCCCTGGACGCCGCCCGCGCAGGTCTGCGCACCCGCGTCCTGCTCGACCTCACCGCCGGCGTGGCCCCGCGCACCACGGAGCGGGCCCTGCAGGAGCTCCGGGCGGCCGGGGTCGACCTGGTCGGCACCCCCGTCGTACGGGCCGCCTGAGGGGGCGCGCAGGCGTGCTCAGGCGCCGCGCAGCAGGGCCCGTATCGGGTGCCAGAGCTCGCCCGCGTGGTCCGGGACGGCCCGCCACAGCAGTCCGTCCGGGTGGTGCAGGACGGCCGTGACCTCGTCCGGGGTCGGCGGCTCGGTGTTGCCGCGCAGGTACACCGCGCGCAGTCCGAGGTTTCGCAGCCTGGTCAGGGCGCGGGCCCGGTTCGCCGCGTGGACCAGGACCCGTACGGGCCCGGTGTCGCTGCTCCCCGCCGGTCTGGGCAGGGTCAGCGCGACGACGACGCTCCCGTTCGGGAGCCTGGTGAAACCTCCTGCAGGCATGCTGTACGTCTCCCCCGTCAGCTGGATGTCAATAACACTGGTCAACACAGGTCGCTTCCGCATCTAAACGCGATCGGCCGCCGCCCGCTAGGGGGCGACGGCCGATCATGCTGTGACCAGCGGTTTTACCGAATTACTTGGAGGACGGGCCGACCTCGACCGTCATCTGGAGACCGTCGTAGGCCTCCTTCAGGATCTTGATCTTGGTGTTGGTGTCAGTGACCTTCACCGAGCCGGTCGGGTTCTCGTCGTAGTAGTACTTGCCCTTGTGGTCGTCGAAGACCAGGTTCGCGGGCTTCGGCTTCAGGAAGAGCGACTCGCCCTTGTTGTGCAGCGTGAACGCGTCCGTCGAGTACGCGCTGAAGGTGGCGTCGTACGGCTGGATCTTGTTGCGCAGCAGGGTGCCGTCCGACCACTTCATCGGCTTGGCGTTGGCGTCGATCGGCAGGATCAGGCCCTGGCCCGGGTGCTGGCTGGTGTTGTTGTCCTTCTGGGACTTGTCCCACAGCCAGATCAGCAGGCCGTCCTGGTACGGGTAGTGCTCGACCCAGTTCGGGCGGGAGTTGGCCCAGCCGAAGTTGTACGGGCCCACCTTGAGGGTGGAGTCGTACGACACGTAGCGGCGGTTCTCCGCGATGTAGTACTGCTCGTACTCCTTGGTGAAGCCGGCGCCGATGCGGGAGAAGCCCTTGCCGGTCCAGCCGTTGTCGCCGTTCTCGGCGCCGTCGGTGAACAGCGCGGAGCCGTCGGCGGTCAGGGTGACCGCGTCGGCCGTGAAGCCCTTGCCGCCCGCGCCGCCGTCCGTCTGGTAGCGGAAGCGCAGGTCGAACTTCTTGCCGGCGTAGGCGTCCAGCGGGAAGTTCAGGTCCTGCCAGCCGCCGGAGACGTCGGTCAGGGCCGGGGCGCCCGCGGCGTCGACCGGGAGGGCCTTGCCGTTCGCGGTACCGGCGAGGGCGGTCCAGGTGGCGCCGCCGTCGGTGGACACCTCGGTGTAGAGGTAGTCGTAGTCCTTCTCGATGTCCCACCAGCCCTTGAGGGAGAGGGCGGCGGACTTCTTGCCGGTCAGGTCGACCGAGCGGGTCAGGGTGTTCTTGAGGTCGTCACCCATGCCGCTCCACCACTGCGAGGAACCCTCGGCGGGGGCGGTGATGTCGGTCTTGACCTTCTTCTTCGGCAGCTCGACGACCAGCGCCTGCTTGTCCTTGGTGTTGTACTCCGCCACACCGAGCTTGTGGGTGGACTTCGTCGCGGCCTTGGCCGTGTCGTAGTTCAGCCAGCCCAGCTGGAGCTTGTCCCAGGCGGTCATGTCGCCCGGGAGGTCGCCTATGGAGTCCTTGCCCTCGCCGAGCCAGGAGCCGGCGGACATCAGGGACCAGAAGCCGACGCCGTTCTCGCCGCCGCCGGAGGTGTCGTACAGGTCCGGCAGGCCGAGGTCGTGGCCGTACTCGTGGGCGAAGACGCCGAGGCCGCCGTTCTCCGGCTGCATGGTGTAGTCGCCGACCCAGATGCCCGAGTTGCCGATCTGGGTGCCGCCGGCCTTGTTGTTCTCCGGGCCGGTCTTGCCCGCGCTGGTGCCGTAGGCGTACCAGCGGTGGGCCCACAGCGCGTCCTTGCCCTGGACACCGCCGCCGGCCGACTCGTCCTCGCCCGCGTGGACGATCTGGAAGTGGTCGATGTAGCCGTCGGACTCGTTGAAGTTGCCGTCGCCGTCGAAGTCGTAGCGGTCCCACTGGTCGTACTGGGCCAGCTGCGCCTTGATCTGCTCGTCGGTCTTGCCGGCCTTCTTCTGGGCCTCGACCCAGGCGGCGACGCCGTCCTTGACGGTGTCCCACACGTTGGAGCAGTTGCTCTGGCCGCAGAAGTTCGAGCCGTAGCGGGCCTCGTTGTACGGGATCTTGACCCAGTCGGAGACCTCGCCCTCGACCGAGTAGCGGCCCGAGGAGGTCTTCTCGTAGTAGGTCTTCAGGGAGTGCTTGCCCTGGCCCGTACCGAAGTACAGCTCCTGGAAGTACTCGCGGCTGAAGTCCTTGCGCCAGGCGGTGCTGTTGTTGTTGGCGCGGTCCGGCTGCGCGATCGTGTTGTGCAGCGGGCCGGGGGTGCCGCCGTACTTCACGACCGGGGGCTTCGGGCCCTCCGGGCCGTCCGGGTCGAACATGGTCTGGTTGTCGACCTGGTCGCCGAACTCGACGAGGATCGTGAAGATCTTGTCGGTCTTCTCGCGGCCGAGCTCGACGTACTTCTTGTCGTCGAGCTTGACGACCTTGGAGGCGCCCCGCTGCTCCACGCCCTTCTTGCCCGCCAGCACCTGGTCAAGGGCAGCCTCGCGCGCCTGCGCCTGCTGCTTGCTGAACGGGCCCTCGAGGTCGTGCTTGACCTTCTCCTTGGCCGGAGCGGTCGGGTCCGGGCGGTCCGCGGCGGGCGCGGTCGACGGCGCCTCGGTGGCCTGGGCGGTGGCGAAGAAGGCGCCGGAGGCCGCGGTGGCGGCCAGGGTCACGCCGATGGCCGCCGTGCGCAGAGCGCGCCGGCGGTAGGAATTGCTGGTCACTTGATGTCGTTCCCCTCCCGCGGCCGCGACACAGGTCGGAACGTCTCCGTAGGAGTGGGGGGTTCCGCGCGGCGCGCGTCTCAAGTGACGACATTTGACCGGAGAGTCTAAAGAAAAGACAGACTTGACTTCTTCCTTTCAACTGCACTATGCGGTGGGGGAGTTCCGCTATCCGGACGTTACGCGGCCATACGGGACGAAGGACGCGTCCTGCCCACGATGCGGGACGGGGTGTGACCCCGTGCGCCCCCCGTGCACCGGGCACCGTGGGTCAGGTCACGCTTACGGCCCGTTCCGTCCGGGCATGCCCCGGTCGTAGAGTCGCTTGACGCGCGACCCAGTTGAGCAGACCCCCCACGCCCGCCTTGAGGACGGAAACCGCCATGCCGCGCCCGACTGCCGCCCAGTTCCTCTACGGGTCCGCCGCCGTCGTCGCCTCGACGATCGCCATGCTGCTGGTCTCGCAGACCCGCTCCGGAGCGGGTGTCGCGGTCATCGCCACGGCCGCCCTCGCCCTCGGCCTGCTCGTCGCACTCACCGCAGCCGCCCCGCGCGGCCGGCGCAGGCGCGCGGCCGGCGCCGGAACCGCCGCCGGCGGCCGTCCGGAGCGCGTGACTGTAACCGAAGTCACGCCCCTTGCGGCGCCCGAGGGCGCCGGCGAAGACACGGCGGCGGCCGCCCGGGTGCCGGAACCCCGGGCGGCCGCTGCCGAACAACCCGTCCACCACTGAACTAGGCGGTCACCACCACCGTCTTGGCGACCTTGTCGTGCAGGGCCTGCCGGTACGGCTTGTCCACGAACATCGACACGAGCAGCACCAGCGGCCACAGGCAGAAGCAGCAGATGAGGGTCGGCAGCCACAGCACGGCGGCACGGGACAGGGCCGCGCCGGACGGCGGGACGCTGCCGTCGTTGAGCATCGCCACGCGCAGCGCCAGCGCCCTCTTGCCGACGGTCCTGCCGTCCTTCCGGGTGAACCACCAGTCGTAGCCGACGTACGCCACGATCGACAGCAGGGTCATGGCCAGGCCGGTGCCGCTGTACGACTTGGTGAAGACCTCGCTGACATCCTCGCCCTCGTCGGTCTGGACCACGTACCGGTTCGGGCCGAAGGCGAGCTGGATGAGGAAGAGCGGGATGAACACGATGACGGCGTCGATGATCCGGGCCGCGACCCGCTTCCCGAAGTCGGCGAGCGGGGGCATGCCGGCGAGCGGGTCGGGCATGTCGTAGCCGCCGCCGGCGCCCGAGCCGAAGGGCTCGCCGCCGCCGTACGGGCCGCCGGGGGGTGTGCCGCCCGGGGGTGTGCCGCCGGGAGGCGTTCCGTTCGACGGGGGCGGCGGACCCTGGGGCTTCTTGAGGAACGGGTCCTCGGGCGGCTGCTCCGGCGGCGGCTGGTCGGTGCTCATGCCCCGAGTCGAACCCGGCCCCGCGGAACCCGCAACGCGGCGGGGTCCGTTCGGGGGAGGGGCCTCCCCCGGCACGTCTCCTGAGGGGTGGTCAGCGGGCCACGTACGTCCCGGCCGCCCTGTCGTGCGCACCCCGGCGGCGGGGCCGGTCCGCGAGGCACCACAGCCCGCCCACGGGCCCGAGGGACGCGCCGACCAGCCAGCGGGACAGGGCCGCGCCGAAGTCGGGCGGGCGGTACGTCGCGGCGGACAGGACGCGGACACCGAGGAGCTTCTTGCCCGGGGTCCGGCCCCAACGGGCGGTCGGCAGCACCTCGTAGAGCAGTCCGAAGACCACGAGGGCGCCCAGGACCACGCCCGCGTATCCGGCGATGGTCGCGTCGAACAGCCAGACGGTGGTGACCCTGCCGCTGGCGCGGGCCGCGTCCACCTTGGACTGGAGGTGGGCGGCGGCCGCCGGTACGAGGGGCCGGGCGACGGCCGCGGCGACGGCGCCGAACACCAGGGTGTCCAGGGCACGGGCCACGAACCGGCGCGCCAGCCCGGAGGGGCGTACGGCCCGCTCCGCCATCTTCTCGAAGACGGCCCGGCCGGTGCTCCGCGCAGGGGCCGCAGCCGCAGCCGGGGCCGGTGCGGCGGAGCCGGTGGAGGCCGCGGGGGCGGGGGCCCGCCGGGGCCCGGGAGCGCCCTGCGGGGCGGGGGCCCGGCGGGCGACGCGGGCCGCCGGCGCCGGAGCGGATGCCGGGGTCTCGGCGGCGGGGAAGCCCCGGACGGCCGGGGGCGCGGGGGAGTCGGTCGACGCGGGGGACCCGGGCGACGGGAGGGACACGGGCGACGCAGGGGCCTCGGGAGCCGCGGGGAACGCGGACGCCCCGCGGGCCGCGGCCGCCGCCGGAGACGGCCGGGCGCCGGGGTGCGGCTGCGGGCGCGGGGCGGCGGGGGCGGGGGCGGCGGGGGCGGCACCGGGGGTGGGGGCGGGCCGCTCCGTCGCCTCGGGCCACGAGGAGGTCATCCCGGAGTCGGTGCCGCTCCCGGGGACGGTGGGCCACGCCGTGGCCGGGGCCGCCTGCGCGGCCGGCGCAGCAGCGGCAGCGGCTGCGGCTGCGGCTGCGGCTGCGGCTGCGGCTGCCGGAGAGCGGGCCGACAGGATGCCCACGCCCTGGGCGGGGTGCCGCTCCGCGGCCGCCGCGGCTGCGGCCGGGGTACGGGCGAACGATACGCCGGGCCCCCGCTCCGTCCGCCCGCCCGGCCCGTCCGAGAGGCTGCCCAGGCCGCTGCCGGGGCATCTGACCACACCGCCGCCCGCGCCGCCGCCCGCGCCGTGCGCACCGCCCGTGGTTCCGCCGGCCGACGGCTCCGGGTGCGGGCCGCGCCCCGGTGCGGCGCCTGCGGGCCGTGCGGGCGTGTGCCCCGGGTCGGGCTCAGGCCCGGGCTCCGGGTCGGGCCGCCCGGCGGGTCCGCTGCCGCTGCCCCAGGACACCCGGCGGTCGTGCGGGCCGCCGAAGCCGGACTGGTGCAGCGGATCGGCCTGCCAGGCGGCGGCGCGTACGGACATCCGGTCCGGCGCGGGCTCCGGCGCCGAGGGCGGTGACGGCGACCGCGACGGTTCGGGGTCGGGTTCGGGGTCGGGGTCGGAGTCGGAGTCGGGGTCGGGCAGCGCCTCGGTCACGGAGGTCTCGTCCGGGAGCGCCGGGCCGGTCCGGTCGGCCGGGGTGGCGGGCCGGCTCGTGCCCGGGACCCAGGACAGGCCGTTCCAGTACCGGACGTAGCCGGGGATGGACGGATCGGGGTAGTAGCCCTCGCGGGCCGCGTGCTCGCCGTCACCAGGGGAGGCCGTCATGTCCCCAACTCCGATCGTGGGCTTGAGGCTTGTGCAAGGGGAGGACCATAGCCAAGAACCGCCCCCCGGGAGGTCCGGTAACGGGAGAATCCAAGCCTTCGGGCGAACATCCCTCCACAGGGTTGTTTTCGGCCATCGAAAGTTTCACGCCAAAGTGTGGTGCGGTGCGCGAAGTCGCGTCATACCCGGGCGCAGGGGTGCTCTCTGCGGGTGTGGGGCGACAACCCGGCCCCGCACACCGAACCGAAGCGAGGCCGCCATGCACCACCACCCCGTCGTCGAGCGCGAGCTGGAACTCCAGCTGATCCTGTCCGCCGAGCGGAGCGTCCCGGTGCCCGCACGTCTGGTCTACCTCGCGGACGACCCGTACGCCGTCCACATCACCTTCCACACCGGCTCCAGCGCCCCCATCAACTGGACCTTCGCCCGCGAGCTGCTGGTGGAGGGAGTGTTCCGCCCCTGCGGGCACGGGGACGTCCGGATCTGGCCGGCCAAGCTGGAGGACCGGTCGGTCCTGTATCTGGCGCTCACCTCCCCCGACGGCGACGCCCTGCTCCAGGCCCCGGCCGCCTCGGTGTCGGCGTGGCTGGAGCGCACGCTGCGGGTGGTCCCGCCGGGCACCGAGGCCGACCTGCTGGGCCTGGACGCCGCGCTGGCCGAGCTGCTCGCCCCGACCCCGGCCGACGACCTGTGGATGCGCGATCCGTGGCCGTCGGACGAGGCCGCGGACGGCGAGCTGTGACGCGGGGCGGCCGGGACCGCGTACCGCACCGCCGCGGGGCCGGGCGGCGGAGGCGAAGGCGAAGGCGGTCAGAAGAGCTTGCCGGGGTTGAGCAGACCCAGCGGGTCGAAGGCCTGTTTGACCGCGCGCTGCATCTCCAGCCCCACCGGTCCGAGCTCGCGGGCGAGCCACTCCTTCTTCAGGACGCCGACCCCGTGCTCCCCGGTGATGGTCCCGCCCAGGCTCAGGCCGAGGGCCATGATCTCGTCGAAGGAGGCGCGGGCCCGGCGCGTCTCGTCCTCGTCGGCGGGGTCGAAGCAGACCACGGGGTGGGTGTTGCCGTCGCCGGCGTGCGCGCAGACGCCGATGACGAGGTCGTGGGTGCGGGCGATGCGGGCGGTCCCGTCGAGCATCTCGGCCAGGCGCGAGCGCGGTACGCAGACGTCGTCGATCATCGTGGCCGGGCGCAGCGCGTCCAGGGCGGTCAGCGCCATCCGGCGGGCCTTGAGCAGCAGTTCGGACTCCGCCTCGTCCTCGGCGGGTACGACGGCCGTGGCGCCGGCGGCCGTGCACAGCCCGGCGACGGCCGCGAGGTCGTCGGGCGCGTGCGGGGTGTCGAACGCGGCGAGCAGCAGGGCCTCGGTGGTCTCGGGCAGGCCCTCCCCCAAGCTCTCGGCTTCGCTCGAGCAGGGGGGACCCCCATGCCCCAGCGCGTTGACGGCCCGTACGGTGGTACGGTCCATCAGCTCCAGCAGCGAGGGCGTCAGCCCGGCCTCCATGACGGCGCAGACGGCGGCGCAGGCGGCCGCGGCGGAGGGGAACTCGGCGGCCAGCGCGAGCTGTCGGGGCGGGGCCGGGCGCAGGGCGAGGACGGCCTGGACGACGACGCCGAGGCTGCCCTCGGAGCCGACGAAGAGGCGGGTGAGGTCGTATCCGGCGACGCCCTTGGCGGTGCGCCGGCCGGTGCGCAGGAGCCGGCCGTCGGCGAGGACCACGTCGAGGCCGAGGACGTACTCGGCGGTGACGCCGTACTTGACGCAGCACAGGCCGCCGGAGCCGGTGCCGATGTTGCCGCCGATGGTGCACTGCTCCCAGCTGGAGGGGTCGGGCGGGTAGTACAGGCCCTGTTCGGCGACGGCGCGCGAGAGCACGGCGTTGACGACGCCCGGTTCGACGACGGCGGTCCGGTCGACGGTGTTGACCTCCAGGATGCGGTCCATCCTGACGAGGGAGAGCAGGATGCAGCCGTCGGTGGCGTTGGCGGCGCCGGACAGGCCGGTGCGGGCGCCCTGCGGGACGACCGGGACCCGTAGCGCGGTGGCCGTGCGCAGGACGTGCCGGACCTGCTCCACGGTGCGGGGCAGGACCACGGCCGCCGGGGTGCCGGCGGGGCAGAAGTTCGCCATGTCGGTGGCGTAGGAGGCGGTGACCTGCGGGTCGGTGAGGAGGGCCGCGGCGGGGAGTCCTTCGAGGAGGCGCGTGCGCAGCCGTGCGGTGAGCTCGTCGTCCTTGAGTTCCATGGGCCCAGCGTGGCACCGGGGGCCATCGGTGTGAACACGGCCGCGGCGGGCTTCGGACACTGCGGTGCGCCATTCATATTGACGCACAGTGATCGCATGGACCGTTTCGACAAGGAAGCGCAGGAGGCTGCGCCGCCCGTGACGTTCACGGGCCGCAAGACGCTCGTGGCGGCCGCGGTCGCGGTGGTCCTGATCGTCGGGGCGCTGGTGATCCGGCCGGCCCGCGCGGGCGGCGACGCCCGGCCTCAGGGGCCGAAGGAGCGGGCCGCCTCGGCGGTCGGGATGGGGGCGCCGGCGGCGGCGGCGGACCTGTCGGCGCTGATCGCGGACCGGGAGAAGTGGGTCGCGGGGCATCCGCGGGACGACGCGTCGTGGGCGGTGCTGGGGTCGGCGTACCTGGAGCTTGCGCGGCGCAGACCGGACCCGGTCTGGTTTCCGAAGGCGGAGAAGGCGCTGAAGCGGTCGCTGGAGCTCCGCCCGGCGGAGAAGGGCAACCTCGACGCGATGACGGGCATGGGCACGCTGGCCAACGCCCGCGGGGACTACGGGACCGGGCGGAAGTGGGGCGAGCTCGTACGGGCGCAGGCGCCGCAGCGGTGGACGGCGTACCCGGTACTGGTGGACGCGTACTCGGGGCTGGGGGACTACAAGGCGGCCGAGAAGGCGATGGAGCGGCTGGTGGAGATCCGGCCGGGGCCGGCGGCGTTCCTGAGGGCCTCGCAGGTGTACCGGGACCGCGGCTGGCGCGAGGACGCCGCGGCGGCGCTGGAGCGTGCGGCGGGGGCGGCGAAGTCCCCGGCGGAGAAGGCGTACGTGCTGTACCGGCGCGGGGAGTTGCTGTGGGAGCGGGGCGAGCCGGCGGAGGCGCTGCGCCAGTACGAGGGGGCGCTGCGGACGGACCCGGCACAGGCGGAGGCGCTGGGGGGCCGGGCGCGGGCGCTGGCGGGGCTGGGGCGCGGCGGGGAGGCGGTACGGGACTACCGGCTGGCGCTGGGGCGGGCGCAGTCGCCGCAGCTGGCGCTGGAGCTGGGCGAGCTGCTGGAGTCGCTGGGGCGCTGGGACGAGGCGAAGGCCTCGTTCGACCTGGTGCGGGCGGCGGCCGTGAGCCGGCGGGGCGGGGTGAACGAGTCAGTGGTCCTCGGCTTGTTCGAGGCGGACCACGGGGATCCGGTGGCGGCGGTGCGGCGGCTGACGGCGGAGTGGGCGCGGCACAAGAACGTGCAGGTGGCCGACGCGCTGGGGTGGGCGCTGCACCGGCTGGGCGATGACGCGTCGGCGCTGGAGTACGCGAAGAAGGCGGCGGACCGGGGGCTGCGGAGCGCGGACTTCGCCTACCACCGGGGGATGATCGAGCTGAGCCGGGGCGACGAGGCGGCGGCGCGGCGGCACCTTCAGGAGGCGGTGCGGACGAACCCGCGGTTCTCGCCGGTACGGGGGCCGCTGGCCGCGGAGGCGCTGGCGGCGATCGGGCAGCCGCCGCCGGGCGGGCCCGAGAACGTGCAGCCGACCGCGCCCTGGGTGCCGCCGGAGCTGCCGAAGCCGTCGCTGTCACCGTCGCCGTCGCCGTCGCCGTCGGCGAAGCGGGAGACGGCCGAACCGAAGCCGGCCAAGCCGGCGGAGTCCGCGGAACCCGGCAAGCCGGCGGAGGCCGCGCCGGCGAACCCCTCGCCCGAGCCCGAGCCCGAGCCCCGGCCCGCCCGGCCGAAGCCCGGCCCGGCAGCGGGTTGACCCTGCTCCGGGAACGGCACGGGCCCCCTGCCCGAGGGCGGGGGGCCTGCCGTGGGTGGATCCGGGGCCCGGGCCCGGGCCGGGGCCTTGGCCGGGGCCGGGCCGGGGCGCCGCGGGTCCGTCCTCGCGACTGTCAGAGGTTGCCGCGCTTCTCCTGCTCGCGCTCGATCGCCTCGAACAGGGCCTTGAAGTTGCCCTTGCCGAAGCCCATCGAGCCGTGGCGCTCGATGATCTCGAAGAAGACGGTCGGGCGGTCCTGCACCGGCTTGGTGAAAATCTGGAGCAGGTAGCCGTCCTCGTCGCGGTCGGCGAGGATCTTCAGCTCGCGCAGGGTGTCGATCGGCACGCGGGTCTCGCCGACCCACTCGCCGAGGGTGTCGTAGTACGAGTCCGGGGTGTCGAGGAACTGCACGCCCGCCGCCCGCATCGAGCGGACGGTCGCAACGATGTCGTTCGAGGCGAGCGCGATGTGCTGGACGCCGGCGCCGCCGTAGAACTCCAGGTACTCGTCGATCTGCGACTTCTTCTTCGCGATCGCCGGCTCGTTGATCGGGAACTTCACCTTGAGGGTGCCGTCCGCGACGACCTTCGACATCAGCGCCGAGTACTCGGTCGCGATGTCGTCGCCCACGAACTCCTTCATGTTCGTGAAGCCCATGACCTTGTTGTAGAAGCCGACCCACTCGTCCATCCGGCCGAGCTCGACGTTGCCCACGCAGTGGTCGATGGCCTGGAAGGTCCGCTTGGCCGGCGGCTCGACCATCGGGTTCACGGCGACGAAGCCGGGCAGGTAGGGGCCGGTGTAGTTCTTGCGCTCGACCAGGGTGTGGCGGGTCTGGCCGTAGGTGGCGATGGCGGCGAGGACGACGGTGCCGTGCTCGTCGGACACCTCGTACGGCTCGTCGAGGCCGCGGGCGCCCTGCTCGACGGCGTACGCGTAGGCGGCGCGGACGTCCGGGACCTCGATGGCGAGGTCGACGACGCCGTCGCCGTGCTCGGCCACGTGCTCGGCGAGGAAGCGGCCGCGGTCCGTGCTCGCCTTGATGACCGAGGTCATGACGAAGCGGGCGGAGCCGTTGGTCAGGACGTAGCTCGCCGTCTCGCGAACGCCGTTCTCGGGGCCGGAGTAGGCCACCAGCTTCATGCCGAACGCGGTCGAGTAGTAGTGCGCGGCCTGCTTGGCGTTGCCGACGGCGAAGACGACCGCGTCCATGCCCTTCACCGGGAAGGGGTCGGCCTCACGCGCGGTGTGCGGGGTGGTTTCGAGGGTCTCAGTCATGAGCGCAGAGTCCCGCCGATCCACAAGCTGCGCAATAGTTTCCTCTTTTGCTGTACAAACTGCCCAGTGGAGCCGCAGCATGGTTGAAACATCTGTGCAGGATGACCACCTGTGAGCCGCCTGGAGGCAGTGTTATGGGAATCGACGAACTCGACGGTCGCCTCATCGTCCTGCTCGCCCGCGAACCGCGGATCGGCGTCCTGGAGGCCTCGCGCCGGCTCGGCGTGGCGCGCGGCACCGTGCAGGCCCGGCTGGACCGGCTCCAGTCGAACGGGGTGATCCGCGGTTTCGGGCCGCAGGTGGACCCGGCCGCCCTCGGATACCCGGTGACCGCGTTCGCCACGCTGGAGATCAAGCAGGGCCAGGGCGCCGACGTACGGGCACACCTCGGCGGCGTACCGGAGGTGCTGGAACTGCACACGACGACCGGGCACGGGGACATGCTGTGCCGGCTGGTCGCGCGCTCCAACGCCGATCTCCAGCGGGTGATCGACCGGGTCGTCGGCTTCGAAGGGATCGTGCGGGCGTCGACGGCGATCGTGATGGAGAACCCGGTGCCGCTTCGGGTCATCCCGCTCGTGGAGCAGGCGGCCCTGGAGGGCTGAGCCGGCGCCCGGAGCCAGGGAGGGAAGTCCCAAAGAAGGCGTTGCAAAGAAACCCTTGCATAGGTTTCTTTGCACGCCTAGGCTTGAGGCATGCCCGAGAAGCCGGAAGCCCCGGAGCTCCAGACCCGCACCACCCGCACCCTGGACGCCCGCTCCCTGCGCGGCCTGGCCCACCCCCTGCGCATGCGCCTGCTCGGTGCACTGCGCCAGGACGGCCCGGCCACCGCCTCGCAGCTCGCGGAGCGGCTCGGCGAGTCCAGCGGCGCCACCAGCTACCACCTGCGCCAGCTCGCCGCGCACGGGTTCGTCGAGGACGCGCCCGGGCACGGGAAGGGCCGCGAGCGGTGGTGGAGGGCCGCCCACGAGGGCACGGTCTGGGACGAGCAGCTCATCTACGACCAGGACCCGGCCACCCGCGGCGCGGCCGACCTCTTCCTGCACGAGATCGCGACGATCCACGCGCAGGAGGTGAGCACCTGGCTCGGCAACGCCCACGCCTGGCCCCAGGAGTGGCGGCGCGGCTCGGACATCAGCGACTTCACCCTGCGCCTGACCCCCGAGCAGAGCCTCGACCTCATCCGCAGGATCCACGACCTGATCAACAGCTATCGCGACGCGCCGCAGGACGGGACGACCGAGACGGTCCGCTTCCACACCCACGCCTTCCCGCGCGGCGGCAGCGGCGGCAGCGAGTAGCCGCCGCCCGCCGTCCCCCGGCGCAGCCGCACACCCGCACCACAGCACGGCAATACGCAGCGCTCCCCCGCACCCCTACCGCGCACCGCGCACCGCGCGCCGGGCGCCGCGCACGGCAGGTCGCGGGCCGGTCAGCCGTGCCCTCCACCGCCTCCTCACCCCGAAGGAGTCCTGCCATGCACGCCTTCACTACTGCCGACATCCAGGCCGGGACCGCCCTGCCGGCCCACGCCGCCCGTACCGCCGAGCTGGCCGCCGAGGCCGCCGCCGGGCGCCTGGCCCGGGAGGCCGTCCGCGCCCGGCGCACCGCCCGTCCCTCCCGCACCTCCCCCGCCGGGCGGGCCGGTGCAGCGGCGCCCCGGCACCCCTTCGTCCGCGCCCTGCGCAACCGGCTCGGCGAGGCCCTGGTCCGCGCCGGGAACCGGCTGCTCCTGCCCGGCCCCGGCAACGGCCACGTCCGCGCCGGGGCCGCGGGATGAGCCGGCGCCCCTTCGCCGCCGTACTCGCCGCCAACACCATCTCCACGGCGGGGAGTTCGATCACCCTCATCGGCGTCCCGTGGTTCGTGCTCCAGACCACCGGCAGCGCCGGCCGGGCCGGCATCGTCGCCTTCTGCGCCACCCTGCCCATCGTCGTCGCGGCCCTCGTCGGAGGCCCGGTCATTGACCGGGTCGGCCGGCGCCGGGTCTCCGCGGCCTCCGACGCCGTCTGCGCGCTGGCCGTGGGCGCGATCCCGCTGCTGCACTACGCGGGCCTGCTGGAGTTCTGGATGCTGTGCGGGCTGATGGCCGTCGGCGGCCTCGTGCACACCCCGGGCCTGACCGCCCGCCACGTCCTGCTGCCCGACCTCGCCGAGCACGCCGGCACCACGATGGCGCGGGCCGCGAGCCTGTACGACGCGGTCCAGCGCGGCGCCCGGATGATCGGGGCCGCGGTGGCCGGCGTCCTCATCGCGGTGCTCGGCGCCGAGGCGGCCCTGCTGCTGGACGCGGCCACCTTCGCGGCCTCCGCCCTGCTGGTCGCCGTGTTCGTACGGGGCATCCCGGCGGCCGAGCCGCAACCGCGCGCGGAGAAGGCCTCGTTCGCCCGCTACCGGGCCGAACTGGCCGAGGGCTGGGCCTTCCTGGCCGGCTCGCGGCTGCTGCTGGGCGTCACCGTGATGGTGATGATGACCAACGGCCTGGACCAGGGCTGGTCCTCGGTGCTGCTGCCCGTGCACGGCCGCGAGGCCCTCGGCGGGGCCACCGCGCTCGGCCTGCTCGTGTCCCTCTTCGGCGGGTTCGCGCTGCTCGGCGCCCTGCTGTACGGGGTGTGGGGCGAGCGGTTCCCGCGCCGGGCGGTGTTCGCGGCCGCCTTCCTGGTCGCCGGGGCGCCCCGGTACGCGGTCGCCGCCCTCACCGACACCACGCTGCCGCTGGCGGTGACGATGGCCCTGGCCGGGCTGGGCGTCGGCATGCTCAACCCGATCCTGACCACCGTGGTGTACGAGAGGGTCCCCGACGCGCTGCGCAGCCGGGTCGCGGGTGTGAGCACCGCCGGCTGCGAGCTGACGATGCCGCTGGGCGGGCTCGGCGCGGGCCTGCTCGTCGACGGGTTCGGCACGGCCCCGGCGCTGCTCGCGTTCGGCGGGGTCTACCTGCTGACCACGCTCGCCCCGCTGGTGTTCCCGTCGTTCCGGTCGATGGAGCGGGAGCCGGTCAGCAGGACGGAACCGGCTCTTCCCGGTTCAGCGCGCGCAGCGCGTTCACCGCGTCGGACAGGGAGCTGACCGGGATCAGCCGGAGCCCCTCGGGCAGCTCGGAGGCCGCGTCGGAGCACTCCGCCTCCGGGACGAGGAACACGCTCGCCCCGTCGCGGTGGGCGGCCTGCGTCTTCAGGGCCACCCCGCCGACCGCGCCGACCTTGCCGTCCGCGCTGATGGTGCCGGTGCCCGCGACCGTGCGGCCGCCGGTGAGGTCGCCGCCGCTGCCGTCGCCGTCGAGCTTGTCGACGATGCCGAGGGCGAACAGCAGGCCGGCGCTGGGGCCGCCGACGTCGGCGAGGTTGAGGTCTGCCTTCACCTCCTTCGGGTCCTTCTTCAGGAACCCGAGGGCCGCCCGGGTGGCGTCCTCCTGGGATGCGGCCATCTGCTCCAGGTTGTGCTTCTCGATCTCCTCGTCGCTCCCGCCGGAGGGGTAGACGGCCTCCTTGGGCATGACCGAGCGGGAGCTGTCGAACCAGTCGTCGAGGAGCCGGGGCAGGCGCACGGTGGTCGACGGCCCGGTGGCCTCGATCGTGGTCATGCGCAGTTGGCCCTTGGTCGGCCGGGTCGGGGCGCCGGTGATGACGATGACCGGCTTGCCCTCGTGGGCGCCGAGCACGTCCGCCGTGAGCCCGGGCTGGGCGACCACGAAGGGCAGCGGTGCGAAGGCCGCCACGGCGAACAGGCCGAGCACGGGCGCGGCGCAGACGGCCAGGGCGGCGGGACGCGACAGACGGGAGAGACGAGAGAGCACCCGGCCAATCTATCGGGCGGCCCGGGCACGGCCGCGCCCGGCGGCCGGGACGCAGCCGTGCGGGGCGTCGTACGGGGTCGGCGCGGGGCGTCGCGCGGCCCGGCGGCAGGCCGTCGCAGTGCCTGCGGCCGGCGTCGTACGTACGGGGCCTGCGCCCGGCGTCGTACGGGGCCTGCGCCCGGCGTCGTACGGGGCCTGCGGCGGGCCTCAGCGCAGGGCGTCGGCGACCTCCCGGGCCGCGTCCACGACCCGCGGGCCGACCCGCTCGGGCACGGCGTCGGACAGCATGACCACGCCGACGCTGCCCTCCAGCCCGCTGATCCCCACCAGCGGGGCGGCGGCGCCGCTCGCACCGGCTTCGAGCTCGCCGTGGGTCAGCGTGTACCCGGGCTCGATGAGGGTGCCCTGGCGGGCGGCGAGGATGGCCCGGCCGGCGGCCCCGCGGTCCAGCGGGTGGCGGAACCCGGCCCGGTAGGCCACGTGGTAGTCGGTCCAGGTGGGCTCCACGACGGCCACGGCGAGCGCATCCGACCCGTCGACGAGGGTCAGGTGCGCGGTGGCTCCTATGTCCTCGGCGAGGGCGCGCAGCGCGGGCAGGGCGGCCTCGCGCACCAGCGGGTGCACCTGCCGGCCCAGGCGCAGTACGCCGAGTCCGACGCGGGCCCGGCCGCCGAGGTCGCGGCGGACCAGGGCGTGCTGCTCCAGGGTGGCCAACAGGCGGTAGACCACGGTGCGGTTGACGCCGAGACGGTTGGAGAGCTCGGTGACGGTCAGCCCGTGGTCGGTGTCGGCGAGCAGCTTGAGGACTCTGAGACCTCGGTCGAGAGTCTGTGAGGTTTCCGCGGTCACGAAGCCTCTCCCTCGTGGTGAGCGGCGGTGACTCTCGGGGTGGAGCGGCGCCGGTCCCACGGCGACACGCACGGAGAGGCCGCCGGTTGCGGCCATGGCACCGGCTGCGCTCCCGCGGCGGCGCTGCCACGGGGCGTTCGATGCGGGGACAGTAGCGAGCAGGTCCGCTCAGCGGAAGTCCTCGTCCAGAATCCGGGCGCGGACGGGCCTTTTATGCCGGTTCGGGAGCGCGGAACGCGCCGATGCGCGCTCCCGCGCGCCCCAATACGCCTGTGCCATCACACGAGTACCGGCAGAGGCGGCGGCTGTCGCCCCCGCCCACCGGAACCGTCAATTCCCAGGCAGGGCGGGCCCGTACGAAGCTCCACACCACGGGCCCGCCCGACACCGTCGCCACCGCCGACGCGATCGCCGACGCCGACGCGATCGCCGACGCCGGTGCCGTCACCGTCGCCACCGCCGGTGCCGTCACCGTCAGCGCATGCGGGTGGCCCACTCCTGGACCTTCTTGATCCGCTCCCGCAGCTGCCCGGCCGTCGCCTCCGCGCTCGGCGGCCCGCCGCACACCCGCCGCAGCTCGGTGTGGATCACCCCGTGCGGCTTGCCGCTCTGGTGGACGTACGCCCCCACCATCGTGTTCAGCGACCTGCGCAGCTCCAGCAGCTCCTTGTGCGAGACCACCGGCCGGCGCTCGGCCGGCAGCTCCAGCAGGTCCGCGTCCGCGTCCGGCTTGCGCCGGCTGTGCGCGATCTGCCGCGACTGCCGCTTCTGCAGCAGCAACTGCACCTGCTCCGGCTCCAGCAGGCCCGGGATGCCGAGGTAGTCCTGCTCCTCCTCGCTGCCGGGGTGCGCCTGCATGCCGAACTCGGCGCCGTCGTACAGCACCCGGTCGAAGACGGCGTCGGACTCCAGCGCCTCGAAGGACATCTGCTCGTCCTCGCCGGTGTCCTCGTCCTCCTGCCGGTTGGCCTCCGCCATCTCCTTCTCGGACTCGGCGTACGGGTCGTCGTCCTCGCCCGCCTTCTTCGGCCGGTCCAGGGCGTGGTCGCGCTCGACCTCCATCTCGTTGGCGAAGCCGAGCAGGTACGGGATCGTCGGAAGGAACACGGACGCGGTCTCGCCGCGCCTGCGCGACCGTACGAAACGCCCGACGGCCTGCGCGAAGAACAGCGGGGTCGAGATGGTCGTCGCGTACACGCCCACCGCGAGGCGGGGCACGTCGACGCCCTCCGACACCATGCGGACCGCGACCATCCACCGGTCGGTGTTTCCGCTGAAGGTGTCGATGTGCTTCGAGGCGCCCGCATCGTCGGAGAGCACGAGGGTGGCCTTGGTGCCGGTGATCTCGCGGATCAGCTTGGCGTACGCGCGTGCCGCGTCCTGGTCGGAGGCGATCACCAGGCCGCCCGCGTCCGGGATGCTCTTGCGGACCTCGGTCAGCCGCTGGTCGGCGGCGCGCAGCACGTTCGGCATCCAGTCGCCGCGCGGGTCGAGCGCGGTGCGCCAGGCCTGGCTGATCGCGTCCTTGGTCATCGGCTCGCCGAGCTTGGCGGCGATCTCGTCGCCGGCCTTGGTGCGCCAGCGCATGTTGCCGCTGTAGGAGAGGAAGATGACCGGCCGGACGACGCCGTCGCCGAGCGCGTTGCCGTAGCCGTAGGTGTAGTCGGCGGCGGAGCGCCGGATCCCGTCGTTGCCCTCCTCGTACGTGACGAAGGGGATCGGGTTGGTGTCGGAGCGGAACGGAGTGCCGGTCAGGGCCAGGCGGCGGGTCGCCGGGTCGAAGGCCTCCAGACAGGCCTCGCCCCAGGACTTCGAGTCGCCGGCGTGGTGGATCTCGTCGAGGATGACGAGGGTCTTGCGCTGCTCGCAGCGGTTGCGGTGCAGCATCGGGCGGACGCCGACACCGGCGTAGGTGACGGCCACCCCGTGGTACTCGCGGCTCAGCGGGCCCGCCGAGTACTCGGGGTCGAGCCGGATGCCTATGCGGGCGGCGGCCTCCGCCCACTGCTTCTTCAGGTGCTCGGTCGGCGCGACCACGGTCACCTGCTGCACGACGTGGTGGTGCAGCAGCCAGGAGGCCAGGGTCAGCGCGAAGGTGGTCTTGCCGGCGCCGGGGGTGGCGACGGCGAGGAAGTCACGCGGCTGCGCCTGGATGTACTTGTCCAGCGCGCCCTGCTGCCAGGCACGCAGCTTGCTGGCGGTACCCCACGGCGCACGGCCGGGGAAGGCGGGTGAGAGGTGGTGGGAGGCGGTAGTAGTCACGGTCTCCGGTTCGGGCTCTCGGCGGCGGTCGTTCGAAGGACAACCGGGCCACCCTACCGGGGCCGGCCCGCCCCTCGTGGAGGGACAGGCCTGTGACCTCGGGCGGTGCGGCGAGTCTCACACCGGCCGCAACTCCCGCAGCCGGGAAGCGATCGCGGCCACTTCGGTCTCGGCCCCGGAGGCCACGTCGACGACCAGGCCGTACGCGGCGTCCTGGTCGGCGTCGGCGAGGTCGATGCCGTTCACGGCGAGGAAGGTCGCAGCCGCGAGCCAGGCGGTCCGCTTGTTCCCGTCGACCAGGGGGTGGTTCACCGCGATGCCGTGGAGCAGCGCGGCAGCCTGCTCGTACGGGTCCGTATACGCCGGCGTCCCGAGCATGCGCGCCCGCGGCCGGTGCACGGCCGACTCCAGCAGGCCGGGGGCGCGCAGCTCGACGGCCTGGTCCTGGGCCAGGCAGGCGTGCCGGGCCAGGTCGAGCACATCGGCGAGGGTGAGGTGCCGCACGCCGACGCCGCCGGGGGTGGCGCTCATGCGCCGAGCCGCTTCAGGAGCGGGGCGTGCCGCTGCGCCAGCCGGGCCGCCGCGTCGCCGACCTGCTCGCGCTCCCGGCGCAGGTGCTCCCGTACGGCCGCGAGGGCGTGCTCCTCGGGGGTGGAGCCGGTGGCGTCGGCGAGGTCGGCGAGTTCCGCGTACTCGGCGGCGGAGAGCCGGATGATCAGGTCGCTCATGCGCGCAGCGTAGCGGCGGTGCGAGGGCAGGTCAGCCGATTTCAGCGGTGGCCGGAGGCCCGTGCAGCGCCGCCGGAGCGGACTCGTGCAGGCGGGTGGCGACCCAGGCGCCGACCAGCGCGACCGCGGCCATCGGCAGGAAGACGACCACGAAGGCGGCGGGATGCGAGGCCGCGGCGTCGGCGGTCCCCCCGGCCCCGTGGGCGGCCCCCACCGAACCCCCGCCCAGCGCGGCGAACGCCGCCCCGCCCGCCGCCAGCAGCACCACGTTCGCCAGCGCGTCGGAAATCTGGAGCGCGGCGGAGTTGGCCCCCGCCTCCTCCGGCGCCGACAGCTTCAGCAGCAGCACGCTCGTCGAACCGATCACCAGCCCCATGCCGAGACAGCCCACGCCCCAGGCCAGGGCCAGCGACCACACCGGCACCCACGGCACCAGCACGGCCGGCGCGGCGGCGATGGCGAAGGCCACCAGCACCATCCCGAGCACCATCAGCCGCTCCCGGTACGGCGCCACCCGGCCGGTGGACTGGATCCACGACCCGCCCGCCCAGGTCAGCCCGCCCAGCGCCAGCGAGAACCCGGCCAGCGTCGGGCTCAGCCCCCGCTGCGTGACCAGCATCAGCGGCACGAAGCTCTCGGCCGCGATGAACGAGCCCGCCGCGACCCCGCGCAGCAGGACCACCGACGGCAGCCCGCGCCGCGCCCGGTACGTCCCGCGCGGCAGCAGCCCCAGCACGGCGGGCACCAGCAGGCCCGCCCCCACGGCCCCCGGGAGCAGCGACCACCACCGCAGGTCCTGGGCGGCGTACTGGAGCAGCCCCGCCCCGAGGGAGATCCCGAGCGCGAGCCGGATCCGGCGCCGGTCGAACGCGGCGGGCGGCGCGTCCGGATCGACCGGCCCGGACGCGGTCCGCCGTATCGCGGGCAGCGCCACGGCCAGCGGTACGACGACCAGCGCCGGGATCCCGAGGAACACCCACCGCCAGCCGAGGTGCTCGGTCACCGTCCCCGCGGCCAGCGGCCCGACGATCGACGGGACCACCCAGCTCGCGGCGAAGGCCGCCATGATCGCGGGCCGCAGCCGTTCCTCGTAGGCCCGGCTGACGACCACGTACAGGGCGACGATGACGAGCCCGCCGCCGAAGCCCTGGACGGCCCGGCCGAGCACGAACACCCACATGGCCGTCGCGGTCCCGGCCAGCACCAGCCCGGCGGCGAACGCCCCGATCCCCGCGGTCAGCGCCCGCAGCGGCCCCCGCCGGTCACACCACTGCCCGGACAGCACCATCCCGAACAGACTGGTGGTGAAGTAGGCGGAGAACGCAAAGGCATAGACCCCGATCCCGTCCAGCTCACGCGCGGCGACGGGCATGGCGGTGCCGACGGCGGTGGCCTCGAAGGCGATCAGGAAGATGCAGGAGATCATCCCGATGCTGAGCGTCCGGTACGCGGACCCGAGAATCCCGCCCTCGGGGCGGGGCGGGACGGGTGTACTGGTCTGCGAGACACGGGGCTCAAGGGCACTCATCGCTTCAGCGTAAGCGGCACATCCGGGTTTCGCCCCTGTCCGTCAGACGGAACCTCCCTCCACCGCAGGACCTAGGCCGGGGGGCGGGGGGCGGGGGGCCGGAGCGGGCTGGAGCCGGGGCCGGGGCCGGGGCCGGGGCCGGGAACTGTGAACACGGCATGGCGGTCTCATTGCACACCCCGGGATTCCCTTCCCGGGCCGCCCCAGCCCCCGTACGGTCGTGCCGAAGCCAACAAGGCCGTGTGCCCGAGTGGTTGAGGGACTCGCCTGCAAAGCGAGTTACGCCGGTTCGAATCCGGTCACGGCTTCTTCCGAAGGCCGTCCAGGCCCGGCGCACCCTGGACGGCCTTCGGCGTCAGCGACTCCTGCGCCGCACGAGAACCGCCGCAACCGCACCGCCGACGACCACACAGGCCCCGAGCCCGAGCGCGATCCAGGTCGCGCTGCTGCCGCCGTCGCTCTCCTTGGCCTCGGCCTGGGGCGCGGCGGACGCACCGGACTGCGGCTTCTTGCCGTCGCCGCCAGCCGACGGCGCGGGCGAGTTCTTCGCATCCGCGGCAGCGAGGTCCGGCAGCGGGAAGACATCCGCGGGTCCGGGGTCGCCGGGGGTGGGCAGCGCGATCTTCGGGCGGACGATGCCGTAGCCCAGGTAGTCGTTGCGCTCCTTGCCGTCATCGGCCTTGCCTGCGGTGTTCAGGAGGACACGAAGCACCTGGTTGTTGGTCCACTCCGGATGGGCGGACCAGAGCAGCGCCGCCGAGGCGGAGGTGAGGGCAGAGGCATCGCTCGTGCCATGGGTTTTACAGAGGCCAGTAGCGCCACTACAGCCAGTGACGATGTCGATTCCTGGAGCAGAGATGTCGACGGAAGCGTTGTGTTGGGATTCCTTGGTTGCAACGCCGTCAGGGCCAACCGCGCCCACGCCGACGACTCCTGGAGTTGCCGCCGGGTACCGGAGATCGTTCACGCTGGCCCCGTCGTTGCCGACCGCAGCGAATATCAGCTTCCCTTTTCCTAGGGCGTACTTAACCGCACTGGCGAGCTCACCGTTCTCCGTTGGATGACCCATCGAAATATTCAGGATTTTGGCATCCGAATCAGCGGCATAGCGAATTGCCTCAACGATCGACGTGAGCGGCGGCCTTCCATCGCCACCAAGGTCAACCCGCAGTGGCAGGATCTTCGCTCCTGGAGCAAGGCCGAACGCACTGTCCACCCCGCCAGGGCCCTTGCCGTTGCCTGCGATGATCGCGGCCATTCCGGTGCCGTGGTTGTCGTAGTCCGTACGCTCGTCACCTTTATAGGATCCAGCTGCGAAGTTTTTACCCTTCACAACCTGGCCTTCGAGCTCGGGAATTACTGCGACTCCAGTATCGATAACGGCAACGGTGACGCCCTTGCCCGTGCTGGTCTTCCAGATGTCGTCGGCCTTCATGGCGTCGAGATGCCATTGCTTGGACCGGATGGTCTCCGCGTGGGCCGGGGTCGCGGCGACCCCGGCCAGCAGGAGGCCCACCAGGGCCGAGGTCGCCTTACGCATGCGCATCCCGTGCAACGTCCGTTCTACTCAGTCGATCACCGGCGGAACAACACGGCCATTGCTCCGCCAGGTCTCTTCGTCCTCGGCCAGGTAGTCCGGGCGCTCGCCCGCCTGGTTGTCGCGCCGGTTCCCCGGAGCATGCGCGCCCGCCCCGGGGTGGCCTACCGCGCCGCGAGCCGAACCGGCCGCGGCCTCGTTGCGGACGAGACCCGCACCGCCCTGCGTGAACGGATGCCCCCCGGTCTGGGTTCGGCCGATCATGCCGGGCTGGCGCCCACCGACGACACCGCCCGGCTCCATTGCCAGTCGGCGCCCCATCGCGGAACCGCCCGGTGTACCGCCGTGAGGGCCGCCCATGCCCGGGTGCATGCCGCCGACGCCACCTCCGGCGCGGCCGCCGCCCATCGGGCCTTCCGTACCTATGACCGTTCCGCGCGGGATACCCGGGGTGGGGCCGCCCGTGGTCACCTGACGGCCACCGACGATGCCTGTGTCACGCGGCAGCAGTGGAGGAAGTCCCCCGAGCTTGCCACCAGAAGTCGGCGGAGAAGGGATGGACGGAACCTTGCTGGTGGGGCCACCGCCGCCGGGCAGCGTCGGCCCTCCACCAGCGGGCGGGAGCCCGAGCGGCGGCATGGGCACGACAGGACTGGGGGCGTTGGGACCGGGAGCCGGGAGATTGGGCAGGCTGGTGACCGGCGGGACAGTCTTGTCCGGCAGGACGGCGACGTGGTCGAGGTCCATGTCCACGTCCTTGTCAGGCAGTGGCACGGGGGCGGGCCCGGTCGTCGGCGGCAGGCTGATGTCCGGTCGGCCCGGCCCTCCGCCGGAGTCGCCGGACGGACCACTGCTACGCGGCGACGATGGAACGAAAGAGCCCCCGCCGGAACTGGAGCTGCCGCCGCCATAGCCACCGGAGCGCGCCATGTCCTCGCCGCCGCCGTAGCTGCCGGTCGGCTGGAAATCACCCGGCGGCGGCGGGAACGTCGGGATCTCGGTCTTGCCGATCTGCGTCGACGACTGCTCGTACGCCCCGGCCAGCTTCGTCAGCTGGTCGATGGCCTTCTTGTGGTCGCCGCTCAGCTTGGACCAGGCCTCCTGGCCCATCTTCTGGGCGTCCGGGTCGTTGTGGAAGTCTTTGGAAGCCTGAAGGTTCTCGGCCGCCGACGTGTCGTACGCCGGCATGTTGACCTTGACCTCGTGCATGATCTGGGCGGCCTCGCCCATCCACTTGCCGCCTGCGGCGCTGAGGTCGCCCAGGCGCAGCGTGGCGCTGCCTGCCTGGCTCGCCCAGTCCTCGAAGGCTGTGGCGGCCTCGCCCTCCCAACCCTTGATCTTGGTGTTCTTGAGGGCGTTGCCGATCTCCTTGATCGTGTCGGCCGCCCCGGTCAGCTGCGCGGCACGGGACTCCACCGTCTTCGGGTCAATGGAGGCCACCATCGCGAGCAGCTGCTGGTGAGTGAAACCCTCGAAGTTCGTCGCCATCAGATATTGCCCTTCGGCTTCTTCGCCTCACCCGTCGAGCCGTGCTCAGCGTCCTGCTGCTTCGCGAGCGGATCTCGCTCCCGAACGTAGTCCTCCTTCGCCTGGACGACGATGGAGTGCATACGGCGCTTCGTCTCCTCATCGACACCCGCAAAGCCCTTGCCGGACGTCAGGACCGCGATGCCCAGTCCCTCGATCTGCGCGGCCAGGCCCTTGGAGAGGTTCTCAAGCTGCTCATGGACCGTGTTGTACGTCTTGAAGAGGGCGTCCGCCTCGGCGAAGTCCTTGCCGAGGGTGCCCTCGGGGAGGGTGCCGTCGGCCAGCTTCTTGTCGTAGGCCTCCGAGCCCTTCAGCTTCGTCAGGAGCTCGTCGACCTTCTTCTTGTAGCCGGTCAGCGTCTCGAAGTCGACCTCAAGCGCCTTGGCCTGGGCGCGAAGTGCTGCTGCCGTACTGGCGGCCATGTTGTCCGACCACAGCAGGATCGGCTCCTTGTTCTCTGCCACGGCGGCCTCCCCGTATCCCCGTTTTTCCCCGTTCGGTTCGCGGCCGGCGACGCCGCTCCCCGTTCCCCGTTCGCCTGCGTTCACGCGCGCGCGGGATCAGTCCTACTCGATCACTCTAGCGACCGGCAGCGACAGTCCCAACCTCAGGGTTGCACGTGCAATGCGGGTCACAACGCTACGAGTTGGCTGCCGCCACCGCCGCGGAGGGCCTGATCGGGAGGCGGTTCACGGGGCGGCCCGTGGCCGCCCTGACCGCCGATGCCACGGCCGCCGGGGCCGTCACCACCGGGACCGCGCTTGCCGCCTTCGCGCCGAACGGGGCCACCACGTCGCGCTCTTCGACCAGCTTGACGATGCGGACCGACGGGGCGTCCAGCGTCGTCGGCAGGGCGTAGCCCGTCAGGTCGGGGTGGCGGACCAGCCCCGCCACCGTGCGGAGGTTCTCCGTCAGGGCCGCGCCGACGCCCTGTGTGACGCCCGCCTCGATGCGGGCCGCCAGCTGGGCGGGGTTGAGGATCCGGCCGACGTCCTGGGCGACCGCCAGCTCCACCACGCGTACCGTGCCGAGCTCGATGTCCACGTCCACCACCGCGCGGATCGCGCAGAAGGCGAGGCCGACGAACGCGTCGCCCTGGCCGTCGCCGTTGAGGGGTTCCGTGGGATGGGGGCGGCACTGCGCCGTCGCCCAGAGTTCCTTGCCCGCGATCGCCTCGGCCACCGGCATCGAGAAGGCGCCGTCGTAGGACGTGATGCGGCCGTCCGCGATCTGGAGGAGTTCCGTGGACATGCCGAGGTTGTGGGCCATCGGCTGGAGGAGCTGGGTGCGGACCATCTTCGCGGCGCGTTCCACCGCACCGCCCGACACCCACGTGTGCCGGCCGTGCGCCGAAGGGCCCGCCGGCGGCTGGTCCGTGTCGACGGGGGCGGTCACGACCTCGTCCACGCCCAGGACCTCCTGGACGATCTGGCGGGCCAGCGTCGCGAAGCCCTGGCCGGTGTCGACGGCCGCGCAGATCACCGTCGCCACGCCGCCCACGACCTTCACCGTGGCCGTGGAGACCTCGTCGGCGCCTTCCGCGCCCAGCATGTGGACCATGCCGATGCCGTACCCGACGCCGCGCCGCACCGCGCCCGGCTCGCCCGCGCCCTCCGGGCCGCCCGGCAGGAGCCATTCCTCCTCCGGGGCGTCCTTCGGCAGCGACGGCAGCTCGAAGTCGCGGACGGCGCGCAGGAGTTCCGCCACCGGGGCCGGGCAGGTCACGGTCTGGCCGGTGGGCAGCAGGTCACCGGTGGCCAGGACATTGCGCATGCGCAGTTCCGCGCCGTCGATGCCGAGGGCCGCGGCCAGCTTGTCCATCTGGCCCTCGTACGCCGCGCAGACCTGCATGGCGCCCTCGCCGCGCACGTGGCCCGACGGGGGGTTGTTCGTACGGACCGCCCAGCCCTCCACGAAGGCGTGCGGGACCACGTACGGGCCGCAGGCGAACGCCACGGCCGCCGCGAGGGATTCGGCGGAGGCGTCCGCGTACGCGCCCGCGTCCATCAGGATCTGCGCCTCCACCTTGACGAGGCGGCCCTCCGCGTCGGCGTGGTGCCGGTAGCGCAGCAGCGTCGGGTGGCGGTGGGTGTGGCCGAGGAAGGACTCCTCGCGGGTCGCCGCCAGCTTCACCGGGCAGCCCGTGCGCAGGGCCAGCAGGCCCAGCGGCAGTTGGAAGGCGGCGTCCTCCCGGTCGGCGGTCGCGCCGGGCACGCCGGTGACCACGACCCGGACGCGGTCCGGTTCGAGGCCGAAGCAGGCGGCGGCCAGGTCGCGGTCCAGGTGCGGGTCGGTGGAGGCGGTGTAGATCTCCACGCCGCCGTCGGGGCGGGGGACGGCGAGCCCGGCCTCGGCGCCGATGGGCGCCGGGTCCTGCCGGCCGATCCGGTACAGGCCCTCGACGACGACCTCGCCCGTGGCCTCCGGGTCGCCGTAGCGGAGCGGGATGTGCCGGATCAGGTTGCCGTCGGGGTGCAGGGGCGGGGCGCCGAAGGACTGCTCGGGGTCGGTGACCGCGTCGAGGAGCTCGTACTCGACGGTGATGGCGGCGGCCGCGAGCCGCGCCGTGTCGGGGTGGTCGGCGGCGACGGCGGCGATCGGCTCGCCGTGGTGCCGTACGACGTCGTGCGCGAACACGGGCCGGTCGGCGATCCGGCGGCCGTGCGTGGTCGCGCCGGGGACGTCGGCGTGCGTGACGACCGCGCGGACGCCGGGCATCCCGGCGGCGGCGGAGGTGTCGATGGACAGGATGCGGGCGTGTGCGTGCGGGGACCGCAGGACGGCGGCCCACAGCAGTCCCTCGGCCCACAGGTCGGCGGCGTACGGGAAGGTGCCCTCGGTCTTGGCGCGCGCGTCGGCGGCGGGCACGGAGGCCCCGATGCCGCGCGGAACCACCGGTTCCGTCGGCTCGGCCGGGCCGCCGGCCGAGCCCGCGGCGCCGGCCGCAACGCTCGTCGTGACCGTCACGGTCGTCGTCGCCGTCGCCGTGGCCGCGTCCTGCCCGCTCACGCCATGCCTCCGTTGTGGTGGATCCCGCCCTCGCCGGGCTGTGCCTGGTGCGGGATGCGCGGAACCTCGGCCGCGCCGCCCTCGGCCGCCGCTGCTGCCGCGGCTGCCGCGGCCGCCGCCGATTCGGCCTCCGCGCGCTCGGCGACGACCTCGCGGACCGCTTCCAGGACGCCCTTGTAGCCGGAGCAGCGGCACAGGTTCCCGCACAGTGCCTGGCGGGTCTCCAGGTCGCTGGGGGCGTGGTTGCCCTCCAGCAGGTCGTGGATGGTCATGGCCATCCCCGGCACGCAGAACCCGCACTGCACCGCACCCGACCTGCACAACGCCTGCTGCACGTCGCAGAGTTCCCCGCCGCTCGCGAGCCCCTCGACCGTACGGACCTCGCTGCCCGCGGCCGTCGCGGCCGGGACCAGGCAGGACGCCACGAGCCGCCCGTCGACCTGCACCGCGCAGGCCCCGCACTCGCCCTGCGAGCAGCCGTCCTTGGCGCCGGCCAGGCCGAGGCGCTCGCGCAGCACGTACAGCAGGGACTCGCCGATCCACGCACCGGTGACCGGCCGGTCGGCGCCGTTGACGCGCAGCACGTACGAAGCCAGCGGGTGCTCGTGATGGGCGACGGCCGCGGCGGCCGCCTGCTCCTCCTCGTACGAGGGCCCCGCCGACGGGATCCCTTCCCCGATGCTCGCATCCGGCGGTGGCACGGCACCGTCCGCGGTGTCCGCACCCGGCGCTACCGAGCCCGCGGCTTCGCCCGGGGCCCCGGCGGCGGCTTCGGCGAAGCCGTGCCCGTCCGCCCCGGCCGGCTCCGCCGCGGCGCCGTGGGCGGCTCCCGTGAATCCGTGCTCGTCCGCCGGACCAGTTGCCGGCCCGGTCGCCGGCCCGGTCTCCTGGCCGGACTCCCGGCCGAGCCCGTGCCCGGCCTCGCGGCCGGCCTCCGCCGCCGCGTCGTGGCCGTGGCCGTGGCCCGGGGCCGGGAAGCCGTGTGCGCTCGGATCCGCCTGCTCGGCCGGCCCCGCGGGGTCGCCGGCGAGGGCGTACTCCACCGGCGCGCCGGCCGGCTGGGCCCCGGACGGCTGCGCCTCGGCCAGGGGCCCGGCCGCGGCCTCGGCGACGGCAGAAGTCGGGGCCGGGGCCGGGGCCTCGACGGCTGCCTCGTGGTGGATCTCGTGCTCGGCGCCCGCGTGCGGTGCCTCGGCGGGCATGTCCGCGGGCGCGTCGGCGTGCGGCGTCTGCCCGTGCTGCCCGAGGCCGTGCCCGTCCCCGAGCACGAGGCCGTGCCCGTGCGTGTGGCCGTGCCCGTGCTCGGGCTCGTACCGGCCGCCGTGGCCGTACTGACCGTGCTCGTGCTGCTGGCCGTGCTCGTGCTGCCCGTGCCCGTGCTGCTGGCCGTGGTCGTGCTGCTCGTGTGCGCGCGCGTAGGCGTCCGCGGGCGCGTGCGCGGCCTCGATGTCGTACGGGGCGGGGTGCGCGGGCTCGCCCTCCGGGAGCGGGGTGCCCACGCCCGGGCCGCCCAGCACGCGCGGGGCGCGGCCGGGGGCACCGACGCCGGGGCCGCCGAGGAGCCGCTGGCCGGCGCCGGACGTGCCCGGGCCGCCGGTGCCCGACTGCGCGTCGGGCAGTACGCCCGAGCTCAGCGGAGCGTCCGTGTGCGGGGGCTCGAAGCCCGGGTGCGTCGCCCACGGGGCGGGGGCGCCGCCCGGCAGGGTCGTCGGGGCCTGGCTCCAGTCGGCGTCCAGGGCGCCGGGCCGGAACTCGCCGGTCTGGTCGTGGAGTTCCGGCAGGGTCCACTGGCCGGTGGTCACCGGCTCTTCCGCCCGCAGGGCGTCGGGGAAGTGCCACTCCGCGGTCTCGCCGGGGTCCTCACCGTCCTGGGGGCCGGCCTGCTCCTGCCCCGGCACGGCGTCCGCGAACTCGGCCGCGACCGCCGCCGGGATCGGGATCGACGCCGGGATCGGCCCGCCGACCGGAGCCGCCGGAACCGCCGGAGCCCCGCCGGCCGCGCCGGAGACGCCCGCCGCACCGGCCACCGCGGCAGCCGCGCCCGCCTCGGCTGCGTGGCCGCCCGCTTCCGGCCACTGCGCCGGGAGCGTCCACGCCCCCGTCGCCGACGGATCCGTACCGGCCGACCCCAGCGGGACGATCATCGGCGGCGGGACGTACCCGTGCCCGGGCGCCGCGAGCGGCTCCCCCGTGCCGAGGGCGGCCAGCATGTCCGGCGGCAGGCTCACGAAGGCCGTCGCGTCGGCGGCCTCGGTGAACTCGCCGCTCTGCGGCACCGGCTGCCAGCCCCAGGCCGGGGCGGCCCGGCCGCCCGTGTCCCCCGTCGTTCCGCTCACGTTCTCGTTCTCACTCATGAGGTCAGCGCCCTCCCCAGGGCCCTCCGTGCCAGCACGGCCACCGTCCGCCGCAGATGCAGTACACCGGGAGCAACCGGTTCCCCCTGGTCGGGGACGCAGGCGGCCGCGACGTAGTCGCCGAAGGCCTCCAGCGCCTCGGGGGCCAGGTTCCGCTCCCCGTCCCAGTCGATCAGCGAGGCCACCCACTGCTCGGCCTCCAGCGGCCGCAGCGGCATCGGGGCGACCGCGCCCACCGCACAGCGCACACCTCGGCGCGCCGGGTCCAGTACGAGCCCCACGGACGCGAGGGCTCGCCCCGGGCCGGTGCGCCCGGTGGCTTTCAGGAACACCTGCGGGGCGTGCAGCAGCGGCACCCGCACGAAGCCGATCAGCTCGCCGGGCCGCAGCATCTCGCGGCCGGCCAGCAGGTACGAGACCGGGATCTCGCGCTGCCCTATCGGGCCGACGATGACGAGGGTGGCCTCCAGCGCGGCCAGCACGGGCAGGGCGTCGCCCGTCGGCGCGGCGCTGGCGATGTTGCCGCCGAGGGTGCCGGCGTTGCGGATCTGCGGCGGCCCGGCGGCGCGCGCGGCGGCGGCCAGGGCCGGCATCAGCGCGGCGAAGTCGGGGCGGCCCATCCGGGCGTGGGTGAGGCCGGCGCCGAGCAGGGCGTGGCCGTCCTCCTGGTACTGCCAGCCGCGGATCTCGTTGATCCGGCCCAGGCTCACCAGGCCGGCCGGCCGCAGCAGCCCGGCGTTGACCGCGGCCATGAGGTCGGTGCCGCCGGCCACGGGCACGGCGGCGGGCATGGCGGCGAGTGCCGCCACGGCCTCGTCGAGCGAGGCCGGCAGCATCACGGACTGCGCCGCCTGCGGTGTGTGCGGTGCGTGCGTGGTCAACCCAGCTGCCCCTTCCCGATGTCCCGGTCCCGGCGCTCACGCCTGTCCGCCGTACGGTACGTGCTCACCGCCGGGACGTGGCAACTCTGGCACATCTTCCCCACCGCCCGGCGCGAGGGTCCGCCGGGCGCCCCTTCGAGCTTCCGACCGTCCGGTTTCCCCCGTATCGATCGAATCATCCGCATCAGGCGAATCGACCGGATCCAGTGCAGCGAAGCGTTTCGCCACGGTTCGCATCGCTTCACACCGATACACACCGAATATTCCTGGATCGAGCAAGAGTTCCCGACAACCCCCGAGCACGTAGGACGCCCCGGATTCCCCAGGAGTTCCAGAGAGCTCCGGAGAAATCCCAGGATTCCCAAGACGCTCCGAGGCACTCCGGGCAGCCTGCTCCCACAAGCCCCCTACGGCCCCGTACGGCCCCGCGCGCGCCCCGCGGCCACAGGGGCGCGCGGCGGACGCCGCAGGGCCCGTGCGCCCCGCCCGGCGCCCCGGGTCACACGTTCGGCGGCTCCCCTTCGATCGGACGTCCGAGCACCCCCGGCCGCCGCTGCCACGGCAACGGCCCGCCGGGCGGCCGGTGCTCGACGCCCAGCACGTCGAGGCGGCGCCGGTGGCCGGCCATCCGGGCCTCGAAGCCGGTGCAGTCCCGTTCGCCCGGTTCGGGCAGCGCCGACCACACCACCTCGTCGGGGCCCGCCGCCTGACGGTGGTCCAGGTACACGTGCTGCTCGGGGCACATCACGACGTCGTGCCCGGCCCCGGCGGCTGCGCGGGTGGCGCCGGATCTCGACGCGCCGGCCCTCGTCGTCCCCCAGGTGCAGGTGCAGCACGTTGAGCTTGTGGGCGGCCGGCAGGTCGAGCCGGCGCAGGACGCCGCTCTTCGGCGTGAAGTGCCGGGCCGCGTCCGGCAGCATGCCGCGCCGTCCGAAGCGGGGCCCGTCCTCCACGGTCCCCCGGGGCGGCCTCCACACCCGCCGGGCGGCGCCGAGCGGCGCGGCCTTCCGGTACGCGTCGGGGCCGAGCAGCCGGCGCAGGGTCTGGGCGGCCCAGAAGACGCCCGCCGGGGAGCCGCCGGCGAGGTCCGCCCCGAAGTCGCCGACGGTGAGCGCGTACCCCTCGGGGCCCGGTCCGGCGGTCGGCGCGGGCCGGGCCCGAACACGTGGCGGGGGGCGTCCTCGCGCAGGTCGGCGGTGCGGGGATCAGGTCCGTGCGTCGGCCCTGCGCGGCGGCGCGCCCGGCGCGGCGCACGGGGCGCGGGGCGCCGGTGACGCCGCCGACCTTGGTGCGCACGAAGGCCCCCGGGGTACGCGCTCGCACCCGGGGGCCCGGTTCCGCGGAGCCGTGTCCGGCCCGCCCGACCGCCTCGGGCCGGCGGGCGGCCGGTCGGCGGGCGGCGGCTACTTGTCCTTGCCGCCCTTGTCCTTGTCCCCGCCGGAGCCCATGGAGTCGTAGATTTCCTTGCACATGGGGCAGACCGGGTACTTCTTCGGGTCGCGGCCCGGCACCCACACCTTGCCGCAGAGCGCCACGACGGGGGTCCCGTCGAGTGCGCTCGCCATGATCTTGTCCTTCTGGACGTAGTGGGCGAAGCGCTCGTGGTCGCCGTCACCGTGGGACACCTGCGGTGTCGGCTCGACGAGGGTCCCCGTACCAGTCCCGCGCTCGGGCTCAAGAGTGCTCATGCAAGCCAGGGTACCGATCCCGGCGCGGGTCAGTTCAGCGACGGGTCGTCGGGGTACGTGGCGACCATCGCGAGCTCGCTGCGCTGCCTGCGCAGCACCGCCCGCCACAGCCGGGCCGGGTCCGGGAAGGAGATGTCCCCCGGCTCGGACTCCACGACGTACCAGGCGCCGTCGCCGAGCTCGTCCTCCAGCTGGCCGGGACCCCAGCCGGAGTAGCCGGCGAAGATCCGCAGCGACCCGAGCGCCGAGGCCAGCAGCTCCGGCGGCGCCTCCAGGTCGACGAGGCCGATCGCCCCGTGCACCCGGCGCCACCCGAGCGGCCCCTCGTCGCCTGGGATGACCGCCACCCCGAGCGCCGAGTCCAGGCCGACCGGGCCGCCCTGGAAGACGACCCCGGGGTCGCCGGCCAGTGCGGCCCAGGGCAGGAGGATGTCACCGACCACCACGGGGGTGGGCCGGTTGAGGACCACGCCGAGCGAGCCCTGCTCGTCGTGGTCGAGCAGCAGCACCACCGCGCGGTCGAAGTTCGGATCCGCGAGGGCGGGGGTGGCCACGAGCAGCCGCCCTGTGAGGGAGGACACCTCGGTCATGCCGACATGATCCCGCACATTCGCCCTTCAGGGGGAGCCGGAGCTCCGATCCGTCCCGGACAGCCCGGGCGCACGGCAGCAGGAAGGAGCGCGCACCGGATCTCCGGACCCGGCCCGGACCCGACTCGGACCCGGCCCCGACCCGGCCCGGACCCGGCCGGACCGGCCCCGACCCGGCCCGGGGCGCAGCCGGGGCCCGGGATGCGCTTGCCGCCGCGGGCCCGGGGGCCGGATTCCGGAAGCGGCGGAATGCGACACTCCGCCAGTGGGCGGGCACGGAGGGTGTCGTGGCGGTTTCATGACGCTCATCCGGCCGCGTCGGCCTTACGAACCGGGGGGTACTGCCCCTTACCCTTTTCCCTGGTCCCTGCCCACCTCCCCCGGCCACGCCGGGAGGACCCCTTCCGGAACGCGAGATTCATGACCGGCACAGATGATGTCCTGCTTGTCCACGGCGGTACCCCGCTCGAGGGCGAGATCCGTGTCCGCGGTGCGAAGAACCTCGTGCCCAAGGCCATGGTCGCCGCTCTGCTCGGCAGCGAACCCAGCCGGCTCCGCAACGTTCCCGACATCCGCGACGTGCGGGTCGTCCGCGGCCTGCTCCAGCTCCACGGGGTGACCGTCCGCCCCGGCGAGGAGCCCGGTGAGCTGGTGCTCGACCCGACGCACGTCGAGAGCGCGAACGTCGCCGACATCGACGCCCACGCGGGCTCGTCCCGCATCCCGATCCTCTTCTGCGGCCCGCTGCTGCACCGCCTCGGCCACGCCTTCATCCCGGGCCTGGGCGGCTGCGACATCGGCGGCCGGCCGATCGACTTCCACTTCGACGTGCTGCGCCAGTTCGGCGCGACCATCGAGAAGCGCGAGGACGGCCAGTACCTGGAGGCCCCGCAGCGGCTGCGCGGCTGCAAGATCCGCCTGCCGTACCCCTCGGTCGGCTCGACCGAGCAGGTGCTGCTGACGGCCGTCCTGGCCGAGGGCGTGACCGAGCTGGCCAACGCCGCGGTCGAGCCCGAGATCGAGGACCTCATCTGCGTCCTGCAGAAGATGGGCGCGATCATCTCCATGGACACCGACCGGACCATCCGGATCACGGGTGTCGACCGCCTCGGCGGCTACAACCACAAGGCGATCCCGGACCGCCTGGAGGCCGCCTCGTGGGCTTCCGCGGCCCTGGCGACCGGCGGCAACATCTACGTGCGCGGCGCCCAGCAGCGCTCGATGATGACCTTCCTGAACACGTACCGGAAGGTCGGCGGCGCCTTCGAGATCGACGACGAGGGCATCCGCTTCTGGCACCCGGGCGGCCCGCTCAACGCGATCGCCCTGGAGACGGACGTGCACCCCGGCTTCCAGACCGACTGGCAGCAGCCGCTGGTGGTGGCCCTGACCCAGGCCGCGGGCCTGTCGATCGTCCACGAGACGGTCTACGAGTCCCGCCTCGGGTTCACCTCCGCCCTCAACCAGATGGGCGCCCACATCCAGCTGTACCGCGAGTGCCTGGGCGGCTCCGCCTGCCGCTTCGGCCAGCGCAACTTCCTGCACTCGGCGGTCGTCTCCGGCCCCACCCGGCTCCAGGGCGCCGACCTGGTCATCCCCGACCTGCGCGGCGGGTTCTCGTACCTGATCGCGGCGCTGGCGGCCGAGGGCACCTCGCGGGTCCACGGCATCGACCTCATCAACCGCGGCTACGAGAACTTCATGGAGAAGCTCGTCGAGCTGGGAGCCAAGGTCGAGCTCCCCGGCGGCGACCTCGTCTGACCTCCCCGCCGGGGCCCATGCGGCCCCTGAGGCCCCTGAGGGGCCCTCAGGGGCCCGACGGGCCGCGGGCAGGCCGAAGGGCGGCCACCCCACCGGGTGGCCGCCCTTCGGCGTTCTACGTACCACTGCCGCCCCGAAGGCCTGCGCGGCCCCGGCACAAGGGCGGGACTTACTTGCCCTTGGCGGCTTCCTTGAGCTTGGAGCCCGCGGAGACCTTCACGCTGTAGCCGGCCGGGATCTGGATCGGGTCGCCGGTCTGCGGGTTGCGCGCGGTGCGAGCGGCACGGTGGGTGCGCTCGAAGGTCAGGAAGCCGGGGATGGTGACCTTCTCGTCGCCCTTGGCGACGACCTCGCCGATGGTCTCGGCGAGCGCGGCCAGAACGGCGTCGGCGTCCTTGCGGGTCACCTCGGCGCGCTCGGACAGAGCGGCCACCAGCTCACTGCGGTTCATGTTGTACTCCCGTGTTCAACTTGCCTTGGAGGCGTGAGATCGAAGCCGATGCTGCCAGGGCCCTCGGACAGTGCCCGGACCCGGGTCTGAAGCGTCAGACCCTCGCGCCCGGTTACGCATCCTGCCCCCACCAGCGGCGGGAAAGCCAATCCGGCACCCGCCAGGGTCACACGAAAAGCGCCACAGTCACGCCTCGGTGACGCTCCGTCCGCACCGGCGGGAAGGGCATCCCGGTCCTCGTGGGCATTCCCCGCAACACTAGAGGCGGCCCGCCCGGCCCGCATCCCGCGACGCGCCGGGATCCGGCTCAGGCGGACGTGGGCGTCGTCACAGCGGCCGCGGCGGCGGTGGCGGCCTTGCGGACGGCGCCGGCGACCGCGCCCGCGACCTTGTCGTTGAAGACGGACGGGATGATGTAGTTCGCGTTCAGCTCGTCCGCGCCGACGACGTCCGCCAGCGCGGTCGCGGCGGCCAGCATCATGTCGGTGTTCACCGTGCGGGACTGGGCGTCCAGCAGGCCGCGGAAGACGCCCGGGAAGACCAGCACGTTGTTGATCTGGTTCGGGAAGTCGGAGCGGCCGGTGGCCACGACGGCTGCGGTCTGGCGGGCGATGGCCGGGTCCACCTCGGGGTCCGGGTTCGCGAGCGCGAACACGATAGCGCCCTCCGCCATGGCGGCGACGTCCTCGCCGGACAGCACGTTCGGGGCCGAGACGCCGATGAACACGTCGGCGCCGACGACGGCCTCCTTCAACGTGCCCGTGTAGCCCTCGGGGTTGGTGTTGTCGGCGATCCAGCGCAGCGGCGAGTCCTCGGCGGCGTCGACCAGGTCGGGGCGGCCGGCGTGCACGACGCCGTGGATGTCGGCGCTCACGACGTTCTTCACGCCGGCCGCGAGGAGCAGCTTGAGGATGGCCGTGCCGGCCGCGCCGGCGCCCGACATGACCACCTTGACGTCGCCAACTGCCTTGCCCACGACGCGAAGTGCGTTGGTGAGGGCGGCGAGCACGACGATCGCGGTGCCGTGCTGGTCGTCGTGGAAGACGGGGATGTCCAGGGCCTCGCGCAGCCGGGCCTCGATCTCGAAGCAGCGGGGCGCGGAGATGTCCTCCAGGTTGATGCCGGCGAAGCCGGGGGCGATCGCCTTGACGATCTCGACGATGGCGTCGGAGTCCTGGGTGTCCAGGCAGATGGGCCAGGCGTCGATGCCGGCGAACCGCTTGAAGAGGGCGGCCTTGCCCTCCATGACGGGCAGGGCGGCCTTCGGGCCGATGTTGCCCAGGCCCAGCACGGCGGAGCCGTCCGTCACGACTGCGACGGAGTTGCGCTTGATGGTGAGGCGGCGCGCGTCCTCGGGGTTCTCGGCGATCGCCATGCACACGCGGGCGACGCCCGGGGTGTAGATCATCGAGAGGTCGTCACGGTTGCGGATGGGGTGCTTGGACGCCATCTCGATCTTGCCGCCGAGGTGCATCAGGAACGTACGGTCGGAGACCTTGCCCAGGCTGACGCCCTCGATGCCGCGGAGCTTGTCGACGATCTCGTCCGCGTGTGCGGTGGAGGTCGCGGCGATGGTGACGTCGATGCGGAGCTTCTCGTGGCCGGAGGCGGTCACATCGAGGCCGGTGACCGAGCCGCCGGACGACTCCACGGCCGTGGTGAGCTGGGAGACCGCGGTTCCGCTCGCGGGCACTTCCAGGCGGACCGTCATCGAGTACGAGACGCTGGGCGCCGTTGCCATGGCCGTGTTTCCTCTTCTGTCCCTGTTTTTCGTGTACGCACAGGGCCCCGCAGCACGCCGGGTGCGGCAGGACCTGTTGTCCGATCGTCCCACCTACCGGTCGGTAGCAGGTAACCGGCTACGAATTCCGGAAAGATTCTTCCACCATACGAGATGAAGAGCGGGGCGAGGAAACCCGGGCGACACGAAAAAGGTCCGCGCTCCTCGGCTTCGAGGGGCGCGGACCTGTGCAGACCCGTCCAAAACTTGTGACACCGACCCGCCATGCTCGCCTCGCGGCAAGTGGTCGCTCTAGGCGACGAAGGTTGGGCCCGGGGGCTTGGATCGAGCCGGTGTCGTACCCAGGCTAACAAAGGATCCGGGCGGCCGGTCCCCCGCGCGGGACTCCGCCCCGCCCCGCCACGCTTCCGGCCGCGGGCCATCCGTGACGGCGCCCCGCACCGGCCGGGGCCGCCGTCACCCCGTACCGTCCGGGGCCGCCGTCACCGTGCCGTCCGGGGCCGCCGTCGGGCCGTCGTCAGGGCCGCCCTCACGGCCGCAGCAGGGACGGCAGGCCGTCCGCGTCCGGCTCGTCCCGCTCGGTGGAGATCACCGTCAGCTGCTGCGTCGCACGCGTCAGCGCCACGTACAGCACGCGCAGGCCCGCCGGGAACTCGCCCGCCTCGACCTCCTCACGGGTGGTGCCGCCAGCGATCTCCGCCGGGGAGACGACCACCGTGGCGTCGTACTCCAGGCCCTTGGCCTCCAGGCTGCCCAGCGCGACCGCCCGCTCGCCCAGTTCCGCCAGCCAGCCGGCGGCCTCCTCGCGCCGGTCCATGGCGACGACCACGCCGACGGTGCCGTCGACCTGCTCCAGCAGCCGGCGCGCCTCCTCCCGCACCACGGCCCCCAGATCGCCGTCGGCGGTGGTGAACCGCGGCTCCAGGCCGGTGGAGCGGACCGCGGTCGGCGGCTCCATCCCCGGCATCGCCAGCTTCAGCACCCGGGCGGCGATCTCGGCGACCTCCGCCGGGTTGCGGTAGTTCACCGTCAGGGTGAAGCGGCGGCGCGGCCGGGTGCCCAGGGCCTCGTCACGGGCGGCGGCCGCCTCCTCCAGGTCGGTCCACGAGGACTGCGCGGGGTCGCCGACCACCGTCCAGGTGCCGTGTCGGCCGCGGCGGCCGACCATCCGCCACTGCATGGGCGTCAGGTCCTGCGCCTCGTCCACGATCACGTGCGCGTACTCGGTGCGCTCCGCGGCGATCCGCTCCGCGCGCTCCCACTGGCTCTCCTCGCGGACCGGCATCAGCTCCTGGAGCCCGGTCAGCTGGTCCAGCGGGTCCGCCTCCCGCTTCCGCTTCGGCCGCGCCGGGGCGCCGAGCAGCTGCTGGAGCTCGTCCAGCAGGGCCACGTCGTGCACCGACAGCGGGCCGTTGCCGTCCGGTCCGACGCGGCGCAGCGAACGGGCCAGCCGGCGGGCCTCGCGCGGGTTCAGCACCCGGCGCGACCAGCGGCCGAGGCGCCGCTCGTCGCCGAGGGCGCCGAGCACGGCGCGCGGGGTCAGCTCGGGCCACCAGGCGTTCAGGAACTCGATGAAGGAGTCCTCGGTGGAGACGTCCTCGTCGAAGGCCGAGCGCAGCTCGGCGGCCAGCTCCGGGTCGCTGTGCCGGCCGGCCGCGCCCGTCTTCGCGTACAGGGCGTCCAGGAGCAGCTTGCGGGCGCGCGGGCGCAGCAGGTTGACCGGGGCGGTGCCGCCGAGCACGTTCTGCCGGATCCGGTTCAGCTCGTCGGCCTCCAGCTCCACGCGGCGGGAGAAGGCCACCACGCGCAGCCGCTCGGGCGCGTCGCCGAGTTCGAGCGCGCCGCGGACGGCCTTGCGCAGGACCTTCAGCATCCGGGAGGAGCCCTTGATCCGGGCCACGGCCGCCTCGTCGTACGCGGTGGCCTCGGCGCCGTCGACCAGCGAGCCCAGCGCCCGGATCGCGACCTGGCCCTCCTCGCCGAGCGAGGGCAGCACGCCCTCGGTGTACGAGACGAGCAGCGGGGTCGGGGAGACGATCAGGATGCCGCCGGAGTAGCGGCGCCGGTCCTGGTAGAGCAGGTAGGCGGCGCGGTGCAGGGCGACGGCGGTCTTGCCGGTGCCGGGGCCGCCCGCGACCTCGGCGACGGACGCGGCGGGGGCGCGGATGACGAGGTCCTGCTCGGCCTGGATGGACGAGACGATGTCGCGCATGGTGTGCGTACGGGCCCGCCCGAGGGCGGCCATGAGGGCGCCGTCGCCGATCGCCGGCAGTTCGCGGCCGTCGAGGAAGGCGGTGACCTCGGGGCGCATCAGGTCGTCCTCGACGCCGAGGACCTTGCGGCCCTTGGAGCGGATGACGCGGCGCCGCACGACCCGGCCGGGGTCCTTGGGCGTGGACCGGTAGAACGGCGCGGCGGCCGGCGCGCGCCAGTCGATGACCAGCGGCGCGTAGTCGGCGTCGAGGACGCCGATGCGGCCGATGTGCAGGGTCTCGGCGATGTCGGCGACCGGGCCGGTCCCACCCTCGCGGATCGCGTCGTCGGCGGGCTGGACGGAGGTGTACGCGCCGTCCGGGCCGCGCTCGCCGTCCTTGCCGAGCACCAGGTCGATGCGGCCGAAGAGGAAGTCCTCGAACTCGTTGTTGAGCCGGTTGAGGTGGATGCCCGCCCGGAAGACCTGCGCGTCGCGCTCGGCCAGCGCGCCGGGCGTGCCGACCTGGCCGCGCTTGGCCGCGTCGTTCATCAGGAACTCGGCCTCGTCGATCTTCTCCTCGAGGCGGCGGTACACCTGGTCCAGATGAGTCTGCTCGATCGCGATCTCCCGATCGCGGACGGAATCCGCCGTGCTGTCGACAGCGGCATCCTGCGCGGCCACCAATGGCCCCCTTCTGACGTGCATGGGCGACCGTCAACCGTACGCGAAGCCGTGCCCGGTCCGCACGCCCGTTCCGTCGGCGGCGGGCGGATCACCTGGCCGGGCGGGCGGCGAGGACGCGGCGCCGGTGGCGGGCGACGCGCTCGCGGTTGCCGCACACCTCGCTGGAGCACCAGCGGCGCCGGTGGCCGCGGGAGGTGTCCAGGTAGACGCGGGTGCAGCCGTCCGCCGCGCAGGAGCGCAGCAGGGCCCGGTCGCCGGGGTCGGTGAGGAGTTCCACGGCGTCCCGGGCGACCGCGGCGAGCAGCGCGCCGCACTCCACCCCGCCGCACAGCTCCCGTACGAGGTGCCCCTCCTGGTCCTGGACGGCGCACAGGCCGGGGGGTGGTCCGGCGGCCAGCGCGTTGACCCGGGCGAGCGCGCCCTCGTCGGGCCCGGCCCCGGCGAGCTCGGCGCGGACGAGGCTGCCGACGTCGGCGCGCAGGGTCCGGAAGGCCGCGACCCAGTCGGGGCCCACCCGGGTGAGCGGGGTCCGGTCGGGGACGAGCCCGGCGCCGGCGAGCCACAGGCGCAGCCCGTCGCCGTCGCGGAGCTCCTCAGTGCGCGAGGCGGCCGCGTCGGCGGGGGCGCCGGGGGCTGCGCCGTCGGCGGCACCAGAGGATCCCGCGCCGGCGGATCCCGCGGCGGCGGATCCCGCGGCGGCGGGCACCGCGGAGGTGGCCAGCAGGTCCAGGCACACCCGCCCGGAGTCGAACCACATGCCCGTCACCGCCTCTTGTCAGGGACGCGCTTTCAGAGTGCCGCGCGCCGGGTGGATGCGGAACCCCCCGTACGGGCGGCCGATGGTGCTGTTTCGCGAGGGGCCGGGGCCGGCGCTGCTCGTGGCGACGGCACCGGCGGCATGGGCGAGACCGAGGCGCGATGTATGCGATATCCGATACCCTTGGACAAAGCCCATGTTGCGCTGGAGGCCCCTGTGTCAGCCACCCAGATCGATCTCGACGACGAAGCCCTGGCAGAGGCGATGCGGCTCTCGGGGGCCCGGACCAAGAAGGAGACCGTCAACCGCGCCCTGCGCGAGTACGTCGAGCGCCGGCGCCGCACGGAGGCCCGGCTGCGCCACTTCCAGGCCGCGCAGGATTGGGACGAGGAGGGGTTCCTCCGCCTGCACCGCGCCGAGAAGGGGCTCGGCTGAGGTGCTCCGCTATCTGATCGACTCGACCGCGGTGTGGCGCCTCCAGCGCGACCGGGAGCTCAACGGGGCCTGGGCCCACGAGGTGGACGAGGGCAACGTCGGCTCGTGCCGTCCGCAGCGGACGGAGTTCCGCCGGTCGGCGCGGAACCTCGACGAGTACGAGGCCATGACCGACATGTTCGCCGACCTCTACCCCGACGTCGCCGTGCCCAAGAACGCATGGCAGTGGATCGAGACGGCGCAGTACCGCCTTGCGCAGCGCAGCCGGCACCAGAGTCTTTCCGTCGTCGACTGGATCGTCTGTGCGACTGCTTCACACCACGGCCTCGTCATCCTCCACGACGACAAGGACTTCACGGCTGCAGCAGCACTGCTCCCGGACGTGCAGGAGCACAACGTCCACCGCACCGCCCGCGGCGGTTAGTCGGCGTACTTGGCGTCGACCCCCGCGTCCAGCGCCAGCCGGTAGCCCCGCTTGACCATCGTCTGGATGAGGTTCGGCACCCCCAGCGCCCCGCGCAGCCGGGCCATGGCCGTCTCCACTGCGTGCTCGTCCCGGCCCGCCCCGGGCAGCGCCCGCAGCAGCTCCGCGCGGGCCACGACCCAGCCGGGCCGCCGGGCCAGCGCCCGCAGCAGGGCCATCCCGGCCGGCGGCACGGGCCGCAGCGCGTCGTCCACGAGCACCGCTTGGCCCCGGATCTCCAGCCGGTGCCCGGCGACCGGCAGCACCTTGGCCCGGCCGGGCAGCTCCCGGCACAGCAGCTGCACCAGCGGGCCGAGCCGGAACCGCTCCGGCTGCACGGTGTCCACGCCGCGCGCCTGGAGCGGTACCGCCGTCACCGGGCCCACGCACGCGGAGAGCACGCTGCCGCGCAGCCCGGCCAGCACCGGGTCCGCAAGGCCCCGTTCCTCGGCCCGGGACAGCAGCGAGGCCGCCGCCGGGGCGGAGGTGAAGCTCACTGCGTCGACCCCGCCGCACACCACCGCGTCCAGCAGCCGGTCCAGCGGCCCGAGGTCCTCCGGGGCCATCCACCGGTACACCGGGACGCCTACGACGTCGGCCCCGCCGGCCCGCAGGGCCTCGACGAACCCGGGCAGCGGTTCGCCGTGCAGCTGGATCGCGATGCGCCGCCCGGCCACCCCGCCGGCCAGCAGCCGGTCGAGGACCTCGGCGAGGGACTCCGATTCCGGGGACCAGTCCTCCACCAGCCCGGCGGCCCGGATGGCACCCTTCACCTTCGGGCCGCGGGCGAGGAGTTCGGCGGCGCGCAGCCGTCCGAGCAGCTCCTCGCCGAGGCCCCAGCCGTCGGCGGCCTCGATCCAGCCGCGGAACCCGATGGCGGTGGTGGCGACGACCGCGTCTGGCGGGGCGGCGAGCAGTTCCCGTGTGGCGGCGAGGAGTTCGCTGTCGTCGGCGAGCGGCACGATCCGCAGCGCGGGGGCGTGCAGGACGGTGGCTCCGCGCCGGCGCAGCAGGGCGATCAGCTCGTCCGCCCGCCGGGCGGCGGTGACCCCCACGGTGAAGCCGGCCAGCGGAGCGACCGCTGCCGCCGCGGCGACCGTGGTGACGGCGGCGGCAGCGGCGGCCGCGGCGGCCGGATCGGCCGGGTCGGCGGCGGGAGCAGCGGCGACGGCGGTGGCGGTTGCGCTGCCGGCACGCGTCGGGGTGTCGTCGTCCATGGTGACCTGCCTTGCCCAGTGGGTCGTTATCGCGTTCGCGACCACGTGTCGCGCGACGGGAACCGAGCCTGTCAAGTCTGCGTGTCAGGCCCGGTTCCGCCGTATTTCGTGGCCGTAAATCGCTGTTACACCGACATGAGCTGCGGCTTCGCCTCGACCCCGGCGTCCGGGCGGGCCGCGGCGGCGGGCCGGCGAAGGTATACCGCCCAGGTGACCGTGCAGCAGACGGCGTAGCAGCCGAGGAAGGCGACGAAGGCGGCGGTCCCGGACCCCGAGACCCGGAAGGCCTCCCGGAAGGCCAGGTTGATGCCGAGTCCGCCGAGCGCGCCCACCGCCCCGATGAGGCCCATGGAGGCGCCGGAGAGCCGCCGCCCGTAGGCGGCCGCGGCCTCGCCGCCCATGCCGCGGGCGAGGGCCTGGGCCTGGAAGATGCCGGGGATCATCTTGTACGTGGATCCGTTGCCGATCCCGCTGAGCACGAACAGCCCGATGAACCCGGCGAGGAAGAGGGGCAGCGACTCCCGCAGCGAGGCGTACACGACCACCCCGGTCGCGGCGGCCATCGCCGCGAAGCTGCCGAGGGTGATGCGCGCCCCGCCGAACCGGTCCGCGAGAGCACCGCCCACGGGACGGATCAGTGATCCGAGCAGCGGTCCGACGAAGGTGAGCGAGGCGGCCTGCAGCGGGGTCCGGCCGAACTGCGTCTGGAGCACCAGCCCGAAGGCGAAGCTGTAGCCGATGAAGGAGCCGAAGGTGCCGACGTACAGCAGCGCCATGATCCAGGTGTGCCGTTCGCGGACCGCCTCCCGCAGGGCGCCCCCGTCGTTCCGCACCGGCGCCAGGTTGTCCATCCGCAGCAGTGCCATCACGGCCGCGGCCACGATCAGCGGCAGGTAGACGGACAGGAGCAGCCTGGGCCGCCCGGCTCCGGCGGTCGCGATGACGAGCAGCGCGGCCAGCTGCACCACCGGCACCCCGATGTTGCCGCCGCCCGCGTTCAGGCCGAGCGCCCAGCCCTTCTTGCGCAGCGGGAAGAAGGCGTTGATGTTGGTCATCGAGGAGGCGAAGTTCCCGCCGCCGACACCGGTGAGGGCCGCCACGGCCAGGAAGGTCCCGTACGAGGTCCCGGGCTCCATGACGAACAGCGCTGCCGTGGTCGGCGCGAGCAGCAGCAGGGCGCTGACGACGGTCCAGTTCCGGCCGCCGAACCGGGCGACGGCGAAGGTGTAGGGGATGCGGACGAGGGCGCCCACGGTGGTGGCCGTCGCGATGAGGAAGAACTTGCCGGCCGGGTCGATCCCGTACTCGGGGCCCATGAAGAGCACCATCACCGACCACAGGGACCAGATGGAGAACCCGATGTGCTCGCTGACCACGGACCACAGCAGGTTGCGGCGGGCGATCCGCTCGCCGGACTCCTTCCAGAAGGCCTCGTCCTCCGGGTCCCACCGCTCGATCCAGCGGCCTCCCCTGCGCGGTGCGGTCGTACCGGTCATCACACGCCTCCACAGTTCCTCGGTCCGTGGTCCGAGGTTAGGAACGGCGCGTTTCGGCCTCGGTCCCCGCCGGATGACCGGCGGGAAACCTTGCACTCACCCGCCGCGGGGCAGGCCTGTGAGCGCGGCGGCCGGGAGCCAGCTCCCGGCGGGCACGTCCAGCCAGCCGCGGTCGGCGGCGAGATGGGCCGCGGCCCGTCGCAGCGCGTCGAGGCCGGGGTGCCGGAACCCCTTGCGCCACGCCATCGACAGCGGCGACAGCGGCACCGGGTCGGCCAGCGGGCGCTTCACGCAGCCGGGCATGTCGACGAAGTCGACGGTGGCCAGGACCGGGTTGCGGGTCTTCGCCATCACCCGGCGGAACTCGTCCTTCCCCACCGCCACGGGCGCGGGCGGCGCCAGCGCGATCCCCCGCCCCTCGAACAGCTCGCGCGCCAGCCGCGTCCACTCCAGGGTCCGCGGGTTCCCGGCCCCGGCGTACACCCGCTCCCCGGCGAGCGCACCGATGGGCAGCGGTCCGCCGCCGTGCTGCTGTTCCACGGCCAGCGGGTGCCCGTCGGGCAGCAGGACGGCGAGCGGCTCGTAGCGTACGGGCACGTGGTCGAGGCGGGCGCGGAGCACCGGCTCCAGCCCGTCGACGTACCCGAACGCCACGTCCAGCCGCCCGGCGGCGACCTCGGCCGCGGCGTGCGTCAGCCCGCTCTCGAAGCGGGCCATCAGCTCGCAGTCCGGGGCGAGTTCGCGGGCCCGCTCCAGCACGGTGCGGGCGGTGCTCGGGCCGTCGGTGTTCAGGTCGACCAGCAGCGGGCGCGGGCCGGCGAAGGCGCCGGCCAGCTCCTCGTACGCGGCCAGCACCCGCCGGGCCGGCGCCACCAGCCGCTCCCCGTCGGCGGTCAGCTCGACGGCACGGGTGGTCCGGGCGAACAGGGGCGTTCCCAGGGCCTCTTCCAGACGGCGCACGTCCCTGCTGAGGGCCTGCTGGGCCAGGTACAGCCGGGCGGCGGCACGGGTGAAGTGCAGTTCCTCGGCCACCGCGAGGAAGGAGCGCAGCAGCCGGGGTTCCAGGTCACGGGCATTCACCCGCCGAGACTAACAACCAAAACCGGTGAATCGGCGGCGAACAGGTGTTGGACGCCTCCCCCCGCCGGCCCGGATCTTGGATGACATGCCGCACACCGCCCCGCCCCCGACCCGCCCCCGCATGACCATGACCGGCACCACGCTGGTGATCGCACCGCTCCCGGACCGGAAGCCGTCCCGGCCCCGTCGCGAGCCGGGCCCCTACGGCCGCCTGTTCGCCCTCCCGGGCACCCGCGCCTTCACCGCCGGGAACCTGCTGGCCCGCCTCCCCATGGGCATGTTCGGCGTCAGCGCGGTGATGATGATCGCCGGCCAGCGCGGCTCCTACGCCCTCGCCGGCGCGGTCACGGCCACCGGCCTCGCGGCCACCGCCCTGGTCGCGCCCTGGACCGCCCGCCTGGTCGACCGGTACGGACAGGCGCGGATCGCCGTCCCGGCCACGCTGATCGCGGTCCTCGGCTCGCTCTCGCTGATCCTGTGCGTCCGCTCCGGCGCCCCCGCCTGGACCCTCTTCGCCAGCTACGCGGCCACGGCGACCACACCCAACATCGGCGGCATGTCCCGGGCCCGCTGGACCCACCTGCTACGCGACAACCGCTCCGCCCACCACACGGCCATGGCCTTCGAACAGGCCGCCGACGAGCTGTGCTTCATGCTCGGCCCGGTGGTCGCGGCCGCCCTGTGCTCGGCCGCCTTCCCCGAGGCGGGCACCCTCACCGCCGCCGTCCTCCTCCTCACCGGCATGCTGCTCTTCACCGCACAGCGCTCGACGGAACCCCCGCCGAACCGGACCGCCCGGGACACCGCCCCGCTCCGCTCCGTCCGCCCCCTGCTGGCCCTCTTCCTCCCCCTCGGCGTGATGTTCGGCGCGCTGGAGGTCACTTCCATCGCCTACCTCGACGCCCACGGCCTGGGCGCCGCCTCCGGGCCGGTCCTGGCCCTCCAGGCGGCCGGCTCCTGCGCGGCGGGCCTCCTCTACGGCACGCTCCGCCCGCTCACCCTGCCCGCCTGCCTGGCCGCCCTCACCGCAGCAATGGCCCTGCCCTGGGCGGCGGCCGCGACGGGCTCGGTGCTCCTGCTGGGCTGCGCCCTCCTCCTGGCGGGCATGGCCACGGCCCCGACCATGGTCACGGCGATGTCCCGCGTCCACGCCGCGACCCCGCCGGCCCGCCTCAACGAGGGCATGACCCTGGCGGTCACCGCGATCTTCGCGGGCATCGCCACCGGCTCGGCAACCGCAGGCTGGACCATCGACCACTGGGGCACCACGACCCCGTACGCCCTCCCGGCCGCGTCGGCCCTCCTGGCCCTGGCGATCGGGGCAGCCCTCACGGGAGGCCCAACCCGGACCAGGTGACGCCGCCCGGTCGCTCACAGACCTGCTTCGTGCCCCGCCGCCCGGAGGATCTGTTGGATCTCTGCGAGTGCCTCCGCAGGATCCTCCTCCCCAGCGTCGGTCAAGGCTTCCAGAGCGTGGAAGCGGGCGGCCCGGGCGGGGTGGCGGGCGATGGCCACGGTCACCGCCCAGGCGTGAACGAAGCTCCGCAGGGGAGCGAGGCTCTGAGCCTGCTGCGCGTTCGTGGCGGCCTCGGCCAGATGCTCGTCGAAGGCGCGGATCCGGGAGGGGGCGATGCGGGCAACGGCGTGCCGCATGGCGGAAACGGTGAGTTCCGGCATCGGGATCAGCGCCCCGCCTTCGACGGGGACAGGCGTACCCACGTCTCCTTCTCGGTAGGACCCCGGTCGCGACCGGCATCCCACGCTACCGCCCTGACGGGCGGTGGGGGCGGCCTTGGGGAATGATCTGAACCGCTCTTGTCTGCGCCGCACGGCGCAGCTGCCCGCTCCCCGCCCTACGGAGGTAGGTACCGCACATGACCACACAGGCCGACGACGATGACGACGCCTGGGAGGAGACCCGCTACCTGCTGCGCTCCCCCGCCAACGCCCGCCGGCTTATGGAAGCCGTCGCCCGTGACCGCGAGGGGGCGGCCACAGCCACGGCATGCGGGGAGGTGCGAGCCTCGACCAAGGAGGATTGAGGCCACGGCATGACGAAGGCCCCGCGACCGAACCGGTCGCGGGGCCTTCGCCCACATGGGATGAGTGGAGATGGCGGGAATCGAACCCGCGTCCAACGGTGCAGAACCAGGGCTTCTCCGAGCGCAGTCCGCTTCGATTTTCTCGGCCCCGGAGATCACGCGGACAAGTCTCCGACGGGCTCAGTCACTGTTTGATTTCCCTCCGACCCCCGTGACCGGGGTTAGAGGTTTAGATCCCTAGCTGACGCCAGGATCCGGGTCGGGATCACGCCCGGGCTGACGCTCCTCACAGAGGCTTCGTTTGTTTCGCTGAGATTAGGCAGCGAGGGCGAAGCGGGAGTTATCGCTCTTGGTGTTGGCGATTATTTTTTGCGACATAGGGTTAACGAGATCATTGCCGCTTCCTCGGCTCGCTTCCCCTGCCTCGACATCCGCTGTCGAAACCGATCATCCCCATGTTGAATTAACAAACTGCATCCGCCCCTCACCAGGGGGCGGCGCTGACGCCATGGTACGCGACCACGGCCGTCGCAAGCTACAGGATTAACCCCGCTGACGCCTGCGCGCCGCAGACATCGCGCGGTCGGCCTCACGGCGGTCCTGCTTCTCGCGCAGCGTCTGGCGCTTGTCGTACTCCTTCTTGCCCTTCGCCAGCGCGATCTCGACCTTCGCCCGGCCGTCCTTGAAGTACAGCGACAGGGGCACGATCGTGTGACCCGTCTCCTGCGACTTGGACTCCAGCTTGTCGATCTCCTCGCGGTGGAGGAGCAGCTTGCGCTTCCGGCGGGCGCTGTGGTTGGTCCAGGTGCCCTGGCTGTACTCCGGCACGTGCACGTTGTGCAGCCACGCCTCGTGGCCGTCCATCTGCACGAACCCGTCGACCAGCGAGGCCCGGCCCTGGCGCAGCGACTTCACCTCGGTGCCCATGAGCACGAGGCCGCACTCGTAGGTGTCGAGGATGTGGAAGTCGTGCCGCGCCTTCTTGTTCTGGGCGATCAGCTTGCGCCCTTTTTCCTTAGCCATAGTGCAGCCATTTTCGCACTACGAACCCGCCCCGAGGCCACCCAATACCGCACGGGCCCGCTCCTCGACGGCCGTGCCCGCCGCGAGGTCCGGGGTGATGCCGCTGCCGTCGAGGCTGCGCCCCGCCGGGGTGCGGTACGTGCCCACCGTCAGCTCGGCGACCGAGCCGTCCGGGAGCTGCGTCGGCATCTGCACCGCGCCCTTGCCGAAGGTCCGGGTGCCCACGGCGACGGCGCGGCCGCGGTCCTGGAGGGCGCCCGTGACGAGTTCCGCCGCGCTCATGGTGCCGCCGTCGACCAGGGCGACCAGCGGCCGGGCGGTGTCCCCGCCGGGGGCGGCGTACAGGGCGCGCTCGTCGCCGCGGACGTCGTACGTGGCGACGAGTCCCCCGTCGAGGAAGGCGGACGCGGCGGTCACGGCCTCGGTGACGAGCCCGCCCGGGTTGCCGCGCAGGTCGAGCATGACGCCGGCGCCGGGCGGGGCGGCCCGGACGGCGGCCTTGACGCGCTCGCCGGAGCCGCGGCTGAAGGAGGCGACCTTGATGACGGTGATCCCGCCGGGCAGTTCCCGTACGGTCACGGGCTCGGTGCGCAGCTGCTCGCGGTGGAGGGTCTGGGTGAGGTCCGGGGCGCCGTCCCGGCCGTACCGCAGGACCACGGGGGTGCCGGCCTCGCCGCGCAGGAGGGCGACGACCTCGGAGACGCGCAGGCCGGTGACGGGGCGGCCGTCGACGTCGAGCAGCCGGTCCCCGGCGCGCAGGCCGGCGCGGGCGGCGGGGCTGCCGGGCTGGACCCTGCCGATCTCGATGCGGCCGTCGGCGCGGCGCTCGGGCCACAGTCCGACACCGGTCCAGCGGCCGTCGAGGTCGTCGGCGAAGGCGGCGTACTCGCCCTGGTCGTAGACGACGCCCCAGCGGTCGCCGCTGCGGCTGACCACTTCCTGGGCGGCCTTCTTGCCGGACTTGCCCTCGGCGACGGCCTCGGCGGCGGCGCGGGCGACGGCCTCCCGGTCGGCGGTGCCGGCGGGCGGGCCGGACGGTCCGGGGGCGGGGGCGGGGGCGGCGGTGTCGGCGGCCGTTAATCCGGCGTCGGCACGGCCTGCGGCGCCGGCGCCGTCCCAGCAGCCGAGGCCCGCGGCGGCGGTGACGGCCGCGACGAAGGCCAGCGTCAAAGCGGCCCCGCGACGGAGGTCGCGGGGCCGAAGACAGAAGGCGGGCAGACCCTGCATGGCGCCGAGTCTAGGACAAGGTCCGTATGGGCACGCCGGGTTGGACGGAGCTCACACGGGGCGCTTGTCACACCTTCAGGTACTTGCGCAACGCCAGGAAGGCCGCCAGGGAGGGCATCAGCACGCCGATGGCGAGCACCAGCGGCAGCTTCGTCAGCACGGAGTCCCAGCCGATGAAGTTGATCAGCTCCATCTTGGTGCGCAGCGCGGCCCCGTGGTCGATGACGAAGTACTGGCCGGCGCCGAGCATGAGGCAGGCGAACACGGCGCCGATGAGGCCGGCGAACGCGGCCTCCATGATGAACGGCACCTGGATGTAGAAGCTGGAGGCGCCGACCAGCCGCATGATCCCGGTCTCCCTGCGCCGGCTGAAGGCCGAGACGCGCACCGTGTTGACGATCAGCAGCAGGGCCACGATCAGCATGATCAGCATGATGCCGAGGGCGGCCCAGTTGAGGTAGTTGAGCATCTGGAAGAGGTTGTCCAGCTCGCGGTGCTGGTCCTCCACCGACTGCACGCCGTCACGGCCGGCGAACGCGGTCGTGATGACCTGGTACTTCTCCGGCTCCTTGAGCTTCACGCGGAAGGACTCGGGCATCTGGTCCGGGGTGACGACCGAGGCGAGCGCGGTGTGCCCGAAGCGCTCCTTGTAGTGCTTGTAGGCCTCGTCGGCGGACTCGTAGTGGACCGTCTGGACGAGGTCCATCTTCTTCAGGTCGGTCTCGATCTGCTGCTTCTGCTCGGGCGTGACCGCGCCCTTGGCGCAGGCCTTGCTCCCGGTCTCGCTGTTCTCCGCGTCGCTCTTGTTGCACAGGTAGATCGAGACGTTGACCTTGTCGTACCAGTAGCCCTTCATCTGGCTCACCTGGTCGCGCATGAGCAGGGAGCCGCCGAACAGGGCCAGCGACAGGGCCACGGAGATGATGACCGCGAAGGTCATGGTGAGATTGCGGCGGAGACCGACGCCGATCTCCGACATGACGAACTGGGCGCGCATGACGTCTGGGTGGGCCTTTCAGTGCTGGTAGCCGTAGACGCCGCGCGACTGGTCGCGTACGAGACGGCCCTGTTCGAGTTCGATGACGCGCTTGCGCATCTGGTCCACGATCTGCTGGTCGTGCGTGGCCATGATGACGGTGGTGCCGGTGCGGTTGATCCGGTCGAGCAGCTTCATGATCCCGACGGAGGTCTGCGGGTCGAGGTTGCCGGTGGGCTCGTCCGCGATCAGCAGGGAGGGGCGGTTGACGAAGGCGCGGGCGATGGCCACGCGCTGCTGCTCACCGCCGGAGAGCTCGCCGGGCATGCGGCCCTCCTTGCCGCCGAGGCCCACCAGCTCCAGGACCTGCGGGACGGCCTTGCGGATCTCGCCGCGCGGCTTGCCGATGACCTCCTGGGCGAAGGCGACGTTCTCCGCCACCGTCTTGTTGGGCAGCAGGCGGAAGTCCTGGAAGACGGTCCCCAGCTGGCGCCGCATCTGCGGGACCTTCCAGTTGGAGAGCTTGCCGAGGTCCTTGCCCAGGACGTGGACCTGGCCGTGGCTGGCCCGCTCCTCGCGGAGGATCAGCCGCAGGAAGGTGGACTTGCCGGAGCCGGAGGAGCCGACCAGGAAGACGAACTCGCCCTTCGCGATCTCCAGGGAGACATCTCTGAGTGCGGGACGGTTCTGCTTCGGGTAGGACTTGGAGACGTTGTCGAATCGGATCACGGGTGCACCACGGTCGCCGGGGGTAGGTGTGCGTGACCATACGCGAACGGGCGCGGGGAGGGGACCCGCCGCCCGTAGTTGCCCGATATATCCCCTGGTCGGGGAAGGGAGCGTTCGCGATTGCCCGGACGGGCCGCGCCGAATGTCGCCGGAGCTGGCACAGTGGTAGGGGGAACGGGAGCGTTCCCCCACGCGTTGTTCAAGGGGACGAGAGGAGGAGAGCGCATGACATATGACCGGCTCGTGTGCGCGAACTGCGCCGCGCCCGTCAGTCAGGGCCGCTGCCCGGTGTGCCGGGCGAACCGGGAGCGCCTCCAGCAGGAGGGCCCCTTCGCAGGCCTGAACCCCATGGCGCTCATCGCGCTCCTGGTGGTCCTCGTGGCGGCAGCCCTGGCCCTGGTGGCCCAGCAGACGGCCTAGAGACGGGCACGGGCACAGGGCGCGGGGTCTCCTCGCGGCACGTCCCGGAACCGGAAAACCGGAAAACAGATGCCGAACGGCGGCGGGGGGGGGGGGGGGGGGGGGGGGGGGGGGGGGGGGGGGGGGGGGGGGGGGGGGGGGGGGGGGGGGGGGGGGGGGGGGGGGGGGGGGGGG
>NZ_JBWKDK010000003.1:0-1370 GCF_056436005.1 Streptomyces sp. NPDC043854
TCCGTATCACGGTCAAGTCGTACCATCCCCACCATGACGATCGATGTCCTCGCCGAAGACCTCCAGCCCGGCAACCTTCTTGAGCTCTCGACGGAGTCCGGCACTCAAGTCCTCCGGTTGACTCTTGTGGAGCGGCGCATCCACGGCATCAAGATCATGGGTCGCAACCAGCAGGGAATCCTCTACTCCAGCGGCATGAAGTACGGCCAGCTGGCGCGGTGCGTTCAGCCGTAGGGCATGGCACCAGCCCTCCCATAGCAGTTACGGGACAGCCCTTAGGACGCGATTTGAAGCGGCCGTCGTGGCGGGCGAGGCCGTGTCGGGGGTGACGCGGACATGGATTCGGTGCTCCTGTGGCAGGGGCGCCTGCCCGTGGCCGGACGCACCGCGATCGTGCCCGACGACTTCTCCCCGCACCCGACTGCGAGGACGGGCGCCCGAGTCGGCGACCGGGCCGCGGCCGACAGCGTCGACTTCGCCTGCACGCCGACCGACAGTGCCTGATCACGCCGGCCACGAGGAGCCGGGCAGCATGATCCGCCGCTACGTCATCCGGCGGAACGGGCACGCCCCCGACGAACGGCCACGCGAGGTGGTCAACAAGCGAACGTCGCCTGATGCGGCACTAGACGAAGGGCACGGTGATGCACGCGAGGCGCGGGCCGGCGCTCCCCGCGTGGCCGGCCATGGTGTGGGTCGCGTGCTCGTGCACCACGACCGAGCGGGCCTCGCCGGGCCGGAACCGCCAGTCGACGGACGTCTGCGAACGGCCGCGGCCGCGCGCGTCCGTGGTCAGGTCCAGCCAGGTCTCGTTGCGCGGATTGGCGTACACGGCGTCGACGGAGGGCTGCACCGGGTCGACGGCGTCCTGGTAGTGCGCGCCGGCGTCCTCGGGATCGGCCCCGCACGGCTTGCGGTGCACGTGGGCGCCGAAGGTCCGGCCGGGCTCGACGCCCCCCAGCAGGAGCTCGATCCAGGTGCCGTGCTCGCCGGTCCGCTCCGTCACGCGGATCCGGCTGCCGATCGGTACGGGCCCGGGCTCGTAGGTGACCGCCCCGTACCCGGCGTCGTCGGGCTCCCGGAAGGCCGCGGCGACGCTCACCTCGCCCTGCTCGGGGCTCGGGGTGCCCACGCCTGCCGTCAGGGCCAGCGATGCGGCGAGCACCGTCGTCATCAAGGCCATCTCGGCGCTCCTCGGTCGGGTGTGCAGGCAGCACCCCATACTGACCTACAGTCCGCCGCCCCACGACTCAGGCGCGGGGGGGGGGGGGGGGGGGGGGGGGGGGGGGGGGGGGGGGGGGGGGGGGGGGGGGGGGGGGGGGGAGGGGGGGGGGGGGGGGGGTGGGGGGGGTGGTGGGGGGGTAGCGAAA